>CALINM010000030.1 GCA_938045315.1 uncultured bacterium | reverse complement strand
TATTTCAAAGATTATTCCATCACCTATCCTGATTTTTTCACCCCTTTTTCTTGTTAATACTAACATTGAAATCTACCTCAAAAAATCTAGGAGAGATTGGGAGAAAATTTTTGAAGCTGAAAGTCTCAGTGCTTCAAGAGAAGCTTGAATATTAGCTATCGCTGAAGCAACCTCAGCAATATCAGCATCCTGAACATTCGATAACAATTTTTTGTAAATCAAATCTGTTTCATCTAACTTTTCATATTGTTTTTCAAGCCTTGCTAACTTTGCTCCCACTTCTGTTTGGGATACTATTATCTGATTTTTTGCAAAACTAACTATTTCGAAAATTGCTTTGGTTTCAAGAATATTATTATTTTTAAAAGCTTGAGCCAATTTATCTACACCATCAATCACACTTTTTATATTTATTGTCTTGATAACATGAGTGTTATCAGTATCCCTTATCTCAATATTAAGAGAACCATCAACCTGAGAGTTATAATAAATATGTTTTCCATCCTCAGTAATCAAACTCCTTGAAGAGAAACCATTAAAGAGAAATAATTTATCCCCAGTAACATTTGCAACAAGATAACTGGCTTCATCTATGCTTACCAATATATCATTTGAATCACCATTATAGCTTGAATTTATAGATGAGAATGGTGCTTGATCTGATTTAAACCCTGAAAATATATAATTACCTTCGTATTTGCTATTTGCAATTCCAAGCATAAAATTTGCAATATTTTTTAACTCCGATGCCACAGCGAGCCTTGAAGTACTATCTTCAGTGGCATTTATTCCCATAATTGTTAACTCATTAACCCTATCCCATATATCATTCAAATCATTTAGTTGTCTTTCCACAAATTTAAGCATGCCATCAGCTAAATCAATATTTCTCTTAAATTGCTCAACATTATTTAACTTTATTTTGTAATTAGCAGCCTTTGTGTAAGATGAAACATCATCAGAGGGTCTATTTATATTTTTTAAGGACGTCAATTTTTCATGAGCTGAGTAGATCTCAACATTCTTTTTTGCCAATGATTCTATTATCTGATTATAAATAATTTGATTGTTTACTCTCATACAAGTTTAACCAGTGTTTCATATAACTCATTTGCTACCTGTATCACCTTTGCAGCAGCTTCGAAAGCACGTTGATATTTTATTAAGTTAACAGCCTCTTCATCTAGATTAACACCCTGTACAACACTTTTCCTATTAAAAATCTCGTTATAAAGAGTCCGATCAAAACTCAAGTTATCATTAGCAGAAGCAGCTAGTATCCCAACCCTTGAAGTTAAATCATGTAAAAAATCGTATATTTTTTTATTGCCTAATGCTCCAATAGAGTTTTCCTTAATATCTATAAGATTCAATAGATTCGTATTATCCGATGGAGAATTAACATTAGATGCTAAAGCAATTTCTTCTGGATTCTGTATATTCAATGCAGCATCTTTAATCGTTAATTTTAAAGGTGAGATTAAGAAACTATCACCATCAGCAACTGGCCCTGAAATGACTACATCAATGCCATCAAAGCTGATAGTACTTCCAGAACTATAAATACCAGAGGTTATAACCTGATTGTTGTATTTATTTACAACTTCATAAATATTGCCAGCCTTAATGTTTATGTAATATTCATCAAATTTCAATGCATTATAATCATTGATATTTAAAGAAGTTATTGCACCGTTTTGAGAAAACACTTCAAAATGGATATTTGTCAATGGTTTGAAGAAATTAACATTTGTATTATTGTTCAAATCATAGCCATTCCGATGAATTAGATTAAACTGATTGGCAAAACCACCAAATAGCTTCCTTAATTTATATAAAAACTCATTTTTTATCAAATCTTCAGATGTAACAAGCCCACTTATTTTCCCACTGGTTATTCTATCTGTTATATCAATATTTTCTACTTTAATAACACTTCTTTGTGAACTCTTCAAAAACTTCATCTCAGAAACATTACCCCCACTAACAATATTTCTCATACCCACAGAAACATAGAAAATCTTATCATTACTTTCATAATAATTAATGTTTACGTATTTAGAGAGTTCTTTAAGAAGGGAATCTCTCTTGTCCCTCAGATCGTTTGCCGATGATACACCATCTGCTTCCAGTTGATTTATTTTTTTATTCAGTTCTGCAATGTCTCTGCTAATACTATTTATTTTACCGACTGCATTAGAAATCTCATTATTAACAGAATTTAATATATCTTCCAATCGAGTTTCCATGTCCTTAAATTCACTTACTAATTCAAGAGCTCTATTTATCAAAACAATTCTTTTACTCATATCTGAAGGGTTGATGGATAGATCTTCTAAGGCATTGAAAAAATTATTTAATACAGAGTTAAGCCCCTCTCTATTTGACTCATTGAAAAACTCTTCCACTTCAGATATTATATCTTTTAAAATAACTGACCTACCTAATAAACTTTCCTGACTGAATAGCATATCAGTTAAAAACTTATCATAACTTCTTCTAATATCATCAACATTACTTCCCCTTCCTAAGTAACCACCTCTAATTTTTATTGGTGCCTTCACACCCAGGATAACTTCCTGACGGGAATAATCTGGATTATTTACATTTGCGATATTATGGCTTGTTACTGATATAGCTGTTTGATTAGTTAACAGAGCTGTTTTACCAATATCGAAAATAGAAAGTATAGACAATTAAAACTCCTTTTTATGCCTTAAATGTCTTATTGAATCGAGCGTGTTCGAAACCATTATTCTCAAGAAAATTAAGAAAACTATTTACATGCCTTGAAGAACGTTCAACAAGTATCTTATTAAACTCATTTAATTCAATAACAGACTGGACCAATGATAGTAGTTTCAACCCCAATTCTCTATACTCCTCATCACCTGTTATTTCAACAAGCTTTGAAAGAGTCATGTTTTCAGGGTAATTATTTATCCTTGTTATCTTATCCATTAATTTAATTCTCTCTTCTTCAAAAAGTCTGATTTTCATAAGCAACATATCTTTTTCCCTGGCAAGCCTCTCTATTTCACTGGGATAAAAGAGTATTAATGCTTCTCTTTCTTGCTGAAGAAGAGTAACCAACTCATCATGAAGCTTTATTAGTGATTGTAATGCTTCCTTTAACTCTTTCATTTCTATAATTCGCTTATTATTTTCTCTGCAAGTTTTCTTGGATCAACTGTATAATTTCCAGATTCTATAACTTTTTTAAGTTCTTCTACCTTCTGATTCCTTATTTCGGGCATATTTTTAATAGCAGTTGCGATTTCTGCAATCTTTTTTGAATCCCTCGAGATTTCGATCACATCTTCTGCCTGTTTTTTGACGCTTCTTAACTTGCTCTCATCATTTTTTAGATTACTAATTTTTGTTGTAGAGAGAGTTACTTCAACTCCATCATATGGCTTGTTTCCATTAATTTTCATTTAAACCTCCTGCTTCTTTCTTACTAATTTTATCGAAGTTTTTTTTTAAAACTTTAATTTATTTTGCAGCAAGAAAGATGCCAGGATCTATTGGTTTTCCATCTTTTATCACTTCAAAATGTAAATGTGGTCCCGTTGTGATACCTGTTTTACCAACCTTACCAATAATAGTATCCCTATCAACAACATCTCCCACATTAACAAGATTAACCATATTATGGGCATATCTTGTTTTTAAACCATTTTTATGTTCAATAACAATATTATTTCCATACCCTTTATCAAATCCACTATAAATTACCTTACCGTCAAGAACTGGCTTAATATCACTACCTTCTGGCAATGCTATATCAATACCTTTATGAAAATGATTAATACCAAAAACTGGATGTTTTCTCATCCCAAAGCCGGAAGTGATATTTTTAAAATATGGTTTTTCTGACTCCTTTTCAACTTTCTGATAGCTTCTAATAATTTTATCCCTATTCAATGCTTCTAAAATATAATTTTTTAAACCAAATCCTCTTTCCGATAAGACCTTGGAGAGTTCCATATCAATTATGGTATTGTAGTTGCAAAAGGCATCTTGTTCTTTATCACTAATTTTAACAGTATTTCTCATTACCTTAAGTAATTCATAAATAAATACTGACTCTAACTCCTGAGCAACTTTTTCCATTTCTTCTTGATTGCCAGTACTGTTTAATTTTTCTAATTTTGATTTTGTTAGGCCATATGAACCTATGTCAAAATATTGACTTATCATATTATATAATCTCCAATGTAGCTTTAAGTGATCCTGATGCTTTTAAAGCTTGTAATATAGCAATCAAATCTGTAGGGGTAACACCTAAACTATTCAGAGCTCTAACGATCTCTCCTAAGGATGCACCTTTTATCTCTGTCAAATATCCCTTTTGTTCTTCAACTTTTACATCCTTTTTTGGGACAACTATTGTTTCTGAACCTTTCGGTGCAAGTGGCAAGGGTTGAGAAACTTCATAATCTGTTTTGATTGTTACTATTAAGTTACCATGTGCTATTGCTACAGGAGATAATTTGACATTTTCACCAATTACTACTGTACCAGTTTTTTCATTTACAATAACTTTAGCAGAATTATCAACCACTACTTCTATCTTTTCCACAATAGAAAGAAATTTGGGTAAATTATCCCCTCTAAACTCTTCAGGTATAGTTATCTTTATACTGGAAGGGTCTTTAACCACTGCAATTTCTTTTTTATAGAACTCATTTATTTTATTTGCAATTTCGTTAGCTGTTGTAAAATCTGGATTTTTCAAAAAAAATCTTATTTCGTTATTATTAGCTAAATTAAATTCGGGCTCTTTTTCAATTATAGCACCCTCTGGTACTATACCAGCAGCCTGATGATTTTTTGCTACGCTGTTTCCCCCACTACCTCCTAAAAAACCTCCAATACTAACAGGCCCCTGTGCTACTGCATAAATCTTACCATCTCCTCCCTTAAGGGGTGTTAAAATAAGAGTACCACCTTTAAGACTTTTTGCATCTCCTATAGTTGATACAAGAGCATCTAACTTCATACCATTCTTTGGAAAAGGTGGGAGATTAACGGTAACTAAGACAGCCGCTGAATTTTTCGATTTTATGTCCGAAGGTTTTATAGTAATACCCATCCTTTGCAACATATTAGCAATTGACATCACAGGTGCAAGACCCTTATCACCGGTTCCACTAAGTCCTACAACAATCCCATATCCTACAAGTTGGTTTTCTCTTACACCTTCAAAATTGCCAATATCCTTTATTCTTTCAGCAAATAGGTTTGTTGATATTAAAAGAAATGAAAAGTAAGCTAAAAAGATTTTTTTCATACCATAATCCCTCCAAACTTCATGGCTTGATAATCATATTAACCATCCAGTGTCATCTTTATACATTGCTGAATCAAAATGGCCATATCTTATCTATTATTCTTACCAACCAACCCTGCCCCTGCTTATCGCCAATTACTCCTTCACCTACCAGATATATTTTTGAATCAGCAATTTTTGTACTGAGAATAGTATTGTCAGGCAATATATCTTCCGGCCTTGCTATTCCTCTTAAAACAAGAATCTGATTTTCCCTATTTATTACTATTTCCTTTCTTGATTCTAATACTAAATTCCCGTTCGGCAAAACTTCTACAACCTTAGCAGAAATGGTTGCATCTAATTTGCTCTGTCTTGCTGTTTCCCCATCTCCCTTGAAGCTATTTTTCATGCTACCCTTTACTTCTGGTGAGAAAGTACTACCTTTACCCCAAAAGTTGTTATTATTAAAATTTAGTGGTGCACCAAAAAACTTTTCCACCGTTGCATCCATTGATGAATCCCTTGCAGTTTTTGTGTTTGCTTTACCTAAACCAGTTATATTCTCAACTATTCTTATCATAACGATATCATTTAAGTTTCTTGCCTTCACATCACCAAAGAGACAGCCAGTATCATCCCAAAGAGAATTATTAGAACGCTTTTCATAATAAAAATTTTTCTTTTCAACATACTTTGGTGGTTCAGGAGGTAGTGTATGTACAGCACAGGAGTTCATTATAATGGAAAAAATAATTAAACTGAATAAATACCCCACTTTTCTAAAAATTAACGATAACAGTTTTATCATCATGAACAACTCCTTTAATAACCTTATTAGATGAGAGATTTAAAACTCTAATCAATTTACCTATGTTTCCGTCTTCTAAGGCTTTGCCTACCATTTTCACAGAAAAATTTGGTCTATCAATCTTTAATACTACATTCTCTCCCTTTTTTATTGAAATTAATTTAGCATCTGTAAATATTGTATTTGCTTGAATCGATGATTTAAGAGATTTACCCACTATAGAAGATCTTTCTGTTACTGCACCTTTTGGAACTTTTGAATACTCTATTAACTTTTCCATAACATCATCTTCTGAAATTTCTTTACCCTTCTCAAGGGGATTTTTAGATACCAGAACCTTTTTATAAGCTCTTATTTCAGCTTTACCTTCATAAACTCTTTCATTTTTTATAGCCTCAAATTTTAGCAATCTCCCATAAATTTTCTCTACTCTCACATTATCTGGAATTTCGTTATCCATATTGCTATTTATTTTCAGACTATCAATATAAACCTCTTCAAAGCCAAACTCGTTTTTTAAATAATTCGCTAAAAAATCATTCATATGGAAGGCAAAACAATTCTTATAAATTAAGAAATTTAAAGAAAACATTAAAAGAAAAATCTTAATTTTCATACCTTACCTTTTCATGTTATTTGCTATCTGTAAAAACTCATCTGTAGTTTGAATTGCTTTCGAACAAATTTCATAGGCTCTCTGACTGACAATCATATTAACCATTTCTTCTACTACATTTACATTACTCATCTCTACAAAGCCCTGAAGTATTGTACCTAATCCCTCTGTTCCCGGTAACCCTTCAATTGGATCCCCTGATGCAGATGAAACAACATATAAATTTCTACCAATAGGTTTTAAACCACCGGGATTGATAAACCTAACCAGCTCAATGGTACCAACTTCTGTGGGATTTGTATTGCCTGCTTCCACTACTGTAACCTTACCATCTCCACCAATTGTAATACTAACAGCTGTTGAAGGTATTGTTATTTCGGGACTTAATAAATATCCATCACTGTTTACTATTCTTCCTTCGCTGTCTAATCTGAAGGAACCTGAACGAGTATAAGCTTCAGTACCATCGGGCATCATTATTTTGAAAAATCCATCACCCTCTATTACTAAATCTAAATTATTTCCTGTAGACACAAAATCTCCCTGGTGAAAAAGCTTTTGAGTAGAAACTATTTTTGTACCAAGCCCAAGTTGAATTCCCGATGGGAAAACTGTGTTCTCTGAAGATGAAGTCCCTGGGGATTTTAAATCCTGATAAATAAGCTCAGCAAAATCAGCACGACCTTTTTTGTAACCAACAGTATTAACGTTGGCCAGGTTGTTAGCAATTACATCAATATTATACTTCTGGGCTTCCATCCCAGTTGCAGCAACTAAAAGGGCTCTTATCATATAAAACTCCTCCTATAATCTTGCAATCTCATTTACAATTTTGTTGATTGACTCATCAAAAATTTGAATAGCCTTCTGGTAGCTCTCAAAATCTCTTAAAGTTTCGATCATACTTATCATTTCCTTTACGGGACTTACATTTGATGACTCTAAAAATCCCACTAAAATGTTAGCTTTTGATTCCTTGCCGCCATCCTTAGAAAAAAACAAACCACTATCCTTTTTAGATAAAATATCATATCTTTCAAAATCTACTATTTTTAATTCATCTATCATATTTCCATCTATATAAACCTTGCCATCTTTAGAAATATCAGGAACCTTATTCTTCCCAACCTCAATAAAACCTCTTTTACCCAGTACTTTATGTCCACTGAAATTAACCAGAAAACCATTTCCATCAACTTTCAAATCTCCTCTTCTGGAATATAAATTTCCTTCCAATGCGATAAAACCAGAACCTTCTATTGCAATATCAAGGGGTTTCCCGGTTTTGATAAATTCACCCACTGAAAAGTCATAGTATATTTTGTTTATATTTGTCATTATTTTGTCATCGCTGTTATTGTTTATTTCTTTTATGAGATAATCAATAAAGGTTATATATTCTCTTTTATAACCTATAGAATTTGAATTTGCTAAATTTTGAGCAATAATTTCTAACTGATTTTGCTTAATAACTGCACCTGATACTGCTATATATATACCTTTATGCATACAGCTGTATTTGCAAATTTAATGCCATGCCTTAAATCTTATATTTTTCAATCTTTTAACAGGATATCTCTATGAAAAAGAGGAAAAAATTTCCTATAATATGGAAATTATTTCTCAGGTGCCTTGATTTTATAAAGATTTATTATTAATTCTACTTCACCAAGGGGTATATCAAGTATTTTCGCTATTTTTTCTGGTTCTTCCTTTTTTAAATATAGCTTTATAATATCATTTCTTCTGTCATAGGCATTTTTGGATAGTTTGTTAATCTCTTTATTTTCAATAAAGTTTTTATAAAATTCAATTTTTTTATCAATTCT
>CALINM010000029.1 GCA_938045315.1 uncultured bacterium | reverse complement strand
AAAAATATTTCTTTTTTTGAAGAAAAAAAATATTAAGCCGGTTATTGTAAAGGATATGGAAGGTTAATTATGGAGCTTTTTACTGAAAATAGATTAAATCTTTTAAGAGATATAAGAAAATCATTAATTAGAACAATGATTCTGTGTGGAATGGTTTTTTTTGTAATGCTTTTTTTTGTAGAAAAAATCATGCGAGTTCTGAAAGATATAATTAATATGAAGCTAATACTTTATTCTCTACCAGAAGCGTTTATGTCATATCTTAAAGTTGCTTTTTTACTGGCCCTATTGATTATAGTTCCCTATGTAATATTTGAAATTACAAGAGTCATTAGTAAACATACAACTATTAGGGGTGGAAATATTTATTTAATGGTTTTTGTAGGGACAATTCTTTTTTATGGAGGATGTTTTTTTTGTTATAAAGTAGTTTTGCCATCGGGCATAAAGTTTTTGCTTCAGTATCAAACAGATTATCTAAAACCCATGATCTCCCTTTCAGCTTATGTTTCTTTTACATTTACCTTCTTATTAGTTTTTGGGATTATGTTTGAATTACCATTAATTATGGGCATGCTCGGAAAGCTTGGAATAATTAATACTAAGTTTTTAAATAAACAAAGAAGGTTTTTTATTCTTCTGAATTCCATAATTTCTGCTATATTGACACCTACACCAGATGTAATCAATCTGCTTCTTATGATGGTGCCCATGCAAATTTTATATGAGATAGGGGTTTTTGTAGTTTATTTCACAAATATTGATAAGTTGCAAAAAGAAAAAAATAGTGTATAATTCACTTAAAGGAGAAAACAATGAGCGAAACAATTCTTATCTTACAAACCATAGCAGTATATCTAATTTTGGTAATTTTTATTTTAATAGTTGTAGTTCTAAAAAAACAGATAAATATTCTACAAAAAGAGATTGAAGATTTCAAAAAAGCTTTACAACCAACTATTGAAAAGGCCAATAAAGTTATAGATACTGTAAATTCAGCTGCAGAGATGGGTAAAAAAGGCATGGAAACAGCACTTTTTGCTGCTGAGAAGGTCAAAGATGCTTCTATAATGATAGAAAATCTTTGTTTAAATATAAAATCAGGATATGAATTAGCCACAGGTAAAGTTTCCATGTTAAAATTGGGAGTGCAAAAGGGCTTAACTGCCTTTGTCACAAATTATTTTAAAACTATAAGAAAAAAGGAGGAATCAAAATGAGCTGTGATGATAAGGGAAGTAGTTTTGGTGTATTTTTAGTTGGATTTCTGTCTGGTGCTGCATTAGGCGCAGCAATAGCTTTGCTTTTGGCGCCACAATCAGGTAAAGAAACAAGGGAGAAAATAAAAGATGTAGCAGCTGATGTGAAGGATAAGATTTCCGATCTTGTTGATGACACAAAAGATTTTATTAGTGAACAAAAAAGAGCCCTAAGAGATGCTGTAGAGGCTGGTAAAGAGGCGATTAAAAAGGCTTATGAAGGTGAGGCTTAAAAAATAGGCGGGGAGGAGGGATGTAACCTCCCCTATTTTTTGTTTATAATTTCCAGTATCTTAATCTCCTTTAAATCACGAAGCATTATTGAAAAGATGCCATATTTAGACTTTCCTTTGAGTTTTATATTTCCATTTAATATAACATTTAAACTCTCATTATTTTTCATATAGACAGCTGCTTCAACTTTTTTTTCATCTACATTTTTAAAAATTATTTTATCCACATCTTTAAAATCAATAATTATGTCCCCTTTGCTATGTTTTCCTGAAATATAAAGTAAATTGTTTATGGAAACGTTTGTCAGTTCCATAGAATATCCTTCAGTATCAGTGATCTGTACCCTATAATTTGCTACAACTGATGGGAGTTTGTTTTCATCTTCGGGGAAAATACTAAAACCAGATAAAATGAAAAATAAAAAAAACCATATTATTCTTCTTCTTTTCATTTCGCCTCCTTTTGTTTTGAAAATGCTTCATATGCTCTAATTACATCTTGAACAAGAGGGTGTCTTACGACATCTTTTTCTGTAAAGTAAATAAAGTCAATTCCTTTTATGTCTTTTAATACCTCCTGAACTTCTACGAGGCCGGAAATCTGTCCTTTTGGAAGATCTATTTGAGTAATATCACCGGTGATAACTGCTTTTGAGTTAAATCCCAATCTTGTTAAGAACATCTTCATCTGATCTGATGTTGTATTTTGAGCCTCATCCATTATAATAAATGAATCATTTAGTGTTCTACCACGCATAAATGCTATTGGAGCTATTTCGATAATACCTTTTTCTATAAACCTCGTAACCTTTTCGTAATCAAGCATATCATACAAAGCGTCGTAAAGGGGTCTCAAATAGGGGTCAACTTTTTCTGCTAATCCACCGGGTAGAAAGCCCAGTTTTTCTCCCGCTTCCACTGCGGGTCTTGTTAAAATTATTCTTTGAACATCTTGATTCATTAAATGAGCAACACCTACTGCAACAGCAAGATATGTTTTTCCTGTCCCCGCAGGCCCTATACTAAAAACAATATCATTTTTTCTCATGGCATCAACGTATTGTTTCTGAGTTAAATTCTTAGGGGTAATTGGCTTTCTCCTGGGGGTAATTAAAATTACATCTTCCATTAACTCATCTATATTAATATCATTTGTTTTCAAGTTTTTGCATAAAAACTCTATTTCTCTTATCGTTAATGTTCTACCTTTTTCTATAGATTTAATCATTTCTTTTATAACTTTATGAACTGTATCTACAACAGGCTCTTCACCGGATAATTTTAAAAAATTTCCTCTGTGGTATATTTTAATGGGGAAATGTTTTTCAATAAATGCAAGGTGGGTATTTCTATGCCCTATAACCTCTCTTAAAATATCTAAGTCATCAAATTGAATTGATAATTCTGCATCAGGTATTTTTTTTCTCATAATTATATACCTATGATTTTAATTATTATTCTTTTTCTTCTACATCCATCAAATTCCGCGTAAAAAATCTGTTGCCACGGTCCTAAATCAAGTTTTCCCTCTGTTATTGGAACGATTACTTGATGATGAACAATGATATTTTTTAAGTGAGCGTCACCATTGTTTTCACCCGTTTTGTGATGTTCATAATCTGGTTTATAGGGTGCAAGTGTTTCAAGCCATTTCATCAAATCTTTATGAAATCCAGGTTCATCATCATTTACAAAAATTCCAGCTGTTATATGCATAGCAGAAACCAGAGCGAAACCTTCTTTTATTTTTGATTTTAAAAGAGCCTGGTAAACTCTATCTGTGATATTAACAAGCTCTTTCCTATTAGATGTGTTCATCCATAAGTATTCAGTATATGCCTTCATGTAATATACTATAAAATAAGTTATCATGTTATGCAAGGGGATGGGGATTTTTCGTTAAGCTTGCTTTATTTAAAACCATCATGTATATAATAAAGCAATATGTTTGAGAAAAAAGTATTAGAGGGTTTATTTTGCCCCATAAATTATGTTATTCATGAACCTCAGTTGTTAACTAAGATTAACAACTTAGAGAACTTCTATAAAGCTTATTGTGAATTATATAAACAATTCCCATCAATATATAGTGAATTGATTAAGTTTGAAGAATATTTCAAGGATATTGATACAAAGAACATCAGGGAAAAAAAAGAAATTTTATGGAAGGTGTATTTTTTGTATCAAGGGCCTTTTTTTGAGTTTAAAAATGAGGATTTAAGGAAGATGGGGGAG
>CALINM010000028.1 GCA_938045315.1 uncultured bacterium | reverse complement strand
GGCACAATTTAAATTGTGCCATGTGTTTAGAAGTTATTTTTTTGCTGGAGCTGCTGCTGGAGCTGCTTCTTTCTTCTCTTCTTTCTTCTCTTCTTTTACTTCTTTTTTCTCCTCAGCTTTTTTAGTTTTTTTGGTTTTCTTTGCCTTTTTCTCTTCTTTTACTTCTTTCTTTTCAGGTGCTGGAGCTGCTGCTGGAGCTGCTTCTTTCTTCTCTGCAGGTTTTGCCTGATCGGCTGCGAAAGCAAAGCTAGAGAAAACTACCATTAACATAGCTGCAAGTATTGCTGTGAATGCTTTTTTCATGTGATTCACCTCCTCTATTTAATTTTCATAATTTAATAAAGCAATGTTGGTGCCAAAACATAACTTACTGTTTTTAATAAATTTTTTAAAATTGTGAATTTATGTGTATTCCAAAAGGTTAAATTTTATACCTTATGGTATATCACTGGGTTTTTTTATACCATATTTTCCCAGCCTATATTGGAGTGTCCTATAGGTAATTCCTAATATTCTAGATGCTTTACTCATATTCCATCCCGTTTTATTCAGGGCTTCAATTATCAGGTCTTTTTCTATTTCTTCCAGGGTTTTTCTATCTTTTATAGCATTATTTGTAGTTTCAATGTTTTTATGTGTTAGTGGGCTGTCAATCTTTAGTATGGTTGATATTATATCTTCATTAATCTCTTCATCATCTGAAAGGATGATGGCTTTTTGTACCACAGATTCGAGTTCCCTTATATTACCGGGCCATTCATAATCAAGCATCTTTTTAATTGCACCAGATGTATAAAACTTATTTTCCCTTTGAGCTAAATTCCTGTATTTTTCTAAAAAATAGTTTGCAAGTAAAGGGATATCACTACTTCTTTCTCTTAATGCTGGCAGTTTAATAGAAAATATATTCAATCTATAATATAAATCTGCCCTGAATTTACCATTTTTGATTCTTTCTTCTAAATCAACATTTGATGCTGCAATAATTCTAACATCTACATGTGTTGGAGTTGTAGCACCGAGGGGATAAATCTCTTTATTTTGCAAGAATCTTAATAGCTTTACTTGAGTTTGAATGGGTATTTCTGAAATCTCGTCAAGAAAAATTGTCCCCTTCGATGCAGCCTCAAAAATGCCCTTTTTTCTTCCTATGGCACCTGTAAAAGCTCCGGGTAAATATCCAAAAAGTTCGCTTTCTATAAGATTTTCTGGAAGCGCTGCACAATTAACAGGTATAAAGGGATGATTTTTTCTCGGGCTAATATTATGGATAGCTCTAGCAACCATTTCCTTACCTGTGCCACTCTCGCCGGTGATAAGAACTGTAGAATCTAAAGGAGCAATTTTTAAAATGAGTTTTATAACATTTTTAAAAAGCGGATGTTCCCCTATCATTCCTTCAAAAGCTTCCTTTGATGATATTCGGGAAACCAAAAACTTTCTTTCCTTAAGTAGATTAGTTCTCTCAATTGCTTTTTTCGTAACTAAGATTATTTGTTCTTTTTTTAAAGGTTTGGTTATGTAATCAAAAGCGCCATTTTTTATAGCATATACTGCAGAATCGATGCTTCCATGACCAGTGATTATAATTACAGATGTTTCTGGCGAAATGTTTGATACCTCTTTAAGAAGTTGTATACCATCCATTTTAGGTAATTTAAGATCTGTTATGAGAACATCAATTTCATCGTTTTTAATAATATTTAGAGCTTCTTCAGCTGTTGCTGAAGATTGGGTAATGTAAGACTCCTTTTGTAATATGTAACTTATTAATTCTCTTTGATTTTTTTCATCATCAACGATTAGAATTTTATTCATATGTTTGTAGGAATTATGATAATAAATTCTGCACCATTGCTGTAATTTTTGTTTAACCAGATATCTCCACCATGCTCAATTAATATTTTTTTTGTAAATGCAAGCCCTAATCCCATACCCGTATCCTTCGAAGAAAAATAGGGTTCAAAAATTTTATCAGCTATCATTTCAGGAATCCCTTGCCCTGTATCTTTAAAGTTTATTACTATTTTATCGTCTTTTTTTGTCCCTGTTATTATAATAACACCATCACATTTTATAGAGTCAATAGCATTCAAGAAGAGATTGAGAAAACAACCTACTAATTTTTCTTTATCCCCAAGAAAATTAATATTTTCATCAATATTAAGTACAATTTTAATATTTAAATCATCGGTCTTTGTTTTAATTATTTTTTCAATATCCTTGAAGAGTTCCAGTAGATTAATATATTCCATATTTAATTTTAAAGGTCTACCGTATTCAAGAAAATGATGCAACATATTATTAATTCTATATATTTCAGTGTCAATGGCTTCTATAAGCTCGAAGGTTTTTGGTTCTGTATCTATTTGCTTTAATTCATCCTTTATTTGATCTATAGCTAAATTAATAAAGTTTAGGGGATTTTTTATCTCATGGGCTATGGCAGAAGAAAGTTGACCAATCTGGTATATATGTTCCATTTCTTTAATTTTATTCTCTAAAATTTGTCTTTCTTTCAATTTTTCTATCATTTGATTAAAGTTGATTACTAATTCTTTTATTTCAGGTCCAAGAGAAAGATCAATATTAATAGGTGTCAAATCACCTTTAGCAACTCTTTTTGTTGCATCCACAATCATATGTATTGGTTTTGTATATTTGTCTGCAAGGTATATTATGATTAAAGTTCCAAAAACAAAAATAATTAATGTGCTAAAAAGCCTTAAGTAAAAATTTCTTTTTTGAATACCCGTTAAATTTTCCATGTGCATAACTATATTTATATATCCATAGTTCTCATCACCAATTATTATTGGTACGTTTATAGTTTTTGTGTATTCTTTCTTGGATTTTACACCCAGTTCAGCTTTAATTAAAAAGTCGGTATCTTTAGTGCTTCTGGCTACATGTCCTATTTTCTTAGGATTAGTACTAGCTATTATCTCTCTGCTTTCAGAAAGTATAGATATCTCATTAATGCCCTTTTTTTTGAGTTTCATTATTAGTTCTTTCAGCATCTCAGGATTTTTTTGCTCCTCACTGGTCAATTTTTCAACACTTACTTGAAATGCTTTGGTTAGCTCGTCAATATTTTCTTCCATTTCTTTTATCAATCTTTTCTGAGCATTTTGACTTATTAGAAAAAGAACGAGGGAAAAGAGAATGAAAATAGAAGACATAGCAAGTATTAGTTTTGTTTTTAGTCCCATCTTTGCCATAGGATTTCTTTTCATGTGGATTATTTTAAACTTTTTTAAAAATTATAACAAAAAATAATTATTTTTCTTGACAAATTTTATGAAGAGGATAATATTGGTAAAAAGTGGTATAAAATGGAAAAAGGTGGTAAAAATTGTTCTTAGGAAGGTATGAACATACCATTGATGAAAAGGGTAGAATAAGTATCCCCGCTAAATTCAGGGAGATACTGAGGGTTAAGTATGATGAGAGACTTATAATTACAACAATGGATGGTTGCCTTTATGCATACCCTTATCAAGAATGGAAGCAAATAGAAGAAAAGGCATCCAACTATGAAATTATTAAGCCAGAAGACAGGCACTTTATGAGAATATTTTTTTCTGGTGCTATGGAATGTGGGGTTGATAAATTAGGCAGGATTATTTTGCCAACCACTCATCGAGAATATGCTGGGATTTTGAAGGACGTAATTTTTGCAGGGATGTTAAAAAGGATTGAAATATGGTCTAAAGAAAGATTTGAGGAGAGGATAATAAAGCCATCACTGGATGCTTCTTCGGGCACGTCAATTAGTGAAATGGCGAGTAGACTCGGAATATGAGTACGGTTCATATTCCTGTTCTTGTAGATGAGGTGCTTAGACTTATTAATTTTGAAAAGGGCATTTTGGTAGATTGTACATTTGGTGGTGGTGGTCATGCAAAAGTAATACTTGATAATTTTAATGGAATTTCTATTATTGGGATTGATCAGGATGAAGATGCGATAAGGAGAGGATTAGAATTAAAGAATATTTATGGGGATAGGTTGAAACTATATAGGGAGAATTTCAGGAATGTGGATCTTGTTTTAAAAAGGGAGGGGCTCGATAGTGTAAAATTTTTTTTATTAGATTTGGGTGTGTCCAGTGATTTATTGTCTGATGAAGAGAGAGGGTTTAGTTTTATGAAAAGTGGCCCCCTTGATATGAGAATGGATAAAAGTAGTGAGATAACCGCTGCTTTTGTTGTAAATACTTACCCTAGGGAAAGGTTGG
This sequence comes from uncultured bacterium, assembly GCA_938045315.1. GTDB lineage: Bacteria > CALINM01 > CALINM01 > CALINM01 > CALINM01 > CALINM01. The sequence continues at coordinate 5,373 of CALINM010000028.1, read as the reverse complement.
CCCATGTATTTTATAAATATGGTGAGGAGAGATTTTCAAGAAGGATTGCAAAAGCAATTGTTGAATATAGAAAGAGAAAGAGAATAGAGACTACTGATGAACTGGCAAAAATTTTAATAGAGTGTGTTCCTAAGAAACAGAAAATACATCCGGCTACAAGGGTTTTTCAAGCATTAAGAATCTATATAAACGATGAATTGGGAGCATTGGAGGAGTTTTTGAGTAAATGCTTAGATTTTCTTACACCAGGTGGGAGGATAGCTGTTATCTCTTTCCATTCCCTTGAAGATAGAATTGTAAAGAATTTTTTTAAATCAAAAGATAAGGAAGGTGTTTTAAAAATTTTAACTAAAAAACCAATAACACCACTGGGAAGAGAAATAAAGTTTAATCCTAAAGCAAGGAGTTCAAAACTAAGAGTAGGAGAAAAAATATAATGTTTAAATTAATTGCTAAAGATAATGCTTTTACATTGAAAAATATCTTTTCAAAAATTGATAAAAGTTGTGTAGTAAAAATTCGTGTATCTAATAAGTTACTTGTTTTATTTGCTTTTTTTTTCTTGTTAACAATGTTTTTTAAAATATATGTTAGTAATCTTGTGATTATTGAAGCAAAGAATGTAGATTCTCTTAAATATAGATTAAAGATAACCGAAAGTGAGCTTAAAAAAGTAAAGAAAGAGCTATCTAAGTATAGTGAAAAAGATGTTTTATTAGATTATTCAAGAAATTTTCAGAAGGAAGAAAAAATTGAGTTGGTGGTAGTTAGAGAATGACAAAAAAGAGCTGTCATGAGAAAAAATTTAATTTTAGAAAGTTTAAAATACTGCTTTTATGCTTAATAGTAACTGGCCTTTTTGTATCTGTTATAGTTAGGCTTTATGTAATCCAAATAGGAGAAAGGGGATTTTATCTGTCAAAACTTCAGAGTCAATATGGAAGAGTTTTTAACAATAATGCGAGTTTTCGTGGAGATATCTATGATAGAAATGGAGTTGAATTAGCAACAAGTGTTTTATCCTTTTCTGTTTATGTATACAAAAACAAAATTTCTGATCTTAACAATTTTGCAAGTATTATGTCAGAGATTTTAGGGATTAAAAGGGATGAGATTATTTCTATTATTGATAAAACGCAATCCAGAGGACTCTACATAGCTAAAAAGATAGAAGATTTGACCGTTAAAAATAAACTTTATGAATTTAAAAAACAGGCTAAGAAAGGATTTTCGGATGCCTTTGAAATAGTGGAGGAAAGTAAAAGATATTATCCCTACAAAGAGTTAGCGGCGCATGTTCTTGGTTTTGTGAATGAGGATAATGAGGGGCTTGAAGGGATAGAATACTTTTATGACAAAAAAATCAAGGGTATGGCTGCAAAAGTAAGTTATGGCGCCGATATCCCTGAAGGTTTCTTCATAAAAGGTAAACCTGTAAAAGAAGGTAATAGTTTAGAACTAAGTATTGATAGAGACATCCAATCAATTGTTGAAGAGGAATTGAAGAAGGGTATCTTAAAGACAAAGGCAAGAAGTGGTTTTGCAATTGTAATGGATCCAAATTCTGGTGAAATTTTAGCAATTGCCTCTTATCCTACATTTAATCCAAATAATTATTCCAATTATTCTCCATGGGAAAGAAGAAACAGGGCCATAATAGATTTATTTGAGCCTGGTTCAGTCATGAAGGTTTTTGTAATAGCTGCTGGTATTGAAGAAAGGTTAATAAGTCCTCAGACGAAGGTCTTTTGTGAAAATGGATTATACAAGGTTCACGACAGAAAATTTAAGGAAGCTCATCACAAAAGTTATGGGACACTTACAGTGGAGGAAATTCTGAAATATTCCAGCAATATAGGATCCATAAAGGTTGGAGAACTTCTTGGGAAAAGGAAACTTTATGAATATCTAACAGATTTTGGGTTTGGAGCAAAAACAGAAGTAGGATTTCCGGGTGAGGTCAGGGGGATTGTACCATCTCCAAAGGAATTAACACCTGTTAGGTTATCAACTGTTTCTTTTGGTCAGGGTATTTCAGTAACACCTTTGCAATTAATAAGAGGATTTTCAGCGGTTATCAATGGAGGATATTTAGTAAAGCCAATATTAATAAAAAGAATTCTTGATCAAGACAACAATACCATATGGTCAAATCAAAAAGAGTTAATAAGAAGGGTGATCAGTGATAATACATCAAAAACTTTAAGAGAAATATTAAGAAAGGCTGTTATTGAAGGTACTGGTAAAGAAGCGGAAGTCACAGGATTAGAAGTTATTGGTAAAACAGGAACTGCACAAAAACCGGGCAAAAGAGGTTATTTAGATGAGTATTACGCTTCCTTTATAGGTGCCTTTCCTAAAGATAATCCCAAATATGCCATACTTGTGGGGGTTGATGCCCCTAAAGGGATTGCTTATGGTGGATATGTTGCAGCACCTATATTTAGAGAAATAGCTAAAAAAATAGTTGAATTTCAAGGTGGAGAAAGAAAGATTGTTGTTATGGAAAATGTGGCTTATAATAAAAAAGAAATACCAGTAGATAATAGCGAAAATGCCAATATAAAACTTACAGAAATGAATAATAAAGCAATACCAGATTTTAGAGGTCTTGCTTTAAGAGAAGCGATAAGGGTGGCAAATTTAAAAAGGCTTAATATAGAGATACAGGGGAGTGGAATTGTGTACGATCAAAGCCCATCTCCTAATTCATCTTCTGATGGTTGTAATAAGAAAGTTGTCTTATATCTAAAATAGGTGCTAATTTATGAGAATAGACAGGCTTTTAAAAAAAATAAACCCTTTAGAAATAAAGGGTGAACTTCCAGATTTTTATAATGATATTACCGATGACAGTAGAGAGATATCTGATAATGATATATTTTTTGCAATAAAAGGGATTTCTAAGGATGGACATGATTTCCTCAAAGATATAAAAGGGAAGTTTATTGCTATTGTTGAAAGATATGTTCAGGATATTTCAACTCCACAAATTCTTGTAAGTTCTACTAAAAGGGCTTTTTTTGAAGCCCTACAATTAAAATACAATCTTGATTTAGACAAGATCCCCTTTGTAGCTGTTACAGGTACAAACGGTAAAACAACGTTCACGTATCTAATGGAATCTATTTTAAAAACAAATGGCAGAAATCCTGGAATAATTGGTACAGTTAATTATAGGTGTGGTTCTCTAATAAAAAATTCCACACACACTACACCTGACATGAAAAGCCTTTTTAAGATTCTCGATGAATTTAATAGACATAATTGTGATGTGGTTGTAATGGAAGTTTCTTCTCATGCACTTAAGCAGAATAGAATTGGAGAGTTAAAGTTTGATTTGGCACTGTTTACTAACTTAACTCCAGAACATCTGGATTTTCATTCTCATATGGAGGATTATTACAGTTCAAAAAAGATATTATTTGAGAGACATCTTAAAAAAGATGGTATTGGGATTATTAATATTGATGATGCCTATGGAAAAAGATTGTATGAAGAACTTGCTGATAAAAAGATCGAAGGTTTTTCTTTTAATTTAAAAACCGATTATACCTGTGCTTTATTAAAAATGGATGAAAAAGGTATTGATGTGGGTATTTGGTCTAAAGATTTTAGTGATATTATTTCATCAAGTTTAAAGGGAAGGTTTAATGCTTATAATCTTTGTGGTGCTTACATTGCTGCAAGGAAACTGGGGATTGATAATAATATAATAAAAGAAGGTTTAAAGAGGGTATTAAATATACCCGGAAGGCTGGAGGAAATACCTAATGAATGTGGTTTTAGTGTTCTTGTGGATTATGCTCATACTCCTGATGCCCTTGAGAATGTGTTAATAACGGTAAGGGAATTTGCCAGGAATAGAGTAATTACAGTTTTTGGATGTGGCGGTGATAGGGATAAAAGTAAAAGGGAACCTATGGGAAAAGTAGCATCAAAATATTCTGATATAGTAATTGTAACATCAGATAATCCAAGAAATGAAAATCCAGAAGATATAATTGAGGATATAAAAAAAGGGCTTGATTTTTCAAAAAAAATTATAATTCAACCTGATAGAGAAAAGGCTATAAAAGACGCCATTTACTCTGCAAGAAAGGGAGACATTATAATTATTGCTGGTAAAGGTCATGAGAATTACCAGATTTTTAAAGATAAGACCGTTCATTTTTCTGATCAGGAAGTGGCAAAAAAAATTCTGGAGATAAGACAGTGCTTGGTAAAGCTGGAGAATTGAGAGATATAACTCAGGGAATTCTTAAAGGTGATGAGAATATTTTTTTTGATGGAATTTCAACTGATTCAAGAACCATAAAAAAAGGGGAAGTTTTTTTAGCTTTAAAGGGTGATAGGTTTGATGGTCATGAATTCATTGAAGATGCTATAAAAAAAGGGGCTTCAGGCGTAATAGCTAATAAAAGCTTTAAAGGTAAAAATAAAGGAGGTAGTTTTTATATTTATGTTGATGATACTAAAAAAACTCTGGGAGAGATAGCAGCTTACTGGAGGAGAAAAATAACTCCCAGAGTGATTGCTGTTACAGGAAGTTGTGGTAAGACCTCCACTAAAGAAATAATTTATGCACTTCTTTCTAAGAAATATAAAACTTTGAAAAACTATGGAAACTTAAACAACTATTTTGGTGTTAGTTTAACCCTTCTTAGATTAAGAGAAGAAAATTTTGCTGTTCTCGAGGCGGGTATTAATCATAAGGGTGAAATGAGGGATTTGGCAGAAATTATTCAACCAGATGGGGTAATAGTAACGAATATTGCTCCTGTTCATCTCGAGGGTATACCGAGTTTAAAAGAGATTTTTATGGAGAAAAGCGTGCTTCTTGATAGTGCCAGGGACGTGGTTTTTATAAATAGTGATAATAGATTTCTTAATGATTATTACAGGGATGGTGTTGATATTGTAAAGTTTGGCAGAAAAGGAAATATAAGGTATAAAAATGTCATAATTATGAATGAAAGACATATGAAATTAGATATTATCGATGATTCAAAAAATAAAAGAGAAGTTGTCTTTCCGTATCCGGGAATTGAGCTTGCTGCTAATATTGCAGGGGCAGTTGCTGTGGGAAGGTATTTTAATATAGATTGGGATGATATAATTGATGCTTTAAAAAATGTTTCTCTACCAAAAATGAGAATGGAGATGATAAAAATTGGAAATACATCTGTTATTATTGATGCTTATAATTCAAACCCTGCTGCAGTTAAAAACGCCATTGAGACTTTCGATAAATTAAACTTCAGGAAAAAATGTGTGATACTTGGAGATATGAAAGAACTTGGTAAGTGGAGTCGTTATTATCATGTTCTGTTAGGAAAAATTCTTGCAAAATTTAGTTTTAATGAAATCTAC
>CALINM010000027.1 GCA_938045315.1 uncultured bacterium | reverse complement strand
GTATATAAATCCCCCTAAATCTCCCTTTGATAAAGGGAGAACAAAGGCAACCAAAGTATACGAATAAAAGTATTTTTAAGTAAAAAGCGTTAAAACTTTTCACACTACCTATAAAATTTACAGGAGGACTTTATGAAATTTCGCGAATTAACTGTTATACCAAATTTGCCGGAAAAATTAAAACCATTACTTGATATAGCACATAATTTATGGCTTGTCTGGGATTCTGAAGCATTTGCACTTTTCAGAGATATAGACCCGGATATATGGTCAGCAACTTCACATAACCCTATTAAACTATTATACGAAGTTCCTCAAGAAAGGTTAAATACCCTTGCAAATGATGAAGGTTTTTTGTTCAGAGTAGATGGAATATTAAAAAAACTTAATCAGTATCTTACAAGACCAACGTGGTATGAAAAAGTCAAAAATAATTTACCTGATAATTTTTTAGTTGCATATTTTAGTGCAGAGTATGGTATTGCCGAATGTCTTCCTATATATTCTGGCGGCTTGGGAGTATTAGCAGGTGATCATTTAAAATCTGCATCTGACCTAGGCATACCTTTTGTTGCTATCGGTCTTTTATATGCACAGGGATATTTTCAGCAATATCTTACAAATGACGGCTGGCAACAGGAAAAATATATAACCTACAATTACCACATATCACCTGCCAGTTTGGTAAAAACAAAAAATAATCAACCACTTATCCTTGAAATTAAATATCCTCATTCAAATGTAAAATTTCAAATCTGGAAACTTTTAGTAGGAAGAATTAATCTCTTTCTTCTTGATACCAACATCCCGGAAAATTCTCCTGCTGATAGAGAAATCACTTATAAACTTTATGGTGGAGATCTGGAAATGCGTATCAAACAGGAAATTTTACTTGGTATAGGCGGAATGATGGCATTAGATGCTCTTGGATTAAATCCTACTGTTACACATATGAATGAAGGTCATTCTGCTTTCCTGATTCTGGAAAGAGTAAGGTTACTTATGAAAAAATATAATATTTCATTTAAAGAAGCCAGAGAAATAGTTTTTGCCACATCAGTTTTTACAACTCATACTCCTGTCCCTGCTGGAAATGACAGATTCCCGCAAGAACTTATAGAAAAGTATTTAAAAGAATACGTTGAATCAAATTTAAAAATACCCTTCAACGAATTTATCAAATTAGGGAAAATAAATCCCGATGATAATAATGAATGGTTTTGTATGACTGTTCTTGCTTTAAAGTTGACTAATTTTTGCAATGGTGTAAGTAAACTGCATGGTTTTGTCAGCAGGAAAATGTGGCAGGGCATTTGGCCCAATATACTACTTGATGAGATTCCAATCACTCATATAACAAACGGTATTCATGCCAATTCCTGGATTTCAAGGGAAATGGCTGAATTATTTTTCAGATATTTAGGAACACGCTGGGTTGATTGTCCGGAAGATAACGAGGTCTGGAAAAAAATAGAAGAAATACCCGATACTGAACTATGGCGAACACACGAAAGAAGGAAAGAGCGTTTGGTTGCTTTTATTCGAAGAAAATTAAAACAACAATTAAAAGAAAAAGGTGCATCTAAGGAAAAAATAGATTCGGCAAACGAAGTTTTATCTCCAGAAGTTTTAACAATAGGTTTTGCAAGAAGGTTTGCAACCTATAAACGTGCTTTACTTTTATTTAAAGATATTGAACGTTTGAAAAAAATACTTACCAATAAAGAAATGCCTGTCCAAATTATTTTTGCAGGCAAAGCACATCCAAAAGATGAAGAAGGCAAACAATTTATTAAAACATTGTATCATTATGCAGAAGATGAAGTATTAAAAAATCATATCGTGTTTATAGAAAATTATAATTTAAACACAACTCATTACCTTGTTCAGGGAGTTGATGTCTGGCTAAACACTCCCAGAAGACCTTTGGAAGCCAGTGGAACTTCAGGGATGAAAGTAACATTTAATGGTGGACTTAATCTATCCACAGTAGACGGCTGGTGGGCTGAAAAACCAAACAATGACTGTGGCTGGGATATAGGAAAAGGAGAAGAATATGAAAATCCGGAATATCAGGACAGGGTAGAAGCTAATGCTCTCTATGAACTTTTAGAAAATGAAATAATACCTCTTTATTATAAGCGTGGCAAAGATAATCTTCCGCATGAGTGGATAAAAAAAATGAAAACATCTATGATGACATTATGCCCTATTTTTAATACAAATAGAATGGTTATGGAATATACTGAAAAATTCTATAAACCTGCCGGTAAAAATTATGTTAATCTTGTAAATAATTCTGCTGATAAAGCTAAAAAAATCACAAAATACAAAGAAAAAATAACAGAAAAATGGAAAAATATCAAAATAATAAATATTTCCGCAGAACATTATGAGAGCATCAAACTCGGAGAAAAAATAAAAATTACAGCAGAAATATATGCCGGCGGTTTGTCAAATAATGATTTACTTGTTGAAATATATTATGGATATGACAGGGGTGATACCCTTGCTGATACACAAACAGTAAAAGCTGAATACAAAGGCAATAAGGATAACAATTTTATATATGAAGGCGTCATTGAACCTTCTTCTTCTGGAAAAATTAATTATACAGTAAGAATTTTACCAGGAAATGAAGATTTAACTTGCAAATTTATTCCTGAATATATAATATGGAATAATGAATAGTTTTTATTTTTTAAAGGGAGGTTTTATATATGTCAATGTCTCCGAGAACCCCACAAAATCAGAGACTCCATGATACTTTAATTGAAACTTTAAAATCTGTTTATCTTCATAAAAAAGATGCTGATGAAGTTTTTATAAATCCAGGGGATAGTAAAAACACAAATGTAAAAGGATTATTTCCTGATGTTATTGTTAAATCACGTTCAAAAGGAGTTATCATCTTTGAGATAGAAACCGAAGATTCTATAAATGAAGCTGAAACATTACAGTGGAAACAATTCTTTGAAGCATTTGGTTCTTTTTACCTTTTAATTCCTGATTATACTGAACAGAACACAAAAAATCTTCTGGAAAAAAATCACCTTAATAAAATAATCATGATCACATATAAATGGGTTGAAAACAAAATTGTTTTCAGTCAGAAATTACCCTAACCCCCAAAAAAAGTTAATTCTTTTTCAATCTCTTTAAA
>CALINM010000026.1 GCA_938045315.1 uncultured bacterium | reverse complement strand
AATTCAACTCATTTTCAAATTTTTTTAAAAACATTACATTCATAGATACACCTGACAAACTACCAGAATTTAATGGTATCTTTTATTCTAATGAATTATTTGATAGTATGCCTGTTGAAATATTACAAACTGATTATAAAGGAATTATAAGACAAGTTTTTGTTGACTTTCAAGGTGATAAATTTGTTGAAGTGCTGGATAATCCAGATAAAGAAGTTATTTCTTTTTTAAAAAAATGGCATATAAATATCCCAGAAAATTTTAGAACTGAGGTTTCTCTGGCAGTTGAGTCATTTTATAATCAAGTTGTTAGAAGAATTAAACAGGGAGCTGTGTTAACAATTGACTATGGATATCCGAGAACTGAATTATTTGATAATTCACATAACCGCGGGACGTTGATGTGTTATTATAAACATACTGCAAACGAAAACCCTTATGTAAGAACTGGTATACAGGATATAACGTTTCACATCGATTTTACCCTACTTAAAGACGTTGGTGAACAAGCAGGGATGGAAACCGTAGGCTACATAGAGCAATCTTATTTTTTAATGGGTACAGGTATCATTGAAGAACTTGAAAATATAAAAAGGGAAAATTTTGAGAATTACCAAAGAGAGATTATTAAAATAAAAAATCTATTGCTTCCTGGGGGAATGGGTGATACTTTTAAATTTTTTGAACAAACCAAAAATATGTCATTTATTCCCAGAGGTTTTTCTATAAAAAACAAAATGAAATTATTGTAAAAACAAAAATAGGGACGCTTAAAAAAGCGTCCCTATTTTAATTTACTAAAATTTTTACAATAACGGTGCAATAACAAGAGATACAACGCTCATTAGCTTAATGAGGATGTTCATTGATGGACCAGATGTATCCTTAAAGGGATCTCCCACAGTATCACCTACTACTGCTGCCTTGTGAGGTTCTGAACCTTTACCGCCAAAATTACCTGCTTCTATGAATTTCTTAGCATTATCCCATGCACCACCAGCATTTGCCATCATAAGTGCGAGAAGAACACCAGCTACTGTAGCTCCAGCAAGAAGACCAGCTAAAGCCTCTGGACCTAATATAAAACCAACAAGAACAGGCGCAATGACAGCAGTAATACCTGGTAATATCATCTCCCTTAATGCTGCTTTTGTACTAATATCAACACAAGTTGCTGGGTCTGGTTTAACACCTGGTTTCCCCTCTAACAATCCCGGTATTTCTCTAAATTGTCTCCTTATCTCCTGAACCATATCATATGCAGCCTTACCAACAGAAGTCATAGTAAAAGCACCAATTAAGAAAGGAATGATTCCACCAATTAAAAGTCCAATAACAACTGTAGGCTTTGTAAGATCTATTGTAAAGTTTGGATATTTAACCATAACAGCCTGTTTATAGGCAACAAAGAGAGCAAGCGCTGTAAGAGCAGCAGAACCAATTGCAAACCCCTTACCTATAGCAGCAGTAGTGTTACCCAAGGAATCTAGTTTATCGGTAATCTTTCTTACATCTTTACCAAGCTCAGCCATCTCTGTAATACCACCAGCATTATCCGCAATTGGACCATATGCATCAACTGACATCACTAATCCAACTGTTGCTAGCATTCCTACACCTGCAACACCTATACCATAAACCCCAGCAACTGCATTCGCTACAAAAATTGCTGCACAGATAAATAATACAGGAAATGCTGTGCTTTCCAAACCAACTGCTATACCAGAGATTATATTGGTTGCTGGACCACTCTGGCTCTGCTCAGCAATTTTCTGAATAGGTTTGCTTGAAGTATAGTATTCTGTTACTAAGCCTATGATAACACCTATCACATTACCAGCAAGAACAGCTATAAAAACTGAATTTTTAACATCCAAAAAGTATGTTATAATCCAAGCAAATATAAGGAAAAGAACTGAAGAGGCAAATGTGGCATTTCTTAGTGCTGCCGCTGGCCCTGATTTAGCAAAGACTTTCATCATAGCTATACTGATCATGGAGGCCAAAATTCCAACGGCTGCATATGCTATTGGTAATACCATTAGATGAGGTTTTGAGCCTAAAGCAGCCTCTACAGACCCTGGAACAACAGTAGCGCCTATTGCCACCGTCGCAATTATTGCTCCCACATAGGACTCAAAAATATCAGCACCCATGCCTGCTACGTCACCAACATTATCACCCACATTATCAGCAATAACTCCAGGGTTTCTCGGGTCATCCTCAGGGATACCTGCTTCAACCTTTCCAACAAGATCTGAACCTACGTCTGCTGCTTTAGTATAAATTCCACCACCAACCCTTGCAAAGAGAGCTATTGATGATGCTCCCATTGCATAACCATTAATAATTGATGCAGTTTCTGGCTGTCCAAAGATTATAAAAAAGATACCCACACCTAAAAGCCCTAAGCCAGCTACTGCCATACCCATAACTGCACCACCATTAAAGGCAACCATAAGTGCTGCACCTTCACCATGTTCTTTTGCAGCCCAGGATGTTCTAACATTTGCTTTAACCGCAGCTTTCATACCAAAAATACCAGCAAGTATTGAAGAAAGTCCACCACAAATATAAGCGATTGAAGTCTGAACATTTAAAAAGACACCTAATAGAACTGCAACAATTGCAAGGAATATAGCAAGGGTTTTGTATTCTCTTTTCAGGAATGCCATAGCACCCTCTTCAATTAATCCTGCTATTTCCTGCATTCTTTCATTACCTGCTGGCTTGGCAGCTATTGCACTAAAAAGTCCAAAAGCGATGATAATACCAAGAATACCAAGAGCAGGTAAAACGTAAATTAACATGCCATCCATACTGTTCCCCCCTGCCTTTTTTGAGTTTTATTAGAGCAAAATATTTATTACATTTTATATCCATATTTGTCAAGCTTAATTTTTCAAAACTTAAAAATTCTTGCGCCCATTGATTCACATCTAAAAATCACTTTTATCGAGCATAGCTTTTATTCTCAATCTTAAGGCATTAATCTTTATGAAACCCTCAGCATCTTTTTGATTATATATATCATCTGCCTCGAATGTTGCCATTTTTTCCATGTATAGACTTTTTTTTGATTCTCTGCCTGCAATTATAATATTACCTTTATAGAGCTTTAGCCTGACCTTACCTTCAGCCCTCTTAGATGCTTCATCTATAAATTTTTGAATTAGTTCCCTTTCCGGAGAAAACCAGAAGCCATAATAAATAAGCTCTGCATATTTTGTAATAAGACTATCTTTGATTCTCAAAACTTCTCTATCAAGTGTTATAGCTTCTAAGGCCCTTCTAGCTTTGTGCAAAATTGTACCACCTGGTGTTTCATAAACACCTCTTGACTTCATACCTACAAACCTATTTTCCACAATGTCATCCCTACCTATTCCATGTTTACCGCCAATTTTATTTAGATAATCAAGCAACACATGGGGTTTCATTTTCTTATTATTAACAGCAACAGGATCCCCACCTTTAAATTCTATTTCAATATATTCTGCCTTATCTGGTGCTTTTTCTGGTGAACAGGTAATCTGAAATATCTCATCTGGTGGTTCTTTAGTTATATCCTCTAAAATACCACCTTCATAACTTATATGAAAAAGATTTCTGTCACTACTATAGGGTTTGCTTTTAGTTACAGGAACAGGAATTTTATTTTTCTTTGCATAATCAATTAAATCACTTCTTGATTTAAAGTCCCATATTCTCCATGGTGCAATTACCTCTATTGACGGTTCTAAAGCATAAGCAGTGAGTTCAAACCTAACCTGATCATTCCCCTTGCCTGTTGCACCATGGGCAATTGCATATGCTTTTTCTTTTTTCGCTATTTCAACCTGCCTCTTTGCAATAAGTGGCCTTGCAATTGAAGTACCAAGCAAATATCCCGTTTCATAAATCGCATTACCCCTTAGCATGGGAAATACATAATCTTTTACAAATTCTTCCTTTAGATCTTCCACATAAACCTTAGAGGCTCCTGTTTTTAGAGCCCTTTCTTTTATGGCTTTCAATTCTTCTCCCTGCCCTAAATCTGCCACAAAAGCAATAATCTCAGCTTTATAAGTTTCCTTCAACCAGTGAAGAATAACAGATGTATCAAGCCCCCCAGAATAAGCAAGTACAATTTTTTTAGCCATTTTTATTTGCTCCTTTCTTTTTATAAATAAATTCAAGTATAGCCTTCTGTGCGTGAAGTCTGTTTTCAGCCTGGACGAAGACAAGAGATTGTTCCGATTCAATCACATCTTCCGCTATTTCTAAACCCCTATAAGCGGGCAGACAATGTAAAACTACAGCATTTTTGTTTGCTTTTTTCAACAGATTTTTATTAACCTGAAAACCTTTAAATGCTTTTTTCCTCTCCTCTTCTTGATTTTCATCACCCATACTAATCCATACATCTGTATTTATCACATCAGCGCCTTTTACAGCCTCTTCTGGATTATTTGTAATTCTAAAATTTCTATTCTTTAAAGCTTTTTTTAATAATTTATCCGATGGTTCATAACCCTCAGGACAGGCCATAGATAATGAGAACCCAAGAACAAGGTGTGCTTCAATCCATGAATTAGCCATGTTATTCCCATCACCTATCCATGAAATATTCAGTTTTTTTATATCCCCAAAATGCTCATACAAAGTAAATAAATCCGACATAACCTGAACGGGATGGCCGTAATCAGATAGTCCATTTATTACTGGAATTGAGGAATATCTGGCCAGATCATTGAGCATATCATGACTAAAACACCTGTAAACAATTCCATGCACATAAGAGGATAAAACCCTTGCTGTATCTTTTATTGGCTCACCTCTCCCCATCTGCAGGTCTCTTACACTTAGAAATGTTGAATTTCCACCTAACTCATTTATTGCCACTTCAAAAGATACCCTTGTCCTTGTAGACGCCTTCTCAAAAATCAGTGCTATGGTTTTACCCTCAAGAATATTTTTTGATATACCATAACTCGAATATCTGCCTTTTTTCCATTTTGATGACTCCTTGATAATTGTCATTAATTCAGTTTCAGTAAAATCAATTAAATTTATAAAATCCCTTTTCATTTTATTACCCCATCAAATGTATGTACTAATTTTTCAAAAAACTCATCAATTTCTTCCCTTTTTATGTTTAGAGGAGGAAGTAACCTAAGAATATTGCCAGCTGTTATATTTAAAAGTAAACCATTTTTTAAACCTAATTCAACAACTTTAGCAGGTTCATCCATTTGCAGTTCCACACCTCTCAAGAGACCAATACCTCTAATTTCACCAAGGGGATACTTATCCTTCATTTTTCTAATCCCCTCCTCTATATACACCCCCTTTTCCCTAACCTCCTTTAAAAAAACCTCCTCAGAGATTTTATCCACCACTCTTATTGCAGCCGAACATATAACAGGTCCTCCACCAAAAGTTGTAGCATGAGTTCCTGGCTCGAGTGATTCTGCAACTTTGTCAACCGCAATTATTGCACCCATTGGAAGACCACCAGCAATACCCTTTGCTAAAGTAAAGATATGGGGTTTTATACCAAAATGTTCAAAGCAAAAAAATCTGCCAGTTCTTCCAATTCCCGTCTGTATTTCATCAAATATTAACAAAATATCATTTTGGTCGCAAATATTTTTTAGTTCCCTTATAAAATCTTCGCTACATACATTAATACCCCCTTCACCTTGAATTAACTCTAACATAATGCCTGCAGTATTTGGTGTTAATTGACTTTTCACACTCTCAATATTATTTAATTGAGCAAACTTAAAACCTGGAAGCATAGGCTCAAAATCTTTATGAAACTTTGTCTGCCCCGTTGCTGACAAACTTCCATAAGTTCTACCATGAAAAGAGTTTAAAAAAGTAATTATCTCATACCTATCTTTACCCTTTTTTCTATGATACTTCCTTGCAAGTTTTATTGCACCTTCATTTGCTTCAGCCCCACTGTTACAGAAGAAAACCTTAACATTACCTCCTGACAACTTAACCAACCTTTCAGCAAGTTCAATCTGTGGTATTGTAAAATAAAGATTTGATGTATGTATAAGCTTTTTTATCTGAATTTCAACTGCCTCGATAACCTCATCCGGACAATGTCCTAAGCTACAAACTGCAATACCACCCGTAAAATCAAGATATTTATTACCCTTCTCATCAAAAACATAACTTCCCTTACCATTAACCAAAACTACTTCATTCCTTTTATAGGTATTCATAATCGAATTTTTAGCCCTTTCAATGTAAGACATCACTGTTCCTCCATGGCTAATTTTGTACCCACACCAGCTTGTGTAAAAATCTCAAGGAGAATAGAATGTTCCAATCTTCCATCAATTATATGACACGACTTTACATCATTTTTTAATGCTTCTACACAGCATTTAATCTTTGGTAGCATCCCACCCCATATCTCCTTCTTTTCTTCTAACATTCTTGACGCTCTTTCATAAGATATATATGAAATAAGTTTACCATTCTTATCTAACACTCCTTCAGTATCGGTAAGCAAAATTAATTTTTCTGCTTTCACAGCTTCAGCAATTTTCCCTGCAACAGTATCAGCATTTATATTGAGACTTTCACCATTCTCATCAACACCAAAGGGGGCAATAACAGGAACAAAACCATTTTCAAGTAGGGCTTTTAATAAATTTGCATCAATGGATTCCACATCACCAACAAATCCTATATCTATATTTTTTACACCAGACTCAGTTATCTTCTGGCCATATAACTTTTCTGCTCTAATCATATTCCCATCTTCTCCTGATAGCCCAATAGCTCGACCACCATGTTTATTTATCAAAGATACTATCTCAGTATTAATAGCACCTCCTAAAACCATTTCTACAATATCCATCGTTTCCCTATCAGTTACTCTCAAACCTTCAATAAAAGTAATCTTTTTACCCAATTTTTTCATAAGATCATCAATCTGGGGCCCCCCACCATGGACGACAATAGGCTTTATACCAACATATTGAAGTAAAACAATGTCAAGGGCAAAAGCGTTTTTCAGGGGCTCCTCAATCATCGCATGTCCCCCATACTTTATCACTACAATCTTTCCATAAAAACTTTTAATATAAGGCAAACATTCTAGTAATACCTTTACTTTCTCATGAGCTTTTTTCATTTACTTACTCCTTTCTTCGCAATTTCAACTATCAATTTTTTATTAGTTCCTTCAAGTTCTTTATTCACTCTGACAAGCTCATCAGCAGTAACACAAAGATTTTTATACAGCCAGTTATTCTTTAAAGCCACAGATATGAGCTTACAGATATCCTGCATAGTTTCAAAATCAACACCTTCTCTATTAGAAATATTTATGAATATTAAAAAACCCAGTGGAAAATTTTTCATATATATAGGAAATGAAATAAAATCCCTTATCGTTACTCCATCAACAAATTTAGATACAGCATTAAAAAGTGGTCTTGAAGATTTATGGTCCTGGGGACTGATAATTAACTTTTCCAGAAGTTCATGATATACAAATTTTTCCCTGAATTCCAAAAAACTCTTAGCCTCAAGTATAAAATTTTCTTTATTCTCATCCATGACATAAAGAGCACTTCCCTGAGAATTGAGATATCTTGTTACAGAAATGAGAATCTTATTTAAAATATCTCCCGTATCAACCATATCCACAATATATGAAGAAATCTCTTTGTAAATATTCAGTCTTCTAAAACTTGCTTCTAAAAAAGAAATCATATGTGCAGATTCGATTGCAAAAGCAATCTGGGCTATGAAGGACTTGAAGAGAATAAAATCTTCCTCTGAATAGGGTTTTGGGATTTTTCTGTCACTTATACTAACAACCGCCACTACTTCATTATTAAAAATCACTGGCCCGCACATAAAGGAAGAGCTTTTATATTGATTTTTAAATGGCGATGTCTTAAATCTTCCATCTATAGATATATCGGAAACATAAATAGCTTCTTTTTTATCGGCAACATATCCTATTATACCCTCTCCTATACTTCTTGGTTTAAAGAGTTTTATGTCCATACAATACCCGGCACAGGCAACAACATAATATTTCTTCTTTTCTCTATCAAGCCAGCTAAGTGACACTTTTTCTGCGTCAAAGGCAATTACAATTGAGTCAAGGATTGATTGGATCAACATACTACCAGGATACTTAAGAGGAATATCAGGTATTTGCTTTCTTGAAGCCTGAATAAGTGTTTCCGTGCCTTTAGCAATTTTTTTAATTTTTGAAGCCCTCTCAATTTCTTCCTGTTTATAAATTGAAAATTCTATAGCCTTTCTTACTGACAGAATTAATTCTTCCTTGATAATTGGTTTTTCAATGCAATCAAAAACACCAGCCCTGATATATCTTACAACCAATTCTTTTTTATCAGAACTAACTATTGATATAACAGGTAGTGTGGGAAAATTTTTTTTAATCATACCAAGAAAATCTAAATCTCCATCATTCAATTCAGATATATCACATAAAAACACATAGGGGAAGCTATTCTTAATAAGTTCTGGAATCTCACTAATACTACATGCTTTTACAACCCTATATCTTTCACCAAGTAAAATATCTTCTATATAGGTGCTATAAAAGATTTCTCTATCATAAACAAGAATAGTGCCCTGGCTCATAAGGATATCATAAAATATATTTACTTAAATCTGCATTTTCAACTATATCTTTTAGTTCATGCCTTACATATTCTGCCGTAATAACTACCTTTGTACCTGAAACCTCAGGGGCATGAAAAGATAGATCTTCCAGCAATTTTTCCATAATTGTATGTAATCTTCTTGCTCCTATATTCTCAGTAGTCTCGTTTACCATATGTGCAAACCTTGCCAATTCTTTTATACCTTCTTCTGTAAATTCTACTGTTACACCTTCCGTAGCAAGTAGAGCTACATATTGTTTTGTTAATGCGTTTTCTGGCTCTACGAGAATTCTAAAAAAATCTTCTTCAGAAAGGGGTGATAAATTTACCCTTATGGGAAATCTACCCTGTAGTTCGGGTATAAGATCAGAGGGCTTTGACACGTGAAAAGCCCCAGAAGCAATAAAAAGTATATAATCTGTTTTTATACTTCCATATTTTGTGTTAACTGTCGACCCTTCTACAATAGGCAATAGATCTCTTTGAACTCCCTCTCTCGATACATCGGGCCCATAAGTTGACCCCTTTCCCGCAATTTTATCAATCTCATCTATAAAAACAATACCGTCTTCTTCTGCTCGTCTTAGCGCTTCCTTTGTAACTTTATCCATATCAATCATCTTATTCATCTCTTCCTGAATAAGAAGATTTAAGGCTTCTTTTACTGTTACTCTTTTCTTTTTAGACCTCGGTGGAAATAGCTGTGAAAAGGCATCTTTCAAACCCATATCTAATTCACCAATATTCGGTATCCCTACCTCAATAATTGGGAAGGGAGGTTTTTTTTCTGAAACCTCAATCTCTACATATTTATCATCTAATTTACCTGAATTTAGCAAAAATTTTATGTTCTCTGATGTCACATCTTCCTGTAACTCTTTTCTCTCTCTCAAAATAATATCTATAAGTTTTTTTTCAGCTAATTTTTCAGCCTTATCTCTTAATTTAGCCTGTTCTTCTTCCTTAACCATATTAACAGCTACATCTACAAGATCCCTAATAATAGATTCTACATCTTTACCTACATAACCAACCTCTGTAAACTTAGAGGCTTCTACTTTAACAAAAGGTGCTTTTGCAAGGACAGATAATCTCCTCGCAATTTCTGTTTTACCCACACCTGTGGGCCCAATCATTATAATATTTTTTGGCATTATTTCTTTTCTTAAAGAAGGCTCAACAAGCTTTCTCCTGTATCTATTGCGTAAAGCAATTGCAACTGCCTTTTTGGCTTCATTCTGACCAATAATATATTTATCTAATTCTTTAACAATTTCTTTTGGCGTTAACCCCAATTTATCGTTCATTTACAACTCCTCTGTGATAATTTCACTATTTGTAAAAACACAAATTTCTGATGCAATTTCAAGAGATTTTTTTACCACCTCCACTGCTTCTAAATCTGCATATCTGATTAGTGCTCTTGCAGAAGCCAACGCATAGGCTCCACCCGAGCCCACGGCAGCTATCCCATCATCAGGCTCAATCACATCTCCACTTCCTGAAATTATAAAAATATTTTCCCTATCAGCTACGACAAGCAAAGCTTCTAACCTTTGAAACACTTTATTTGTACGCCATTCTTTCGCAAGCTCTACTGCAGCCCTTTTTAATTGACCTCTATATTCTTCTAATTTTCCTTCAAATCTCTCCAATAAAGAAAAGGCATCAGCAGTACTTCCAGCAAAACCAGCAAGAACATTACCTTTATAAAGTCTCTGTATTTTTCTTGCGCCCTTTTTCAATATAATACTATTTCCCAAAGTAACCTGACCATCAGCGCCCATAGCCACCTTACCTTTATGTTTCACAGCAATTACCGTAGTATTTCTAATCTTGCTTTTCATCTCTTCTACTCCTTGGATGACATTTATCATAAACCCTAGAAAGTTTATCAAAATTTATATGGAGATATTTCTGTGTGGTAGAAATACTCTCGTGTCCTAATAACTCCTGAATAGATCTTAAATCAGCACC
>CALINM010000025.1 GCA_938045315.1 uncultured bacterium | reverse complement strand
GCATAAGGGATGAAAAAATGACAGAAATAATATCAGGATTAAATGAAAACGACGCTATCTATATTGAAAAAAAACCCGTACCTCAGGTACCTCTAAAAAGCCAGACAAACCAGGGTAAAAGGTAATGGAAAATACTCCAATTATAGAACTGAAAAATTTAAAAAAAAGCTTTTTCATAGGTAATAGAGAAATAGAAGTCTTAAAGGGAATAGACTTAAAAATTTATAAAAATGAATCAATAGCTATAATTGGTCAATCAGGTTCTGGCAAAACAACCCTTATGAATATCATAGGATGTATGGATAAAGCAACATCGGGTACCTATCTTTTTAAAGGCAAAGATATAACTACCTTTAGTGACGATGAATTATCCGAAATTAGAAACGAAAGTATTGGTTTTGTATTTCAACAATTTCATCTTATCCCTTATATTAATGCCCTTGAAAATGTTATGCTTCCAACCATATATTCAAAGAAACCCCTTGACAGTGTTAAACAAAAGGCTATATCTCTATTAACAGACCTGGGCATGAAAGATAGATTATATAACAAGCCGACACAGCTTTCTGGCGGTCAACAGCAAAGAGTTGCCATTGCAAGAGCTCTGATAAATGATCCTGAAATAATTCTCGCTGATGAACCAACTGGTGCTCTTGATACAAAAACATCTTCGGAGATAATGGATATTTTGGTCTCACTAAATGAAAAGGGTAAAACTTTAATTATAATTACACATGAAGTTGAAGTAGCAGAACGTTGTAAAAAAAATATTAGAATTTCAGATGGAAAAATTATTTAAATTAAGTTTACTAAATCAGGCTTTTAAAGCTATAATTTCTTATCCTTTAAGAAGTTTTTTCTGTCTTATTGGCATTGCTTTAGGTATTTTATCTATAACACTCATAATTGCATCCATCGAGGGGGCTAATAAAAGAGCTTTACAATTATTTAGTGATTTTGGACCCGATGCAATTCTTATTTTTAGTGGATCTGAGCAGATGAGATCAGCAAGAATTAGAATTAATACCTTGACCTTAGATGATATGCAAGCCATTAAAGAACACATTATTGGCTGTTATGAAGCAATACCCATGATCCCTGTAAGAAATATGAACGTTTCATATGGTGATAAAAAGTGGAGAACCCTTGGTATAGGTAGTACGATCGATTATTTTACTTCATGGGGATGGAGAATAAGTGATGGCAATAGTTTTTCTCAAGAAGACGTTGAGCAGTATAACAATGTTGCTGTTATTGGACAGGAAATTGTTAAACAAATTTTCAATGGTAACCCTCAATCAGCTATAGGCAAAACGATTTTACTTAATAAAAAGCCCTTTTATGTTGCTGGAGTACTTAAAGAGAGGGGGATCTCATTTGGTAGCATGGTACTTGATGACAGAATCATTATGCCAATTACAACAGCTATGCGCGAGATGTTAAACGAAAGAAAATATATAGGGGCTATTAGGGCTCGTTTTTATGGTGACATTACTTCAAGGATTAATGATGTAACTGAATTATTAAGACAAAGACATGGTATTAAAGGTGAATCGCCAAACGATTTTACTATAAGAACTGCAGAGGATGCAAAACAGTTTTTACTTGTTCTTCAGGGTACTCTTGTTTTATTTCTTGGAATAACTGGTAGCATATCACTCATTGTAGGTGGTTTTGTTATGGCAAATCTTTTTATGATATCGGTTCAAGAAAGAAGTGCTGAGATTGGAATTAGACGGGCCTTTGGAGCTAAAAAATATCATATAATTCTTCAAATTCTTTTCGAGTGTATTATCATTTCTATAGCTGGAAGTGTTTTAGGTTTATTTCTCTCTTTTGTTGCTGGAAAGCTTATCATAGCTTACACTACAATACCAATCTTTTTTTCTCATAAAATATTCTGGATTACTTCTTTAGTTGCCACTGCTGTGGGTATCATCTCAGGATTGTATCCTGCAAGGAAGGCAGCTTCACTAAACCCTGTGGAGGCTTTATTTGTTTAGAAGTATTAGTATAAATTTAATACTTGCCATTAAAAATCTCCATACCCATAAAATCAGGACTTTACTCTCCATTCTTGGCATAGCTTTTGGTACACTCTCACTTGTAATTGTTTCAAACATTACAGAAATGATGAAAAAAAAAGTCTCAATAGAAGCTGAAAAGTATGGCAAAAATCTTATAATAGTTTCTGCTGGAACATCTCTAACACCAGGTCGTGGCAGAACTGTTTTTTTACCATCAAAAACATTAAAAGAATCGGATGCGATGGAAGTCAAAAATTCTATCCCCTATGTAATTGATGTTTCACCATCTTTTTCTAAAACCTTTCCCATGCGTTACAAAGAATCCAGGGTTTCTGCTAACGCAATAGGCATTTCTCCTAATTATAACAAATTGCGAAATATCAATATCTATTTAGGTAGATATTTTACAGAATCGGAGTTTGAGAATAATGAAAAAAAAGTAATTTTGGGCTACAAAATATATGAAAATTTGTTTGGTAAGGAAGATCCTATTGGCAAATATGTACTTCTTTTTAGGGCACCATTAGAAGTTGTTGGGGTTCTTGAACCTATGGGTGTTGACCTTACAGGAAATGATCAGGATAATCAAGTTTTAATACCATACAGTACTATGATTAGAAGAATTCTTAATGTTGATTATATTACTTCTTTTTATGTGCAAGTTGCTGATTATAATAATCTCAATGAAGCAAAAGAAGAAATTAATAAACTACTCATATTAAGACATAAAATATTGTCAGGACAAAGGAGCGATTTTTTTGTTAGAGCAATTACAGACCTTGTATCAATCAAGGATGAGGCAACTATACTTGTTAATGACTTAGGTAATACTGCATCAATTCTTTCGTATTCCATTGGTGGTTTAGGTATTTTAGCAATAATGATGATGACAGTCGCAGAAAGGAAACGTGAAATTGGAATTAGAAGGGCATGTGGTGCAACAAAAAAGGATATTATTACTCAATTTCTTTTAGAAGCACTTTTCCTTACAATTAGTGGGTCAGGATTTGGGATACTTATATCTGTAGTAGTAACTCTGTTAATAAGTCACTATGCTTTGTATCCACTCGCTTTTTCTATCACATCAATTTTCATTTCTATTGTTTTATCCTTCTTTCTTGGGCTTTTTGCCGGCATTTACCCCGCAAAAAAGGCATCAGATGTAGATCCCATTGAAGCATTATATTAAATTACTGCCAAAAGAAATTTTTCAAGTATTCCATTTAAAAGTGGAATATATTGTTCCTTTTGCAACCTTTTTTCTATTGAATACATAAAAGCCCCTCTAAGTATACCTCCAAGAATATATCCATAGAGCTCTGCTTTTTCAGTATTTCCATTTAGTAGATATTTAAGAATTTCTTTTCTCGACAAGGTCATCTCTTTATGAATCGTTGTAAGTTTTTCTACAAAATCAATTTCTCCATAGCCTTCTCTAAAAATAAGTAAAGTGGTTTTATAATTATTCATGAAATATGTAAAAAGGCTTAATTCTTTTTGAATCAAAAGGTCTTTATAATCTTTAAACACATATTTATCCAGAAAAAGTATTCTGTTAATATCTTTATGAAATTCATCAATTATGGCCGCAAGTATATCTTTTTTACTCTCAAAATGGAGATAATAGGTCCCCTGGCATACACCAGCTTTTTTGACAATGTCTGATACCTTTGATAGGAAGTAACCTTTTTCGGAAAATACATCTTTTCCTATGTTTATCAACTGTTCCTTACTTATAACCCTTTTTTTGCGCATTTTTATATATAATAGTTTATAAAATGATTTTTGTGTAGATTTTTTTGAGCAAAAGGGGGTGCTTTCAATTAACAACCCCTTTATATATAAACTACCTGAGGCTCGATAAAGTGACTTATTTACACTTTTTCCCTTTTGAATTTCATATTTACAACCCCGTTCATCGCCTTCCCCAATTTTATAACTTCTAAACTTGTTTAACCCTTCTTTATCCTATACATTTAATTCCAATGTATTTTGAGTTTTATTTTCTTTAATAGTAACTACTGTTGACTTCCCTCTCGCTGGTTATTTCAATTTCTGTTAACCCGCGTATAAAACTCAGCGTTGCTACATATGTCTGCACCTACTCATGGAGATAAAGAAATTATTATTCAAATTAAATTTACCATACTCTTCCCCTGAACTTTCCCTGCCCTGAATAGCTCTTGGGAATCCTATCAATTTCCATTGATATGCATTAATGAAATCATTATTTTTTTTCATATCCCTTTAAAAATTCTCATTGTAATATCTTTTTTAATTTTAAATGGACTCTTAAGGTTATTTTTATTGTACTTTGCAGCCAAAGAGGACAAAAAAATAAAATTCTTTTCAAATTCAGTCCTCTATGTGAAATATTTAAAATCAATGTGTATGTGAAAATTAGAAAAATTTTTTCCTTGAACTTTTTATGATAGATTTTAAATAATTCATTTATGTTACAAATTGGATTCGGAACCTTTTGCTCTAATCATGATGGTAGCCTAAATACTAACCACACTTTTAGGTTAAAAAATTTAAATTTTAAAAACCTGTACAAAACATTTATTTTAAACTTGAATAATTTATTTAAACTTCTTGAATTATGTAAGTCAGAACAAATAGAAGTTTTCAGGATAGGTTCAAACTTCATACCCTTTGCATCTCATCCTAAATTTTGTGAAAATTGGTTTTTTAAACTTGAACCCCTTCTTTATGAAGCTAGTAAGATAATTAAAAGTAATTACAATATCCGGATTACAATGCATCCCGCACAATACGTTATTCTTAACTCTACTAATCCAAAAGTAGTGGAAAACTCGATAAGAGAACTAGAATATCATTTTTGGTTATTAGACAATTTAGGGATTAATAAAGAGGGTATTGTTATTATACATATTGGAGGGATTTACGATAACAAAAGTAAATCTATTGAACGCTTTATGAATGTAGTGGAAAAACATAACTGGTTAAAAAAGAGGCTAGCTATAGAAAATGATGAAAGGCACTACTGTGCTAAAGAGGTTCTTAACATTTCTAAAGATCTGAAGATTCCCTTCGTATTTGATTATTTTCATCATATTTTAAATCCATCAGATTTCTCCATAAACGACATTTTTGATACCTGGATTTCCAAAGGCATTCCAAAAATTCATCTCTCCTCAAAAGGTAATGGTAAAAGAGGCACCCATGGTGAATATGTGGATATTAAAGATTTTATTACGTTAAAAAAACTCATTGAAAAAGGTAATATTAAAAAAATTCACATAATGATAGAGGCTAAAAAGAAAGAAAAGGCTATTTTTAAACTTAGAGAAGAATTAAATCATTTAAGCCCAATTTAATAGAGATTCAATGCACGTTGAAACTTTTTTATACAGAACTTCAATTTTGACATTCCTAATTTTTAAAAGTATACTTAAAAAAACTACTCATTAAGGAGGATAATATGGGTATTTTTGTATTACTCTCTAAACTAACTGATGAAGGTAGAAGAACAATTAAGTCAAAACCTGAAAGAATTAAAGAAGTTAACAAGGAAATGGAAGCTATGGGTGGAAAGGTTTTAGCACAATATGCAGTTTTGGGAGGTTATGATTTTGTAACAATAATGGAAGCTCCCGACAATGAAACAGTAGCTAAGATATCAATAGAAATGGGTGCAAGAGGAACTGTTCAAATAACTTCACTGCCTGCAATTCCTGTTGATGATTTTATTAAAAAAATAAAATAATTTTAATTGCGCTCGTAGCTCAGGGGATAGAGCACTGGTCTCCGGAGCCAGTTGTCGCAGGTTCGAATCCTGCCGGGCGCGTCAAGTAACTGTGTGTAACAGGTCACCAAAAAAAGTTATTTTATCATTAAAATAAACTTTTACTATTCCCGTGGGACCATTTCTTTGCTTTGCTACAATAATTTCTGCCACATTCTTAACATCATCGGGGATTTCTTTTCCTTTCTGTTTTAAATAGTACTCTTCTCTATAAACAAAGATTATGACATCAGCATCTTGCTCTATGGCACCTGATTCTCTTAAGTTTGCCATTTGAGGCCTCTTATCTTCCCCCCTTGTCTCAACAGCTCTATTTAATTGAGAGAGAGCTACAATTGGTATGTTCAACTCCTTTGCCAGTGCTTTAAGAGATCTTGAGATTTCAGCAATTTCTTGTTCTCTGCTATCTTTACTTTTATGTGCTCTCATAAGCTGAAGGTAATCTATTATTAACAACTTTATATCGTGTTCAGCCTTAAGTTTTCTTGCCCTTGAACGAAGTTCCATTATATTCAAACCGGCAGTATCATCTATAAAAATCTTTGTTTCCGATAATTTTGCCGCTGCATTAGCCAGTGGGGTCCAGTCTTTATCAGATATAAATCCTCTTCTTATTTTTTGCAATTCCACCTTTGCTTCCGCGCAAAGAAGTCTCATCCCGATTTGCTCCTTCGACATCTCTAGAGAAAAAAATGCACATGGATTGCCATCTATAGCAGCAGATTTAAGTATAGAAAGGGCAAGTGCTGTTTTTCCCATACCAGGTCTTCCAGCAATGATTATCAAATCAGAGGGTTGTAGCCCTGCTGTTAAGTTATCCAGTTCTTTAAAACCCGTTGTAACACCTGTTATATATTCTTTTTTGTGATATAATTCATCAATTATACTAAGACTGTTTTTCATTATCTGCTTTATGTCAAATACATTATACTTACTTCTTTCTTTTTGAGTGATTGCAAAAATCTTCTCTTCAGCCGTATCTAAAAACTCTTCTAAATCTTCTACAGGGTCAAAACACTGATTGTAAATCTCTCCTGTAACACTTAAAAGTTTCCTTAAAATTGATTTTTCTCTAATAATATTTGCATGATGAACAATATTTGCAGAGGATGCAACATTATCTAAGAGTCTTGATAGATATGCTGCACCACCAACTAATTCTAATTCTTTCTTTTTAAGGAAATAATCTGTGAGTGTAATTATATCAAGAGGAGCATTTTCTTCTCTAAGAGCAAGAATCGCTTTATAAATTCTTTGATGAGCTTCTAAATAAAAATCTTCTGGCTTAAGAATTTCTGATACTCTATTTAGGACATCATTTTCCAGCAAGATTCCCCCTAAAACTGAATGTTCCGCCTCAATGCTGTTAGGGAGAACCTTGCTTTTTGGTTTCATTCTTCTTTAACCAATGTAATACGAATTTTTGCTGTTATATCCCCCTCTAATTTAGCTACTGCTTCATAATCACCAAGTACTTTTAAAGGTTGTTCGAGAACGATCTTTTTTCTATCTAATTCTATTCCCTCTTTTTTAAGCGCTTCAGCTATTTGAATATTAGTAACTGAACCAAAGAGCTTACCTTCTTCCCCAACTTTACATGGAATCTTAAGGGTTAAATTTTCAATCTTTTCTTTTAAAATCTCTGCTTGTTTTCTTGTTTTTCTAATCTTTTCTTCAGTTTGCCTTTTTAGATGTTCAAATACCCTAACATTCTTTTCATCTGCGATAACAGCTAACTTACGGGGGATAAGGTAGTTTCTTGCAAAGCCATCTTTAACGTTTACAATTTGCCCAGCTTTGCCAACAGATTCCACATCAGTTTGTAACAATACTTTCATAGAAGCGCCTCCTTAAAATGCTTTTTAAAATTAAAATATGTATCAAGTATTCCTATAATACTTATTAAAAACCATATTACATGATTCATCAATAACAATAATAGAAACAAAAACATCAAAAAGGCGGGTATTTTATTAATTTTAAAGAAAAGGGTAGATAGCGAGAGCCCCTGAAAAAAGTAAAGGGAGAGAAAAAATAAAATTGTATTAGCACCAATTTTTGAAAGAAAATTATCAAAAAATAGAACCATAATTAACCCAATATTTATTCCCCACACGCCCCAAAAAGGTACTTGCATCTGGCCAAATCTCTCAGAAAAGGGGGGTAGTAAATCTTTAAAAAGTGAAGACATTATGTATAGATTTAATATATTGTAAAGAACAAATTGAAAGGCAATCAGAAACGGTGAATAATTGTTTATAACGTGCCTAATTGTACTAAAATAATCCTGAACATCCTCAGAACTGGTAAAATTACTTAGTTGTTCACTAACAGATTTCATCTCCATGTTAAAAGCAGTTTTAATTTGTGTGTACAAACCAATTTTTTTTTCCATAAACATAAGATAAATGAAAAATAGTCCTGAAATAATAATTGATGTGTATAAAAAAATAGTACCCTTATTATATACCATTCTATCTCTAAAAATAAGTCCTAAGATTACAAACAAAAGGGGATAATAAATAGAAAAACTAAGTGCCAATTCTCTATCAATGAAAACAGGTATTAATGCAACCAACATAAAAAAACCTGCGTACTCATAATTTTTTCGTAACATCAGTCCCAAAAACACTGATCCAAGTAGAGGGAAAAGACTAATAAATACGTATTCAGATACGAAGTACAACACTACTACGAATAATACAGCGAACCAGGTTTTTTTTAGTTTATCCCGGAAAAACATGTTTAACTGTTGTGTAGGGTAATAAAGCTAACTGTCTTGCCCTCTTAATCGCAGTACTTAGCTCCCTTTGATGTTTTGCACATGTACCTGATAGTCTTCTTGGAAGGATTTTACCCCTTTCTGAAACATATTGTTTTAATAACGCCGGTTTCTTGTAATCAATTACCAGCTTTTCATCAGCACAAAACCTACAAAACTTTTTCTTGGGAACAAACTTTCTTTTATCATTTAAGTGGGCCATGTAATTTTTCCTCCTTAAAATGGAATATCATCTTCAATATTTATATCTTCAACAAGCTCAAGATCATTACCATTTCCTTCATCTTGAGATGCTATTTGTTGAGACTTTGGACTAATAAACTGTACGCGATTTGCTATGATGTTAATCTTTCTCTTTTTTTGCCCTGTAGAATCTTCCCAGACATTCATAGAAAGACGTCCTTCAACAAAAACCGTTCTCCCTTTACTAAGGTAACTGTTGCATGTTTCCGCTTGCTTCCCAAATACTACAATATCAAAGAAACCTACTTCTTCCTTAATATTTTGGTCTTTAGTCATAAACTTATTATTTACGGCAATTGTAAAAGTTGTCACAGCCAGCCCATTTTGATTATACTTTAACTGGGGATTAGCTGTAAGATTACCAATAAGTAGAACTTTATTGTAAGATATCATGTTTAACTCTCAGATGGCAGTTCAGATACTTGCTCTTTTTCTGGCAAAAAAGATTGAATGTTTTCGAGCTTTACAGATAAAAATCGCAAAACTTCGCTTTGGAGATTCATTTCCTGCTCTAACTTGTGGACAGTATCTTCACTCGCATTATATAACATGTAAATGTAATTTCCATAGTCTTTGTGCTTGATTGGATAGGCGAGTCTTTTTCTCCCCCAATCTTCTTCTTTAATGATTGTGCCATTTTTTTGGATAATACTCCTTAATTTCTTCACGATTGCCTCTTTTACTTCAGAAGAAATGTCAGAAGCTAGAATAAAGATAGTTTCATAGTATCTCATTTAATAACCTCCTTATGGTTTTATAGCCCCTTACTATGGAGCAAGGAGAAAATAGATTTATATTTTAACAATTTTTTTAATCTAATCAATAAAAATTTTTTTTTGTAAGATAACAAGAGGAGAAATAAGGATGTTATATCAAAAAATGGTCTCTTTTTACCCCCTCATTTTGAGCAAGCTCTGAAACAGTTCCCTCAAAGCAAATCTTACCATTATCAATTACATATGCTCTATCTATAATTTTTAGTGAAGATATAATGTTTTGTTCTGAAAGCAGAATACTTATCCCTGTTTTCTTTAGTTCCAGAATTTGTTCTTCTAACATTTTTACAATAATAGGGGCTAACCCTTCTGTTGGCTCATCAAGTAATAATAGCTTTGGACTACTCATCAGCGCCCTACCAATTGCTAACATCGCTCTTTCACCACCACTTAACAAACCTGCCTTCCTCTGAGAAATCTCTTTTAATTGGGGGAACAAGTTATAAACCCTATCTTTAGTCCATTCATTATTTCTTTTGTATACAATTTCTAAGTTATCTTCAACAGTAAGATCCCCAAAAATTCTTCTTTCATCTGGGACATAACAAATACCCCTTCGAACAATTTCGTAGGGTTTTTTGCCAATTAAACTTTCATCGTGAAATAAAATTTCACCAGATTTTGGAGTCAGTAATCCAGCAATGCTTTTCATTGTAGTTGTTTTTCCAGCACCATTTCTTCCAAGGAGACCAACAACTTCTCCTTCTTTTATAAAAAGGGATACATCAAACAGGATATGACTTTTCCCATAAAATGTGTTCATTTTTTTCACTTCAAGCATCAACAAATATCTCCTAAATAAGCCTTTTGAACCAACTCGTTACATCTAACTTCTTCAGGCCTACCCTGAATAATAGTAGTCCCTCTAACCATAACCATTATTCTATCAGCTATATTAAAAACAATTTTCATATCGTGTTCACAAAAGAGTATAGTAAGGCCATATTCTTTAGAAAGTTTTTTTATTAATTCAATACACCTCTCTGTTTCCCTGGGTGCCATACCAGCAGTAGGTTCATCAAGTATTAATAAATCAGGGGAACTCGCAAGAGCAATTGCTATTTCCAGAACCTTCTGATCCCCATGGGACAAAAGTTCACTATTTAAATCTTTCTTCTCCAAAAGTCCTAATTTTTCAAGTATACTATTTGTTTCATCTATGAAATATTTAGATGCTTTTGAAAACATTCTAAATGTTTTGCTGTATTTTGAGAAAAGAGCAAGTTGCACATTTTCAAAAACAGTGAGCTTAGAAAATATATTTACTATTTGAAATGACCTGCTAATACCTTTTCTGCATATTTTATAAGGTGCAAGTCCTGTTATATCTTCTCCTTTAAATTGAACAATACCAGCTGTAGGTTTTAAATGCCCTGTTATAAGATTGAATAGAGTGGTTTTACCTGCTCCATTGGGCCCAATAACAGCTACTATTTCTCCCTTTGTTACCTCAAGATTTGCACCATTTACAGCCATAAATCCTTTGAAATCCCTGTACAAATCCTTAACTGTCAGCATTGTGCGCCTTACCTTTAACAAAATTTTCTATTAAAGCATATATGCCCTGGGGTAAGAAAAAAATTACAAATATTAAAATTAAACCTAAAATCATTGGCCAGTACTGGGTAATAGATCCCAGATATGTCCTTAAAGTGACAATTATAATGGCTCCAATAAAGGGTCCCCAAAAAGTATACATGCCTCCTAAAAGTACCATAATAAGTATCTCAAGGGAATATGTCCAAAACATCATATCGGGAAATACCGCGTTATCCACAACCACAAACAACATACCTGCAACACCTCCAAAAAAACCAGCAATCAGAAGTACAATTAGTTTATGTACATTAATGTTTATCCCTAAGGAAACTGTTCTTATGGGATTATCCCTTATACCCTGAATAGTTTTACCGAAAGGTGAATTAATTATCCTGTAAAGGATAAAAATAGATATGGAAACAACAAATAGTGTAAAATAGTAGTTACCCTTTGCATCAGCAATAAAATCAGGAACTGGTATCCCATGAATCCCATCATCTCCACCTGTAAATGAATACCATCTGTAAACAACAGCCCAAATAAGAGAGCCTAAAGAAATTTGAAGCATTCCAAAATACAATTTTGTCAATCTCATGCATATTAGACCAATTATCAAACTAAATAAAACTGCAACAATAGGTCCTACTATAAAGGCTATATAGTAAGGTAGATTTGTCTTTGTTATCACCAATGCTGTACCATATCCACCAAGTCCATAAAAAATTGCATGATGAAATTGATAAATGCCACAGTAACCAATAGCTATATTCAGGCTTGTAGCAAGAAGCCCTGTTAGTAATATAATTGAAGTCAAATATACATAGAAGCGGGGCACAATTAATGGTAGAACTATTAGAACTGTAAAAATGGTTATTAAAATTATGCTTTTTTTTACCATGTGGAGCTAAGCAATCCCCTTGGTCTTATTAATAAAACGATCACTACAGCTAAATATGGGAAAATAATACCAAATTGAGGCCATATTAAGATGCCAAAGGACTGGGTTATTCCAAAAATTAGAGAGCCCAAAAATGCTCCCCAAATGTTTCCTAGCCCCCCTATTATCACAATTAAAAAAACTTCCATAATTAATGAATGATCCATACCAAGTGAGATGTTGACAATTGGTGCAACTAAAGCTCCACCAAGACCAGCTAAAATACAACCCAAAACAAATGTTAGAGAAAATATCAAATTAACATTTACACCAACTGCACTTACCATCTCCTTATCCGCAGCTGCAGCTCTTGCAATCTTACCAAATTTTGTTTTATTGAAAATAAACCATAGCAATATAGCTATTGCGGGCCCAATAAACAATAAAAAAAGATTATAATTAGGAACTGGTAGTCCAAAAAATTCAGATGATCCCTGTAAAAATACTGGTGTAGTCATACTTCTATACTCAGCACCCCAAATAAGTTTTACTAAGTCCCCAAGTACAGAAGCAAGACCAAAGGTCAATAGTAAAAGCATCAGATGTTCTCTTTCATAAAGATAGCTAAAAAAAACCCTTTCCAAAAAAAACCCGAGTAAACCAACAATTATGGGCGCTAATGCAATGCCAAACCAAAAACTATATGATACGTCTCCCAAAAAACTTGCAATTGTATAAGATAAAAAAGCACCTATCATGTAAAAAGAACCATGTGCAACATTTGGTATCCTTAAAACACCTAATATAAGGCTCATGCCCGATGATACTATAAACAGTATCATAGTTCGGCTGAGCCCTACAATTAATTGAGTTAAAATACCTGAATAATTCATATAAAACTATTTTCTTTGTTTCAGAACCTCCTCGCAGGTTGGCATATAATCTTTTGCTGGAATAGACACTATATCACTGGCAATCAAAAACTCATAGTCTGGAGACTTCTTGGTGATACCGAAAAACGTAGGGAGCATAATCTGGTGATCACAGGCTCTCATTTCCACTTTTCCTACAGGACTGTCGACAGTTAAACCTTCTAAAGCATCAATAAACTTTTCTTTGTCTATTTTGCCTGCCTTCTCAAATGCCTTTGCAATCATATGAGCGGTGATATATCCATAAAGGGCACCACTTTTAGGATATCTACCATATTGCTTTTTAAAGTTCTCAACAAATTCTTTATTCTCTTTTGTTTCTGGATAGTAAAATAGGTAGTTTGCTGTACCATAAACACCTTCAGGTGCATTTTTACCCTGGGGCATGAGCGTTGATAACTCTATTGCTGTGTGCTGATAAAAGGGTATTTTTTTATTAAATCCCGTTGATTGTGCTGCCTTCTGAAAATTTACCATTCCCGCTCCACCCGTTGCAACAATAACAAAATCTGGCTTTGCTGACAAAATTTGAGTGATATAGGGGGTAAAATCTGTTTCTCCTACCTTCCACCAAGTTTCGCCTAATTTCTCAATTTTTGGATTTAATTCTTTTAAATGATTGAAAACACTATTTGCTATAGCATGTCCATATTCATAATCATCTCCAGCTATCCAATATTTCTTAAAATTTTTCATGGAAAGAACCTTCGCGGCAGCCCTACCAGCCATCTCAGTGTTTTCATTCATATTAAAAACATACCTGTGACCCTTTTCACCGGTAATTTTATCACTTTTTGCAAAAGTAACTAAAAAGGGGATTTTTTCCTTCTTACAAAAATCTGAAATTGCCAGTGCACTGGCGCTACTGATAGTCCCCATTAAAATATCCACATTCTCTTTAAGAACGAGCTCCTTTGCCATTGTTAATGCAATATCGGGCTTGAATTTATCATCTCTCGTAACAAATTCAATCTTTTTACCTAACACCCCTTTTTGATTAATTTGAGAAAGGGCAAAAGAAAATCCATCTAAAACATCCTTTGTAAAGGTTGTTGCCGGACCAGAATAAGTATCTACAATACCAATTTTAATAACATCAGCACCTTCTGCAAAACTCACAAATATTAAAAACAAAAGCACAAAAAATAAATTTTTAATGCTCTTCATATTTAGCCCTCCTATGATTTTTTTTAATTTTAAAACATAGTTTTAATCAATTCAATTACAAATTAACAACAAAATCAAAGTTATATAATTTTTCTTGAATTTAATTCTCTCAGTTAAAAATGATTGAATCCTTTAAATTTAAGTAGTACAATCAAAAACATGTTCAATATTGGATTACCAGAATTAATTTTAATTTTCATAATCGCCCTGGTAGTTGTGGGACCCGATAAATTACCAGAAGTAGCAAGAACGCTCGGTAGAACCTTTGCCCAGATAAAGGGTGCCTTAGAAGATGTTAAAGAGACAATAGAAGAAGAAGCTAAAAAAGAACTTGTTAAACCTGTAACAGACATCAAAGAAGATCTTAAAAAAGAAGTGGAAACTATTTATAAAGAAGCTAATGATACAATATCATCATTAAAAGAAGCTAAACCCACCGATAAAGAAGATGACGAAAGTAGTAGAGGATAGTAACTTATCTTTTAAAGAACATCTTATTGAATTGAGACAAAGAATTATAAAATCACTAATATCTGTAGGGGTTTTTTTTATCCTTGCCTATTACTATTCTGAAAGAATTCTATATTTTATAACAAAACCATTGCTACCATATTTAGATAAGGATAATACCCTTGTTTTTAAAACCCTACCATCGGGATTTTTTCTTTTTTTTAAAATAGCCTTTATCACTTCCCTTATACTTGCAACGCCTATTATAGTTTATCAGCTTTTCATGTTTTTGGCTCCTGGACTATATCCCCATGAAAAAAGAATTCTTAAAATAATTCTTGCTATAGGTTTTTTAAGTTTTGCTACAGGTTTTATTCTCCTTTATCAATTTATTTTCCCCCTCTTTTTTAACTTTTTTAAAAGATTTATCTTTGATTTTTATGAGTTATTACCAGAAGCCAGTGAATACATTGACTTCGTATTAAAGTTTAATTTTTATGCGGGAATACTCTTTATGATACCCTTTGCTATCATTCTTGCTGTTCTTTTCAATATTATTACCCTTGAAAAATTTAAAGAATTGAGAAAGGTTTTTATTGTTTTCTCTTTTTTTATATCAGCAGCAATAACACCACCGGACATTTTATCTCAAATCGTTATCTCCCTATTAATAATAATCCTTTATGAAACAGGGATTTTTATTGCTCATATTAAACTATTCTTCAAAAAATAACTTATTTCTTGAACTTTTTAGCTTTCATTGTATAATTTTGCTTGATGGTTTATAAGGTTTTAACCTACACACTTATAGGCATAGAAGCCCATTTAATAGAAGTTGAAGCAGATATATCCCATGGCATTCCGGCTTTTAACATAGTTGGTCTTCCAGAAAGTACTATCAAGGAAAGTAAAGAACGTATACGTTCTGCAATTAAAAATTCAAAACTACCCTTCCCTGAACATAGAATTACTATAAACCTTGCACCAGCAGATATAAAAAAAGAAGGCACATCTTTTGATCTGCCTATTGCAGTTGCTTTAATCTCATCTTTACTGAACATAAATCCTGAAAACTTGAAAAAATACCTAATTGCTGGAGAGTTATCTCTTAATGGTGAAATTAGAAAAATTCGGGGTGCCTTATCCGGTGCATTTCTCACGAAAAAAATGAATTTAGAAGGACTAATTATCCCTGAAGATTCTTCTTCTGAAGCAGCATACTTTACTGATACAACAGTTTACCCTGTAAAACATCTTTTAGAAGCAATCAATTTTCTAAAGGGGCAAATTAACTTAGAACCTGCTAAACCAGAAAAGAAAAATATTTTTCAAAACTCATCACATGATATTGATTTTTCAGATGTGGCAGGTCAGCTTCATGCAAAAAGGGCTTTAGAGATTGCATCAGCGGGAAAGCATAATGTGCTCATGTCAGGTCCACCCGGTTCAGGAAAAACCATGATGGCCATGAGAATACCAACAATAATGCCTGATATGACCACAGAAGAAACCTTAGAAACTACAATGATTTATAGTGCAGCCGGGCTTTTATCTAAAAATATGCCAATTATCAAAAAAAGACCCTTCAGATCACCCCATCATACATCAAGTGAAATTGCAATTGTAGGTGGTGGCACAAATCCAAAACCCGGAGAAATTTCACTTGCCCATAATGGTGTTCTTTTTTTGGACGAATTCCCTGAATTTAAAAGACCTGTTATTGAGGCATTAAGACAGCCCTTAGAAGAAGGGGTAATTCACGTATCAAGGGCATCTTTTAGCGTTACCTTTCCTGCAAATTTTCTCTTAGTTGCAGCAATGAATCCCTGTTTTTGTGGAAATTTAGGCGACAGTTCTAAACCATGTACCTGTACATATGGCGAAATACAGAAATACAAAAAAAAAATATCTGGTCCAATTCTTGATAGAATTGATATACATATCGAGGTACCAAGGGTTTCAGTTAGTGAGTTATCCAAGATAATTACTAATAGTGAAACTTCTTCAGAAATAAAAAAAAGAGTTGAATTAGCCAGAAACATTCAAAAAGAGAGGTATAATAGTAATATCCTTTACAACAATAAAATGACATCCTCCATGATTAAAAAATATTGTAAGCTTGATGAATCATCACAAAAATTGCTTAATAATGCTATCGAAAAATTCAAATATTCTGCAAGAACTTATACAAAAATTTTGAAATTAGCAAGAACAATAGCAGACCTTGAAAGTTCATGGGAAATCAAAGAACATCATATTGCAGAGGCAATTCAATTAAGAGGACTGGACAAACAAAATTTTTAATTCCTCAACGCACCATCATTTTAACTTTTATTACCTATTTATAATTGACTTTTTTAATGTTTTTTTATATAGTTTCAAAAAAAATTATGTGAGGTAAATGTATGAAAAAAAGATATCTTCTAACTCCTGGACCTA
>CALINM010000024.1 GCA_938045315.1 uncultured bacterium | reverse complement strand
AAGGATTTTATTGATATCGTTATGTACTACAGGATGGGTTTTTTAAAAGAAGAAGTTAGTTAGATGATTAACTTGAAATTAACTGATTTTTGATATAAGCTTACTTCATGAAAACGGCCTTTATTTATACGGATGATTTTGCAAAATTTAAGTATAGTGATACCCATCCTTTAAAACCTTTCAGACTAAAATTAACTTATGAATTGATAAAATCTTATAACCTGCATGTGCTAAAAGATTCTTTGTTTGTCATTCCAAAATACGCTGAAGAAAAGGATGTTTTAAAAGTCCACACCCGTGATTACATCGATGTTTTAAAAGCATTAAACAGTGGTGTTGATGTACCTTATTCCATTCAATTTGGTTTGGGCTACGGAGATAATCCTATTTTTAATGGTCTTTTCGATTGGTCTATGCTTGTAGCTGGTGCTACATTGGAAGCTACAAAACTAGTATTAGATGGAAAAGTGGACTTATCTTTTAATATTTCTGGAGGGCTTCATCACGCTTTGCCAAATAGAGCTTCTGGGTTTTGCTATATTAATGATATAGCTGTTGCTATAAAATATTTGATAGATAGTGGTAAAAGGGTTGCATATATTGATATTGATGCTCATCATGGTGATGGTGTTCAGCATATTTTTTACAATACAGACCGTGTTTTAAAAATATCGATACACGAAACTGGTTATTATCTTTTCCCAGGGACTGGATTTGTTGAGGAGATGGGAGAAAATGATGGTTACGGTTATACGATAAATGTTCCATTGCCACCTTATAGTGATGATGATGTATTTCACTATGCTTTTGATAGAGTTGTTGCAGAGTGTATAAATAGGTTTAAACCAGATATTATAATTGCTCAGTTAGGTGTAGATACTTTGTATGATGATCCCCTCGCCCATCTAAACTACTCTATTTACGGTTTTGCAAAAGCTGTGAAAAAAATATTAGATTTTAAAATACCATTAATTGCACTTGGTGGTGGTGGATACGACATAGCATGTGTTGCCAGGGCTTGGACAGTTGCTTGGGCAATAATGAATAATGTTGAAATTAATAGTAAGATACCTCAGGAATATTTAAAAAATTATGCTAAATATGGCTTTGAAGATGATAATATTTTTGGGAAGCAATACTCATTAGTTGATGAACAGAAAAAAAAGTTACTTAAAGTTGTTGATAAAGAAATTGAAATTATATATGAAAAAATTATACCTCACATAAAGGATAGAAAGTTGTGAATAAACTTATGCCCTTTGATGGGAATCTGCTGACTACGGGGATGGGAATACTTCCCCACAGGGACATGGATAGGGCTTTAAAAATATCAATGTCCGTTGATATACCTTTTTGGCCTCAATTACCGAAGATGAGTTTTTTTGAGGATATGTATGTTCAAGCGTCAGAGAATTTTCCTGGTATAATATTAGAACCTGATAGGCTTAATATTTATTTTGACACAGCAAAGTTTTATACTGAGTTAGAAAATACTTTTGCAAATTTTGAGAACCCAGATTTTTTTAGAATGTCACCTAAATATTCTGCTACCTATCATACTTTTTTGGGTTTCGACCTTTCAAAATATATATCAATAAGGGGGCAATTAGAGGGGCCCGTTAGTTTTGGCCTTAAAGTTCTTGATGAAAATAAGAAGCCAATCATTTTTAATGAAGAAGTTAGGTCAATACTCTTTGACTTTATGGCTAAAAAGGCGAATGTTCAATTAAATGAACTTAAAGAAAAAAACCCAAGGGCTTTTATCTTCATTGATGAACCGGGGTTACAGT
Organism: uncultured bacterium; assembly: GCA_938045315.1. GTDB lineage: Bacteria > CALINM01 > CALINM01 > CALINM01 > CALINM01 > CALINM01. The sequence continues at coordinate 4,605 of CALINM010000024.1, read as the reverse complement.
ATATTTTTAGCAGTGTTTCCGGGTATACAAATGATATGGCTAAAAAAGATTTTGAAATATTTTTCAATCAAATAGAACATCCCAGAGGAATACATCTTTGTGGTAACCCCGATTGGGATTTCCTTCTTAATCTTGATATTGATATACTTTCTTTCAATGCTTATAACTGTGGTGAAATATTTGTTAAATATAAAGGAAGTATTAAAAGATTTTTGGAAAGAGGGGGAATTATAGGTTGGGGATTAGTACCGGCAAATTTTGATGAGTTTCAAAAGGAGAGTCAGATAAACTTGATCCATCATATAGAAAGGTTATGGAATGAATTGTTGAAAGAGGGATTTGATATAAAAGAGGTTCTTGCTAAAAGTATAATAATGCCAGCGACTTGTGCGCTACTTAATCCTGATGAATTTAAAACAGTTGAAGATGCTTATTCCTGGTTAAGGGATTTATCGCTCAGGCTTAGAGAAAAATACGGGATTTTATAAAATCTTACAAACTCAAAAGTTACTTCATTACCGTCAAATTTAAAACTTGATGTTTTATTTTTTCAAAATTGTATACTTACACTAAAAAGCTGAACATAATTATGATAAAGATTAGTTATTTATTAGTACTATTTTTAATATTTCATAGTTGTAGTTATTTAACCGAGTCAAAGCCTTTGCTTAAACAATCTGAAATTGAAAAGATGGTTGCTGGAAGGATTGATGCAGAATATATTGGTACTGATAACTGTCTTAAAAATTGCCATGATAAAGGTAATGAACATAAAAAACTTGCAGATTATTTTAAAAAAAGTGTTCATGCTGAACAGGTTGATAGGGAGACTCATTTACCTCTGGTTAATTGTGAAACCTGTCATGGCCCTGGTAGTTTAGCAATTGAGAATATTAAGGTAGTTAATGGTAAAAAACAATGTGATTTTGAAAGTCTTATCAATTTAAAAAAATTACCCTCTGAGGCAAAGAATATTATATGTCTTAAATGTCATACTAAAGCTTCAACACCAAATCTTGCCATGTGGCGTGGCTCCTCACACGATTTAGCAGGAGTTGCATGTAGTGATTGCCACAGGTTGCACACTTCACCTTTACAAAAAGTTAGCCATGACGAACAAATCAACCTGTGTTTAAATTGTCATAAAAGAATTAAAGCTGAAATCTCAAATTTATCCAGGCATCCCTTTTACGAAAAAAAAGTTGTATGTACTGATTGCCATGATCCTCATGGTAGCATGACATCTAATTTATTAAAAGATGAATCAGTAAGAGAAACTTGTTCTAAATGTCACACTGAAAAAGGTGGTCCGTATATTTTTGAACATGCTGATCTAATGGAGGATTGTAACAATTGTCATGTGCCCCATGGTTCAGGGAATGATAATCTTCTTAAGGTTAGAGAACCAATTTTGTGTTTAAGATGTCATGAAGGACATCATTCTTTTAGAAGTCAAGCGTTGACAAATCAAAATAAGTTGAAATTCTATAATAGGTGCACCGATTGCCATTTATCTATACATGGTACAGATACCCCCTCTGGATCAACTACTACTTTACCAAAAAGACAAGGTCATATGTTAAGGTAGGAGGGGATGATGAAAAAATGTTTATATTTGATTATAATTTTTTTTATTTTTTTCAAGATTGGCTTGGCAGATGAGATCGAATATAGAGAAATAAATGCTTCCCTGGGTTATAGGTTTTACTCGTATGATGGTTTTTTGAATTTAGTTGTTGAATATGATACTGCAAAGTCATCTCCTTATTTTTCTTTAATATATAAAGATTTGGCTCCTAATAATAAAATAATATTTGATGCACTTTTAGATGAGAAAGATAACAGAAATGTGTATTTAAGTTTTATTCATAAAGATACGATTTGTCTGAATTTTAATAGTACTGGTTTTATTCATAATTTTGATCATAAAAAACTACTTTATAACCCTCAAATTTACGATCTGAATCCTTACACTAAATATAAAATAGATTTTTCCAAGAATAGTTTTTTAGTTAAATATAAGCTTTATAATTATCCCTTACATCTAAAACTTTTTATAGAAGATATAGAAAGAGATGGGACGATACAGAAAAGGTTTTTTGGTAGTAGAAGTTTTGATGTCAATATTTTATCCCTACCGGCTAGCATAAGGAGTAATATTTTTTCAAGAGATAGGCAGATTAGATTTGAAACCGAGAGAGTAACAGGTACATTAGATGGAATTTTTGGAGGAGTTGGCTTTGTTGGTGAATTAATTTCAGAGAATTTTTCTAATAAACATCATAATTCACCAGATTACCTTTTAAATTATCCAAATATAAATAAAACCGCATATGATTTTAAATTATATAGTAACCTTACAGGACAATTAAGCTGGGCTTTTGCTGTGAATAGAAGGGATACAAACAATCATAATAGAGATTAAATGGGACGTGAAGGTGCCAATGTGACTCAAAATAATGCATTAGTTTCCCTTGCATATTATCCAAGAAAAAATTTTAAGTTAACTTTAAAAGTTATTTATACTGATAGGGAGCAGAATAATCCTGATACTGTTAGATTTTTAAATACAGATATTGTAGGTATTAAAGATGCTGTTTCATTTGTAAAAAAAACGGCTGATTTGTCCGGTTTATATGAATTATCACCCCTTTTAATTTTTAAGCTATATTTGAAAAGGACCGAAATTGATAGAAGCTTTAACTACTTTACTCTTCCTGAATATTCTTATACTAATAAAGGCATTTTTTCAGTAGAAGGTAGATCTAAGAAAGGTTTTTACTATAAAATTTCTCAAAAAGTTGAGAATAATTACAATCCATCTTACAAAAAAAACATCAGAAATTGAGTATTCAACTAATGGCCATGATAGTTTTTCAGGTATATATTTACAGAGTGAGTATATTGCTTCAAAAAACAATTCAGAGAATAGTTTTTTTGTTAGAAGCAAGGAGTTAAAGCAATTTTTAAATTGCTGGTTTGACTTGAAAGATATTGTGGTGCTAAATATTTATGGTTTTTATGATAATGAAAGATTTGTATCCCACATTCAGTATGGTAATACACCACCTACTTTTATTTACGATAAAAAAGTTCCCTATGATTTTACTTTATTTCAGGGAGGGGTAAATGTAAATAAAACATTCAAAAGATATAATGTTTATTCTGATATCAGCTATATAAGAGGGTATGGCACCTATTATCCCCATCTTGTTGTAGGTAGTGAAACTACACCAGGTCCACCTCCTTTAACATATACATTTAATACAATAGGGTTAGATAGTCTGGCAAGCATTGATTTTTATCAATACAGGATTTTAGTTGGCAATGTTTTTGAAATTAACAAAAAATCAAAAATCAAATTTGAAGCAAGCCTAAATGATCATATTGATAAAACGAGATACTCTACTGAAGGTACCATAAAAATGCTCTTTGTCCCATGGGAATTAAAATGGTAAGAAAGTTAGTTTTATTGATTCTTTTATTTTCTTCAGTGATGGTTGGACAATCTTATTCAAAAGATAAAATTGTGGCTGTAATCTTAGCATCAAATTTGGATAAGTTCAGGGTAGCTTACAGTGAATTACAAAAAATCTTGCATGAAAATAAAAAAGATGCACACATCCAGATAATCTTATCAACTCCTGATCCAGATCCAGTATCATGGGCCAATGCATTAAAAAGAGCGGAAGGTATAGAAGCAGATATTATAATTGCTTTTGGTGCGCCACTTGCGTATACTGCTCTAAGAGAAAGAATTTCTGTACCGCTCATATATGTTGATGTATATGAGAAAGGTATTCTTGATGCATTTAAGACAAACAAAATGACAGGAATATATAATGTTATACCTTCAGTTACTTTACTAAGACATTTATTGGCTGTGAAAAGTTTCAAAACACTCCACGTACTATACTGCCCTATAGAGAAAGAAAGCGAAATTCAAGCAGGCAAAATTAAAGAATTAGGCACACAGGAGGGTTTTAAAGTTGTTCTACATCCTATAAATTCGCCACAATCAGTTTATGGAATTGATGTTAACAGCATGGATGCTATATTTTTAACATCTTCCGTAATTTTGGAATTAGGTGCAAATAAAATTGCTCAATTTGCTATAGAAAAAGGGGTCCCATTGGTAGCCGTATCTGAAACTGTCACTAATGCTGGTGGGTTAATGTGTGTAGCACCAGATCCTAGAGCAAAGGGCAGATTGATTTCTGATTTTTTACTAAACTTTTTAGATAGTAAATCTATGGAAAAAAGTGAGCAGGTCAAAGAAGTAAATTTTAAAAATGACAACAGCAAGAAAAATTGATATAATAATAATATTTGTAATTATGAATAACGTAACTAAAATTATAAAATAGTATGAAAGAAAAAACAATAAAAGCACCTTTATATATCACAGTTTTTACTGCAATAGCATTTGCTACGCTGATTACTGCGACTGTGATAACAATAAATTTTTACATTGACTATAGAAATAATATTTATAAATCTATTAGAAAACTGGGCAATAAATTTAATAATGATATCCAAAGGATGCTCTCCTTTGGATTAAGTATTTATGACATTCCTAATTTTGAAGATGAATTGAAACAAATA
>CALINM010000023.1 GCA_938045315.1 uncultured bacterium | reverse complement strand
AAATCATCATCTTTTACCACAATATTTGTTAAAATTAATTTTTCCATCTCTTCCTTTGGGAGCTCTTTTTCAAAACCTAAAGCAGTTTTAGGTTTAGGAAATTTTTCATCCCCATATGCATTTTTAAGATATTTTAAATATTCATTCTCCTCTATCTTAATTTCCTTAACATTTGTAATTTGTTGCCCTTTTTTCACCAATTCTTTTAATTTCTGAGCCTTTATTTTGTTTTCAAAAATCATATTCTTTAGAGCTTCCCTATCCTTTTCCATATCAACATAGCCTCTTATATCCAGCTTCAAAAAAGGTCTTTCATAAAGAGCTTTACCCAATAAATCAAGTTTTTTCATATTATTTTCACTAAGATGTGAAATTCCATAATCAAACTCCACATAACTAAGTTCTTCTCCACCACCAAACATTGATCCTAAAAGAGCAAAGGGCGCAGTAGCTGCTTTTTCTAAAAGGTTTACAATAACTTTTAGCACAATCCTCCATATACTGAACTCTGGATCGTCTATATAACCACTTACAGGTATGTCCAGATCTATTTCACCTTTTCTGTTCTTGAGCAGTGCTATAGCAAGTCTTACTGGCAATTTTATCGCAGAGGGACTATCAACTTTATCGCCCAGGTCAAATTGATCTAAAAATATTTTGTTCTGAGCACCTAATTTTTTCTTTTCTATAAGATATTTTAAAGCAAGAAATAGTTTACCTTTTTCAATTTTATATCCTAAATATTTACCTGAATAGGGTGTTAGGGGACTCAAATCCATATCTTTGAAATCTATTTTTAAATCAATGAACAAGTCTTCATGTAAAGGATTTATTTTACCAGTAATCTCCAGTGGGGCATAATTCTCAAATTTGCCTCTTATATCAACATCTGCATAAACATTATCTTCCGAAGATAACCCTGTTATTCTACCTCCTAATTCAGCCATATTAGCTGAGTAAACAGGTTTTATATTAAGATCGGTAAAATTTATATGCCCATTCTGAAATATAATTTTTGAAACTTTTACCTTTATTTTACTTTTTTTCTCCCCTTTATCAACCCTCTCAGAGTTCTTTACATCATCATCTTCTCTTTGAACAAATATCTTTTTTAAATTTATAGAACCCTCCTGGTTAATTACAATTTTCGAGTAAAAATCAGTAAGTGATACCTCATCAATACTAATATCTAATGGTAGCGTTTTCAATGACACCTTACCTAAATAAAGCGATTTCCAATGAATTAAATCCTGGACATTTTCGCTATCTAATGTTTTAAAGTTATTTAGAGAAACATTGCCTGTGTAGTTTAATAAGGGCCCCTTATCCTTAAAATATTTCAAATTTAATTTGCCTTTCGCATTAAAGTAACCATCAGTAATGAGTATATTAACTCTATCTTGTAAGTAATTTTGAAAAGGTTTTATGGAAATATTTTTTATATCAGATTCAATGTTAGCTTCAAGAGGCTCCAGTGAAACATTTCCACTTAAAGAAAATATACCATGCCTATTTACATTCATTTTTGTTAATACTTGAAAAGGTTGATTACTTTTTGACTTAAAATGCTTAACATTAAGCTCAATATTATCAATACGAGATTGAAAATCAACATTCTTATAATAATCAGAAAATATCAACGAGCCTCCTTTTAGAAATATATTGTCCATTGTTATAGACAGTTCATTCTTTTTCTCTTTTTTATTTTTTTGTTCTCTCTTCCCTAAACCTTTAAAAATACTTGTGAAATTAAATTCACCTTTTCCATCTCTATCAATTTTTAACTCTGGATTTTGAATTCCCAACTCTTTAATATAAAACCTGTTTCCAAAAATATCAGATTCTCCTAATATGGTCTCAAAACTTTTAATTTTTAAAAGAGGTTTTTTATTCATCGTTTTAATTGAAACGTCTGAAATTTCAACATTTCCATTTACAATGAGAGTTGGATTCCTATCCTCATACTGGGTATATCTTAAATTTATTCCTGCGGTTAACAAGCAAGATTCCATTATGAAATATGGTTTAAAAGGTAAATAGGGTAAGTAATAGGGAATATCAAAATTCCTAATATCGATATTTAATGATGTTTCCAAAGATTTTTTAAAGGGCCTAGTAGTTCCAGTTAAAAGAAACTCTCTCCCATTAACTTTTGCAGAAAATTTTGGTTTAACTGGAGTTTCAATGTGGTATGGTAAATTAGAGATGAAGGGAACTGTTAAATTAATCTCTTCTATCTCATGCCTTGTATTTTTTGGTTTATCTACAAAAATTATCAGTCCCTTTGAGATTTGAATATTATTTACAGAAAATTTAAAATCTCCTTTCTTCACATTTTTGTCATCAACTTTATCCTTTATCAAATCAGAAAAATTGAAAATATTATCACTTTCCCTCACAATATTTACATGAGGTGAGATTAGTATGAGTTCTTTGATTATCAAACCTCTTCTTAAAATTGATTTTAGTTCAAAATCAACAAATAATTTTTCGAAACTCAAAAAAAAGCTGCCTTCATTCACATCATTAACTTTAAAATTATATACTTCAATAGTAAAAACGAAGGGATTAATTCTAATTTTCTCGATGGTAACCTTTCTGTTTAATTTCTCAGATAACTTTTGAGTAACAATCTTTTTAGCAATAGGTGGAACTATAAAGTATAATGTAATTGCAAAAAAAGCATGAAAAATTAAAATGAAGACTATTGTCTTCTTTATAATCCTAATTTTTTTCATATCTTTCTAAGAAATTATATCAGACACCAAAGATTTTGC
>CALINM010000022.1 GCA_938045315.1 uncultured bacterium | reverse complement strand
TTATCTTTTATAATTTTTAAAAATCCTTTAGCGGAAATTATTGGTGTTTTTAAATCATGAGAAATTGCTGATACTAAAACTTCTAACTCATTATTTTTTCTGGCAAGTTGTTTACTTTGCTCTTCAATCTTTTTACAAAATACATAATTAGAAAAAGCTGCTGAGTAAATTTTTGACAGGAAAATTAACAGGTTTTCTGATATTTTTTTCTTTTTTGAATAGGCAATATTTAATACACCAATAAGCTCATCATTAGACCTCAGTGGTATTGAATAATGATAACAGAAATCAAGTTTATTTTTCAGATGATCAGGAATATAGCTACATTTTTCAAGATAATATATTTGATATTTTTTCTCCTCCCCATTTATTAATTGCCTGCATTGGCAATCTTTATGTAGGATTTTTTCTAAATCCTCCATATTTTTGTCTAATCCACAAGAAGCTACAAGGGCTGAAGAAAAATAATTCCATTGTATAAGCCATGCAGCATCTGCATTTAACTCATTTAATAAAACTTTCAATGAATAATTTATTTTTTGTAAGTCAATGTACTCACAAAAAAGCAGATCTATCAGTTTTAAAACAATATCTTTTTTAACATTAAATCTCATATATTTTAAGGCAATTTATTTTATGATAATATAACATGAACCAATTGACAAGAAATTTAGCACTAAATTAGTTTATGTTAAAAAACCCGGATTTATTACTAAAAAAACTTTATTTATCCATAGACAGGATTATTCAAGATATAAATCTTCCAAAAGAAAAAATTGCTACATATGTAAAGATGCTGTCCGATATTTTTAATCGAAATGATGAACAAACCATAAACTATATGCAAAGCAACGTTTTAAGAATTGCCTATTTAATATATTTTTATCCAATTAATGTATATAAATGCCTGCATTTAATCGATTTCTACTATCAATATTTTTCTAATAAAAAAGCTTTTCTTGATTATGGTGCTGGACCTCTAACGTTTTACAGTGCATGTGCACTTATGAATTTAGAAGGGGAAAAGTTCTTTGCCTATGATAAGAATCAGGATATTTTATATTTAGGTAAATCTCTGATTAAAGATTTATCCTTCAAGCTATATAATAAAATGAATTTCTCACTCCCTGATGAAAAAGTTAACGTTATTTTTTTAGGAAATGTCCTTGCTGAATTAGAAGAGAAAAATATAACTCCTTTTTTAGAAAAAATGATTAAAATGATTGATATGGAGAATAATCTTCTAATAATCATAGAGCCTGGCACCAAGAAGGGGTTTAAAAACATAATAACAGCAAAGCAATTTCTCAACAGAAGGGGGTTTAAATTTTTGAACGCATGCCCCACAGAACATTGTCCTGTTGATGAAAATGATTGGTGCCATGAAAACATCCCTTTCCCAAGAAGCACTCTTATTGAATACATCGAGCAAAAAACGGGCTTGAATAACAAGTTTATCAACTTTTCTTATGGATTTTTCAGTACAAATACAAAAAAAGCTTTTGTTTTCCATGAAAATACTTTTAAAGTTGTTAGTAATCTTTTTGTTAGAAAAGGTGAATATGCTATTTATCTATGCGGTAATATGGGGATACGATTATTTTCCATATTGAAAAAGCATCTAAATGAACTTAATAAAGAATTTAAAAACTTAAGCAGGGGAGACATAGTTTATATTAAAAATTTTTATCAGGTGAGCAATTTTTATAGATTAGATGTAAACTCAGAGGTAAAAATAATAAAAAAATTTAGAAGCAGTAATTTTTCTTGATTTTTTTCAACAAAAATTGTAACTTTAAAAATTGCATTTTTGAAGGGTGTTTACAGTGAAAGTATTTATTAAAAAATGTGTGACCAATATAGTTGTTTGTTTTAGATGTGAAATGTTTAAAGATTTTGAAAATCCATAGCAAAAGGAGAAGAAAGTGCCAAAAAAAAAGAAAATTGAAAGTCCTCTCTCGGGATTAAATTTCATTCCAAAAAAGGTTTTTTTTACAAGAGGAGTAGGTTATCATTCAGAAGAGCTTGCTTCTTTTGAGCTTGCCCTTAGAGATGCAGGAATTGAAAAATATAATTTAGTCACCGTTTCAAGTATATTCCCTCCCCATTGTGAAATTATCTCAAAAAAAGAAGGTTTAAAAATGCTCCAGCCTGGTCAGATTACCTTCTGTGTAATGAGTAAACTAACCTCAAATGAGCCTCATAGACTTATTGTTGCTTCTGTTGGTTGTGCTATCCCAAAGGAGAAGAATGTTTATGGCTATCTATCAGAACATCATCGTTTTGGTCAAAATGAACAGGAAGCTGGTGATTATGCCGAAGATTTAGCAACAATGATGCTGGCAACAACACTGGGAATTGAATTCGATGAAGATGCCAACTGGGATGAAAAGAGACAAGTATGGAAAATATCAGATAAAATAGTTATAACATCTTCTATTGCCCAGGAAGCAATAGTACCAAAAAACAAATATGCTACTGTTTTGGCAGCTGCAGTTTTTACATTTTAGTTAAACTATACAATTTTTTTCAACAAAATAACATAGATTTGAGATTACCTTTATTTTATCGAAGGGTGAGAGTATTTATTCTTCTTCCTCTAATGTTTCTTCCGGTTCTTCTTCAAATGTTTCTATTTCTTCCTCTTCAAAGGGAGTAAAAATCCCCTCTTTTGCCTCTTTTTTTGCCTTGCAACTCACACAAAGGGTTGCAAAAGGCACTGCCTTTAATCTTTGTTTTGATATTTTCTCGCCACATTCTTCACAGTAACCATATGTCCCTTCATCTATTCTTCTTAAAGCCTCTTCTATTGCCATAAGTTTATTTTTCTCTTGAGCAGACATTATTATACCCAGCTCTCTTTCCCTCTCTTGTGATGCTAAATCATATTCATCTCCCACTTCATTATGCTCCGCATGTTCACTCTCTCTTATGGAATTTATATCGCGAATTATTTCTTCCCTCATCTTTAATAACAATTTTTTTATATCTTCCATAACCTCCCCCTTTAACATAGGTTCTGAAATGAGTGTTTAATATAATGAATTAATTTAAAAAAGTCAATCAATTTAGAAACCAAAAATTTTACACATAATGGCATCTTTTTTTTCTATTCCTCCCGCTCGATATCTGCATCCCCCTCCACACTCCCTTAAATAGACACAATTACAGCACTCCTCAATTTCAGAGAGTCTGATTAATCTTCTATTTTGCACAGCATTAAACAATCCCTTTTCAATTCTACCATAAACCCTATCCTGAAAAAATCCACAGGGTAAAAATTTACCATCTGGCGTAAGGGTCATTAAATGAGTTCCACATCCATACTCATAATTTTCCTCTGTTGAATGAAAACTTGCTCCAAATCTATATTTAAAACAGCTAATAGCATCATTAAGAGATGGTACTATACTTTTATTCAAGCTTAAATTACCTGTAACCACCGGAAAATCTATTCCCCATTCCTTTATGTTAAATTCTTTTATTAATTTTTTCATTTCCTTAAACTCTTTTAGATTTTCTTTATGAATCATAGTTGCTATTGAAATATCAATGTTAGTATTTTTTCTTAGTTTTTCAATGTTTTTAATTACTTTCTTGAAAGTGCCTTTACCCCTTATGAAATCGTGACCATGTTCAATCCCGTCAAGACTTATTTGAATCTCATCAATATTTAATCCCCCCAAATCCAGTTTGTCTAATAATGTGCCATTTGTTAGCAAAACTACCCTTGCCGGATATCCCTTAAGATAACTATTCAGCTCTTGAAAATGAGAATATAATAATGGTTCTCCGCCCGATAAAATCAACCTTATTCCCTGTAATTTTATAAATTCCTGCAAAACTTTTTTTAAAAGTATAAAGGGAATCTCCGTCTCCTTTTTTTCACCCTGATAGCAGTGAAGACACATAAGATTGCACTTACTTGTTAATTGGATTTCTAAATATCTAAGGGTTGGAAAGGGAGGGTTAAAAATTATGAATTTTCTTCTCTTCCTCTTCTTAATAATTTCAATAATTGAGTTTTTTAGTAGGGTCTTGAAAAATCTTTTTGGTGGATTTAAGTGGGACAGTTGTTTTGTGCCATCACAATTTAATATAAAATTAAATGCCTCCTCATTAAGCTCGTACAACTCATCACTCTTTTTATCAAGAAGATAAGTCTTTTCAAGCTTTTTTGGAATAAAATGGTCAGATAATCTCACAAATCCGTCTAATATCATCAATGTCAATTAAGCCTTTAGAAAGAATATGCTGGAAATATATATATCCTCCACATGGCGGACCTGGATTACTTTCCTGCTGAAAATCACAATCATTTTTCTGATAATCACAATTGGGACAAAGTATGGATTTTAGCATATCAAAATCAGTTGTATGCTTAAAACTCTCCTGAGGAAAATAGTAAACAGGCATCTTTTTTATCAATGAAATAGGATAGCACCCCTTCTCATCCTTCTTATTTTCTTTATAATACATGCAATACTTTCTACAAATGAACTTCATAAAAAAATAAGGGGGTGTAAAATACCCCCTCTTCCCATGGAAAGATAAATTAGCTTAGTATTAGCAGGAACTCTTGCACTTACAAAGACCTCTAACTATCTTTTTTACTTTTTTAATCTTCATATTAACACCTCCTTTTTATTCCATAAGCTAATATTACCAGCAAATACAAATTTGTCAAGATATGAAAATCAATTTTTAACTCTCTCTCCGAAAAGTGCAGTACCTATTCTTAAAATTGTAGATCCCTCTTCAACAGCCACAACATAGTCACCTGACATTCCCATGGAAAGTTCAGTTAGTCTTGCTTTATACAAATTTTTTCTATTTATATTTTCTAAAAGCTCTTTAATTTCCACAAAAAATGGCCTTACTTTTTCTGGATCTTCATAATAGGGTGGCAATGCCATAAGCCCCTTTAAACACACATTATCAAACCTATTCAACTCTTTAACAAATATTTCCAATTCCTCTTTTTTTAATCCCCCCTTTGACTCTTCTCCCTGGTTAATTTGTAATAAAACATTTTGCGTTATGCCTAATACTTTAGCTCTCTTATCAATTTCCTCAACGAGTTTTAAAGAACTTACTCCATGTATTAAACAAACCCTGCCAACTATATATTTAACTTTATTTCTTTGAAGATTCCCAATAAAATGCCAGTTTAATTCGGGATGTAATTGCATTTTATACAGCATCTCCTGAACATAATTTTCACCCACATCTTCAATCCCTATTTCTTTTATAATGTTTAACAGCTCCGGTGGATGAGTTTTTGTAACCGCAACAATTTTGGGTGGATTTTTCCTCTCAACCCTTTCCATGGCATCTATAATATTTTTCTTAATTTGGAGAAGCCTTTCTTTTATCGCTTTTTCATTATATGTCATGGTTATTTTTTATGATTCTTCTATAATCAAGGTCAATTAAAATTATTTTCCAAATACAAGAAGACCACCTATATGCCCCAATGCAGTAAGTAAACACATATTAGTAAACATTAACAAAATGTACAAACAAAAAAGAAGAACACTAACAGTATTAATCATTAAAAATCCATTTTCTCCAAAAATGAAACCACTTGTTTGTAGAAATAAGGATAGTAAGCCCAGAATGAGAAAGAGCAAAGAAAAATAAATCTTAACAGTTATCATCCGATATTTTCGTTTTTCATACCGCATATACCAGTCATAATAACCGGAGGCAAATGTTATGGTCGATAAAATTACTGAAAGAAAAAGAAATACATCAGACATCTTCTTTATGGAAGGCACGTATAAGAGTATTTCCTCATCTAAGGTAAATCCATTCTTTAAATAAATATGCTGGATAAGGGAGATGAAAAAAATAAATAGTGTGCCCAGTAAAGCAAAGGGGTAAAGCCCGATTGGTAAATGCGTTGAAAGAGGATGAATCCTCATCTTAGGCTGATGCCTCTTTATCTCCACATCATGGACGACTGGCAGAGGATGTCCAAAAACATCTGTAATTTCGATAACAATTCCGCATAGGGGACAAACCAAAAGACCATCCTCATCAGCATCATGAAAGGATAGCTCGAGATGACATACGGGACAGAAAAAAGTTTTTCCATAAAATTTTCTCTTCAAATTATTTATAAGCAAACTTGCAGGTTTCCCGATAACATCTATCATTTCTAAACCTCTTTCATTCTCATCATTTTTGCGACTATTACCATTTTCTGTATCTCTGTTGCCCCTTCATATATTTGATAAATTTTAGCATCCCTGATTAACTTTTCCACGGGCATCTCGTTTGTATAACCATATCCACCAAGAATTTGTGCTGCTTTTATTGCCGCTTCCATCGCCACATCTGCCGCAAACCACTTAGCCATCGCCGCTTCCTTGGAATTATCTTTTCCCCTGTCGATAAGCCATGCTGCTCTTAATGTAAGCATTCTGGAAGCATCTAATTTTGTTAAAAGCTCTGCAAGGGGAAAAGATATACCCTGATTGGATATTAACTTTTTATCAAAAGTTCTTCTTCTTTTTGCATACTCAAGGGCCAGATTTATTGCAGCTTTTGCAACACCATTTGCCCCTGCAGCAACCCCGGGCCTTGTATGATCAAAGGTTTTCATAGCAATGTTAAAGCCATCTCCCTCTTCACCAACCCTATAAGAGGCTGGTATTTTTACATCTTCAAAAGTTATTCTTACCGTATTTGAAGCATGTTGTCCCAAATTGATTTCCTTAGGTCCCCTAATTATTCCTGGCAGATCAGCAGGAACAATAAAACCTGTTAGTTTACCATCCACCTTAGCAAGGACAAAATACCAGCTTGCAACAGAACCATTTGTTATCCACCATTTAACACCGTTAATAACATATTCGTTGCCATACCTTACAGCTATTGTAGAGATTCTATTTACGTCTGAACCAGCTCCGGGCTCTGTTACTGCATATGCTGAAAACATAAGCTCCCTTGTCATGGGCTCCAGAAATCTCTTTTTCTGCTCCTCAGTTCCAAAAAGTATTATGGGATACTGTGATAGGCCATTAGAATTTATGGCTGTTGTAATACCACTACAGCCTGTTGCCATCTCTTCTTCCACAAGTACACAATCAACAGCAGAAAGCCCCGGTCCACCATATTCCCTGGGCACATGTAAGTTCATAAGCCCCTGTTTAAAGGCTTCTTCACAAATATCCTTGGGGAATTCCCCTGTTCTATCATACTCCATTGCCTTGGGGGATATAAAATTTTTTGTAAATTCTCTTGCTTTTTCCACAAGTTTTTTTTGCTCCTCTGTAAGATTAAAATCAATCATTCTAAATCCTCTCCTGCATTTATTATTCCTCTAATCTTTGGTTTTTCTCTTATTTCATCTCTCACAACATCGAGAATATCTACAGGATTTTTTTTATTGTAAAAATCGGGAGTATAGCTTGTCTTCGCTAAGGACTGCCTTCCCAATGTGATTCTTAGTCCATAAAAGGATAAAAGCCACACACAAAGATTATTTATAATGATAATTAAAAAACTACGAAATGCAAAGCCATCGCTAATACACCTCATAGAACCTTCAGGTAAACAAGTAAAAGCATCATATAAAACATAACCTGAACTTACGAGCAAAATTATTGAAATTAAAAGCTTCGCCTTATGTGTAAAATGCCAGTTAACATACATTTTATTAATCTCAGAGATGCCACTTAGGGTTGCTGGTATTGAAAAGAGAAATATAAAAAACTGAGTAAAATTTCTTATAAATACCCAGTCAAACTCAGTTATACCCATAAACCGCAGTCTGTAAACTTCAAAGATATGGGCTATTGCCGATACAAAAGCAAAAGCAACAATTGAATGAACAATTATTGAATGTAAATGTAATTTCCTATACTCCATCAAAGCTCCTAAACATAAAATTGAGGGATTTTATAATAAACAAAAAACTGTTCTATTGCCAGTAGATTTTTTTCACATGTTTCTTATACATTTTTTATCTTTCTCAATAAACTCGTTTATCATATCCAGTGCTTTTTCTAAGTCTATTAAAGAGATACCCGTTTGAAAACCCATTTTTTCAAAAAAATTTACCAGAATTTCCGTAGCAACATTTCCAGTTGCACCCGGTGCATTGGGGCATCCACCTAAACCACCTGTTGAGGCTTCAAATTTTCTAATACCCATCTCAAAAGCTTTATATACGCAAGCTATAGCAAACCCGTATGTATTATGCATATGAAGCCCTAAAGATTCTGGTTTATAATACTTAAAAACTTTATTTAAGAGTATTTCCACATCCTTAGGTGTTGCATATCCTGCCGTATCACAGAGGATAATTTCATCAACTCCCATGTCATTAAGCATATTCATAACCCTTATTACATCTTCAGGATTTACGTAACCCCTAAAGGGGCAGTAAAAAGCCGTTGAAATGCTCCCCTTTATCTTAATTCTATTCTCTTCACAGATTTTTTTCATAATTTTAAAATTTGAAATCGTTTCTTCAATATTAGCATTTAAATTCCTTACATTGAATTCATTTGACGCACCTACAAAGAAAACAACTTTCTTTACTCCCACTCTAATAGCCCTTTCCAATCCCCTAACTGTTGGCACAAGGCAAGAGTATACCACATCATCTCTTTTATCAAGCATGGACATTAGCTTCTCCGCATCTGAAAGCTGTGGAATGTTTTTAGGGCTTACAAAGGATGTAACCTCAAGCTCCCTGATCCCAGATTCTACAAGAGCTTTTACAAACTCACATTTAATCTCTGTGGGTATAAATTTTCCAATATTTTGTAAGCCATCTCTTGGACCCACTTCAATTATACTAATTCTATCAATCACGCTTTTCATCTATCCCTGGTAATTGAGCTTCAAAACCATTATAGCATATCTTAAGACTGTTTTATAATCCAGTTTTTTTTGGAAAGCCAGCCGTTTCATAAGATTTTGCCCTTTGTCTCGATAAAACATTCTAATAAAAAGTTATTGCTTATAGGCCAAAAAAACTGATCTCCCCATGGAGTGCCCAGTTATGAGGAGTACCTACTTTGTGGTAATTCTTAAAACCTCTTCAAAAAACTCCCCTGCAGAGGGTTTATTATCATCTTTTTTTCTTATCAAAATACCCCTTGTTTTTTCACTAAAATCTTTACTTTTTACAAGAAATACATTATTTACGTTCTCTAAATCAAAGCTACCCAGAGGAGAGGTGCTGGCATAGATAATTATATTTTCCTCACCAAAAGGCGGTGTTACCTCAAGCTCAAATCTATCCGGTCCAGAGGGGATCTCATAAACAACTCCACCTTGAAAGTAGTTATCAAGTCTGTAAGGATTTGGGAGTATTTGAATTACATTACCATCACTTTGTTTGTACAGTATTTTAGCAAAAAAAGGTTTATTCCCTTTAAAAAAGATCTTAATTTTTTCCCCCTTCTCAAACACTCTTTTTTCAGTCCATAGCTTTACCTTCAAAGGTAGTGATGGATCATCTAAATTTTTTACCTCTCCTATCTTTTTCATCGCATATTCATCGGGTACCACCTCAGCTCTTATACTTACCCTATAGCAGTCACCAACCTTAGGAGGCTCACTATCCCACTTACCTTGCTGGTAAATTATTTTAACCTTTGCATTAGCATAGGCGTTGATTAAATCTTTCTTGAGCTCAAAATCCTCAATCTGTGTCTCTGCCTGTATATATGTAGAAACCTGTTCAATAGCTTTCTTTTTTGCATCCTGAAGTGCTATCTCCTCTGTCTGCCTTTTAGTCCTATCCTCACCCATACAGGCATAGCCCTCTGATTCAGTGATGGTGGATTGTTGAGCAAGACAGAGGGACCCAAGAAGCAAAGAAAGCATAAAGCACAGAAAAGCCCTTTTCATCCTCTTCCTCCTTAAAAAACTATTCTATTACCACCACAGGAAAATCCGGTATGGTCTGGGGCTTTGCTGTAACAGGGCTCTGCTTACCTCCAGTAAGCTCCTTTACCCTTTCAGAGATAAAGGCATCAAGCATATTTATGGTGACCTTGCCCTTCTTAAGGAGGTCTGCCTTACCCTCAAGCCCCTCCACAAGTGCCTTTGTGAATGCCCCGTTCTGCCACTTTGGGTCCTCAAGGGAATACTGCCTTCCCGTAGATGAGGAAAATACCACAACACCATTTTCAGCACTTATAAGCTCGTTTATTACACCTGTCAGGTCAGTGCTTGCCCTTCTGCCCATCACACCACCAGAATGACAGGTATCCACAAACATCACCACCTTAGATGCTAAGCTTGAGACTGTGTTTTTTATGTCAGAAAAGGGCACACCTGTCCTTTTGAGTTTTTCAAGGTCCGCATTATGGGGTAGAAAGTAATATATCCCTGCCTGGTCATTTATTCCATGGCCTGCCATAAAGAGCATCGCCACATCCTTATGGGTGGCCTCCCTCTGAAGCCACTCAAGTCCATCCAGTATCTCATCCTTTGTTGCTTTTTCATCTGTAAGGAGCTTTACCTTTATATCCTCATAGAGCTTACCCTTCTGTCTTAACATGGTATTTACAAAGTCCAGTGCATCCTTATGGGCAAACTGGAGCCTCAGGCTTTCATCCCTGTATTTGCTTATGCCTATGGCAAGGATATAGAGCTTTGGCTTTACTGCATACTCCTCCTTCTTTCCCTTCCAGAAGAGCCTTATGGTAGATGGCTCACTGGAGCCAAACCTGTTTTCTGCAATGAGGCTAAGTTCCATATCCCTTGAAGGGACCTGAAGAGTAATGGTGTCCTCAAACTCCTCTGAACCAGGCTTTGGCTTTATCTGAAGGCCTCTCTGCGTGGATAAGGGTCTTCCATCTATAAAGACCTTCAGGCCTGTAACTGGCTCCCTGGAGGGGCTTCTTATGGAGTAT
>CALINM010000021.1 GCA_938045315.1 uncultured bacterium | reverse complement strand
GTAAAAGTTGTTTGTCAATAATTTTTTTTTAATATGCTATAAAATATTGGGATAGAGAGATTTTCAAATGTTTTCTCATACTTTGTTTTAAAAATTCTTGATTTATAAGGTTTTTGGGACTGATATATTTTCAAAAACCCGTTTCTTTGTAATATTGAAACGATGTTTAAAAAATATTCATAAAAGTCTGTAGCCAAAAAAACAGTTCCTTCTGGTTTTAAAATCCTAAATAGCTCCTGTGCAAAAAAATCATCTATCAATCGTCTTCTGTGGTGCCTTTTTTTGGGCCATGGATCAGGAAAGTTTATATGAATATAATTAAAAATTTCATCAGGCATTAAATGATACAAAATGCTCTTAGCTTCTCCACATAATAAAAATATATTTCCCCAATTAATATCATATGTCCTTTTTAAAGCCTTTCTAAAATATTTAGGATTATATTCAATTCCAAAAAAAATTTCATTGGGGTGTGTCTTTGCTAAATTAGCTATATATTCACCATTTCCAAAACCAATTTCAAGATGACAAACCTTTCCTTTAGCATGATTAAAAAAATCACAATTTAAGTAACGCAAGATAGAGGCATCATATTCACGTATAAACTCTAACACCATAATTATTTTGCTTGGGGATTTTCCCACGATTTGTTATTGAATATTCGATGCTCTGAACAGCCTGTTTTTCTCGTCTGTTCAAGGAAATTAACATCTTAAGTTTTTCTTCATCTAACTCTCCCTTCTGGACAGAAGCACATAGTAAGTCTATCGCTCCTCTTACATCATAGGGCTGACTTCTGTATGGCCTTGAAGATATAAGGGCATCAAAGATATCAACGATAGATATGAACATTATGGCATCATCTTTTAATCTTATTGAGGTCGGATAGCCAGTACCATTTTTTTTCTCATGGTGTTGAAATGCAGCAATAGTCGCCGGGGAATAAAAATCACCAAAGTAGTGGCAACAAAGAACAGCTCCATAAATTGTATGTTCTTTAATAATATCAAACTCAGCATCCGATAGCGGCATTGTGGAGTGAAGAATGCTACTTGGAATTCTTGATTTACCTATATCATGTGTAAATGATGCTGTTACTACCTGCAACATTTTTTGATAATCATCAAAAAACATCATACAGAGGCATATAACAAGTAATGTTGTATTTATACTATGGGTGTATGTATATTCATCCTTTATCCTCATGAAGTTATATTCATCTAAAATAACTGTTGGTACACTAATATCCCCGAAAATTTTTAAAACATCACTTTCTCCAACACTTTTACAGTAAGACCTATATGGCTCTTTATGTATAGCAAGATTAACATCATTGTAAACAAATGTCTCTTTAAGTTTAACATTCATTTTTGGTATAAAAAGGCTCTCTTTTGCTATTTTTTCAAAAGCTTCATGGGTAAGATAACTTTTTTTAGGCATTAACAATTTACCATGAATAGAATGGACATTAGCTCTTAAAAATAAGTTCAAATTTCTTATCATGTGAACCACCTGATTTCAGGATTAGATATCACAAAATCTATATGTGCTGATGCTTTATTTTTACCATCAAAAGTAGAATTATCACCTATTGCAATATGACATGTACCATCAATCTTTTCTGCCTCAAGAACATTTTCTATCTTTTTTGCACCCCTATTAGTACCAAAACCAAGCTCTGCTATTACCTTATTTCTTTTATCGGTCAAAATTTTATTCAGCTGGTTAATAATCTCACCTTCACCAATTAAATCGGTCACAATCCCTCCCTTTACATCCATAAAAACTGGAGTGGACAACATTTTGCCCATAAAACATTCAATACATATCTTTCCATCTGTACCTCTTAACTTGGGAGCTAAATAAACTTCACCGGCTGGTAAATTACCAAAACTACCTTTTTCTTTTAAATTTCCAGTATCACTGTGTATTTTTGAGTTTTTAAAATTAACAATAATATCTGTACCATGGGAATTTTGTATGTGAACTGCTTTATACTCTTTCAATTTTTCTGCAAGCATTAAAGTCCTTTCTTCTAAGTCCTTATAATCAACATTTAGTGGACCGGTGAACATTTCTTTTTCCACCATCGGCATACTTGCATACCTGCAGCCCAAATAATTTAAAAATTTTCTAAAAAGGGTGTGGCTTGTTGAATAATATGATACTGCTATAACAATATTGGGAATATTCTCTCTAACAATATACCCCTCATATTTTAATAAATCTCTTAAGGTTGCTCGCTTATCTTTAATGAATTCGTAAGAGTAATCTTCAAACAATTTTTCACAAAAATTCTTACCAAAGCATTCAATCCACAAACCAGCTGGTGGCTCTCCACCATGAATATTTACACTATCATAAAAAAATACTTTTACTAAATTGCCAGATTTAGCTGCAACATCTCTAAAACAACGGGCAATAAATCTTCTATCCTCCAGGGTATTACTTTCATAATCGATATTATCTCCAATTATAAGGATTTTTTCATTCTCTTTAACACCCAACGAATCTCTATATATCTTTTCTATGGTAAAATTAATATTGAGCATCACCTTATTGACCTTTTTTGCTTATCAAAATATAATGTATTTATTGCCGAAGTGGTGGAACTGGCAGACACGCTAGATTCAGGGTCTAGTGGGGTCAAACCCGTGCGAGTTCGAATCTCGCCTTCGGCATTAGCTGCCACCATGGGAATCCTTATGAAAAATCTGCTTCCCTCATTTTTTTTGCTTTCCACTGTTATTTTTCCACCCAATCCCTCAACAAGTCTTTTAACAATTGATAGCCCCACACCACTTCCTTCTCTGTCAAGAGTCTTAACTTTATTGAAGGGTTTAAAAATATTTTGTAACTCCCTTTCTGTCATACCCACACCATTATCTTTAACTTCTATTACAATTTCGCTATCCAAATAATCACAGAAAACCTCAACAACAGGCGTTCTGTCATCATGGGTATACTTTATGGCATTGGCAATTAAATTTGTAAATATGTGGAATAGGGCATGCCAGTTGGAAAAAATCTTTTTGTTTTCACATTTTAATATGATCTTAGGCTTTCTGTCCTTTATCAAATAAGATATATTTCTAATTGACGCTTTAATTGTGTCCTTTATGAAAACCTCATCCTTTGAATCTAATATCTTTTCAACTCTATTTAAATTCAAGA
>CALINM010000020.1 GCA_938045315.1 uncultured bacterium | reverse complement strand
TTAAGTTTTAATAAAAAAAAAGCTTTGTTATTAATAATTGCCATAGTGATTATTATTTTGCCATATACTCATCACAGAACAAAAATTTTTAATAGTGAGGATAGCTTCTGGCTCGAAGCTTATAATAAAAATCCGAAGAGCTTTAGGGCAAAACAATACTATGGGCAAAAAATTTTGCGGGAAGGCAATATTGAAGAAGCAAAAAAACTTTTCGAGGATGGGTTAAAGGAAACCAGCAGATTGTACAACTTTTCAGAGCTTGCATACACTTATTACTATGACTTTTTAAATGATTTAGCATTATGTGCAATAGCTGAGAGGGATTTTAAGAAAGCAGAATTTTACTATTTAAAAGGTCTTGAGACAATTCCCGAAAGTGATAAAAAAGATTTATTCTTATTTAATCTCTCGATAGTTTATTTAAAAGAAGACAGAGATAGGGCAAAAAAATTCATGAGGGAGTTATTTCTTAAAAATCAAAAATACAAAGAAATTTCTTATTTACTCTACGATGTTCACTGGCAGGATGGTGAGATGGGAGAACTAGAACAATTTATTGACGAAGTTTTGAGGGTTAACCCCAAAAATTATTTTGCCCTTTCAAAAAAAATACTTTTTCACTTAAAAAGAGGCGAGAAAGAGAAGGGATTAGGACTATACAAAGATTTAAAAAAGTTATCTCCATCTAATTATTATGAACTCAATGATGCTGCCGAGATAGAAATTTTTTTTGGGAACTATAAGAAAGCTCGAGAATATCTACTTATGGCATTGGAAGAAAAGCCAGGGTATGGGAGAACAAGAAAAAACCTATCTATAATTGAGAAAAAACTCAATTACAAATAGGGGCAGGCATGTTATTTTACACATGTTATCAAAATTAATATTACTTTGTATTTTGTAAAGAGATAAACTTGCTTTATTATCATCTGCTATGATTTTTATAATCACTTTTTCTTGAGTTATTTGCAATTTTTTGTTATATAAATCTTATGCCCAGTTTTGATATTGTTTCAAAGGTTAATATGCAAGAAGTTGACAATGCCGTTAACCAGGCGAAAAGGGAAATAGAAACTCGCTATGATTTTAAAGGATCTAAGTGCTCTATAAGTTTACAAAAAAATGAGATTGAAATAATTGCTGATAACGATTTCAAACTTGAACAGGTTCTTGAAGTTTTGAGAGCAAAAGCTGTAAAAAGGGGTATAAGCTTAAAATCTCTGGTTCTCGGGAAGATTGAAAAAGCCTCGGGCGACACTGTTAGACAAAAAATAGTAATTAAACAGGGATTGTCTCAGGAAGAGGCAAAAGAGCTCTCAAAAATAATTAAGGATACCAAACTAAGGGTTCAAACTCAAATTTTAGGTGATGAGCTGAGAGTTTCAGGTAAGAAAATTGATGATTTGCAAGCAATAATCTCCCATTTGAAGTCCATAGATTATAAGGTGCCCTTGCAATTTACTAATTATAGGGATTAGGAATTTTCTTTTATTATCTGTGCCAATTTCCTTCCTATTACATTTACAGAGAATTCTTTTTTTACCTTTTCGCGAGCTTTTTTACCCATTTCAAAGGCTAAATCTGGATTTTGGTAAATAAATTCAATAATTTTAATAAACTCTTCATGGGAATCATATAAAAAGCCATTTTGTCTGTCATCTATAACGGTTTGATTGAAACCAAATTTAGTAGCAACTGGAATTACACCTGCAGCCATATACTGTATAGCCTTATAACTGCATTTCCCTTCAGTCCATGGATTTTTTGGAATAGGCATTAAACCAGCATCAAAAAGGGTAATTTCATAATCCTGTGTTTTAAGATCCCATTTTATATTTTCTATTTTTAAACCCTTTGTTTGAAATTTTTCATTAGAAATTACCCTTAATATAAATGGGATTTTATCCGCGATTTGTCTTAATGCTGGTATTACTAAGTTTAAATGATGTAGATTTGAACCTCCACCAACCCATCCTAAAATAAGAGGGTCCTCATGTTTTCTAAAGTTGGTTTTTACTGGTATTTCATCTGTAAAAACTGCAGAAGGAAGTATATATACTTTTTCATTAAATTCTCTCGCTTTGCTGGCTAAGTGGGGATTACCGGCAATAATAAAGCTACTCTTTATAGCTATTCTTTTAAATCTGGATTCTTTTCTTTTGTTATAAAAATTTTTTGCTCTGTCATCATTCATATAAATAGCATCATCAAAGTCGAATACAAGTTTTTTTGAGAATTTTGCTAAAAGGTAAAGATCAATTGGATTAACTAATTTTTTTTGAAGAACAACAATATCAAAATCTTTTAAGGTTAAAAAAATTTTTAATTTGTCTTTTAAAGTTTTAGGATATAGTAAAGCTTCTGCTTTTAAGCCACAGTCATTTAGGTATGGCAGAAGATTTAATACTCTTATTCTTGATGAAGGTAAACTATTATCTTGATATAAAAATATGACCTTTATCATTATCTTAAAAACCTACCCAATCCTTCGGCCATCTCAAGTATTTGTTTGTTATATAATTTAATGCTTTCTTTGCCATCTATTTGCTTATAATCATTTGCTCTGAAAACTTCTATCATTTTTATTTTTTCGGTCTTTAGTGGTATGACTACCCTGTAATCCTTAGTAACTATTGAACCCTCATACCAATTAAAAGAGAAGGTATAATCTTTATTATATTCGGAAAATATATCATTACCATTGCTATAGTCTGAGGGTGGATTTTGGCAGCCCATCAATGAAAAAAGAGTTGGAACAATATCTATGTGATTAGTAATTTTTGATATTTTTTTATTTTTAATTTTAGGTATATGCATTATCCCGGGGGTTTTTATCTGATAATCATTAAATGCGGAAGTATGGGAAAAGAAACCAGTCTCTCTAAATTCTTCACCATGATCTCCAGTAATAAATATAATTGTGTTGTCTAACATCTTTTTTGATTTAAGGTATTCTATGATCTCTTTTATTAAGAAATCAATATAATTAAGTGAATTTTTATATCTGTTCTTTAATTTTTCCATAGTTTCAGAATTCAGATTTTTCATGTAATTTATGTTACCTGTTAATACTGGTTTAAATTTTTCAAATTCTGGTGGATATTGATAAAATTGATGAGATGAGTTATAGAAAATGAAACCAAAGAAGGGTTTTTTTGCACTATTTAAAAACTCTTTAAATTTGTTTGTAATAATTTTATCTCTTTTGTATGAGAGAGGCTCTGTATGGGTGTCGTAGATATACTCTTGTAGTTTTACAAAAGCAGTACTTCTAAATTCTGGATAACTTAGTTTTGTGGAAGATAAAATTGTAAAGTCATAATCAAACCTTTGTAAATAGTCTAGCAATACCGGACTCTGTCTTGAATCCAGAAAGACATGCCATAGATTTCCATATAAGCCGTAAATTAGAGAAAAGATTCCAAACCTTGTGCCATTTCCTCCCGAGTAATGGTTTTCTAAGATTATGTTTTCTTTCCCAAATTGATATAGGTAAGGGGTAACTTTTGATGAGAGCATATCAAATCTAAAGCCATCTACTACTATGAAAAGTATATTATATTTTTTTATTTTCTCAAATTTTAGTTCTTTCAAAGGATAGTTAAGATTTTTACCTGTGATGTTTAGATTAATGCTTTCCCTAGGTGAGGGTTTTATCCCCAGATATTTAGTTAAAAATCTCTCGGCTGTAAATTTTTGATAAAAGGGATAAAATCTTGCAATAGATAGTATTTCAGTCCTGTTTTTAATATCCGCGCAGGCATATGTAAACTTATCGAGTATTATAACTGCGAGCAGGATAATAATTATTCTCGATGGTATTTTTTGAGCGTTAATAATTTTATTTCTTAAAATAAAGATTTGAACAATAATTATTATCATGATGATTAAGCTGAATAGAAGAATCGTTGATATGCCTAATTTCAATGAATCTCCTGCACCTTCGGTAGTAAGGAAGTTTATCACAATGGCATTTATGTGAAACTTGAAGTAACTATAAATTTTTACATCAGCCACCAGAAATGCTTGAAGGAGAGTGAAAGAGAGGATGATGAAAATTTTAAATATTTTTTCAGGGATAAAATACAGGCTTAGCAATAATGGTATCAATGATGCAAGTAGATTTAACCATAAGGCATTGGAGATGAACAATAGAAAACTATAAGTTACAGGTAGCTTTGCATCAAATACTGCTTTAGTAAATAATGGTATAGTAATAATTAGGGAAATCAATGTATTTAGAATATAAGCAAGAAAAACTTGTTTTAGTCTTTTTTTTCCTGTAAAGTAGTGCATAGCTTTTAATTATAACTCTATGAGATTTTTTATACAACAAAATGGAAAGAGTAGCAGTTATAAAAAGTAATTACACGCCATACGGTGGTGGTGAAAAATACGCCAGAGCGGTTATTAGAGCTTTTTTTGAAAAAGGCTATGATGTAGATGTAGTTACCGCATCCAAAGAAAACTGGTTTGAAAGTAATGTTAAAAAAATAGAAATACCTATGGCAAAATTCAATAACTATCTTAGATTGTATACATTTAGTTACAACTGTTACAGGTTTTTTATGAAAAATTTTGAAAATTATAAGATTATCTTAGATATGGACAGGACTTTCCTTGCAACTCACATAAGAGCTGGTGGAGGATGTCATAAATCGTGGTTAGATAGGCGTTCTCAATTTTCTAGTTTTTTAAAAAAATTGAGTTTCAAGATCAATCCCTTTCATAATCATATGTTGAAAATAGAGAAAAGAAGTTTAGAAAATCCGAAGTTAAGGGCTCTTATATGCAACTCCCATATGGTTAAGAATGAATTTATAAATTATTATGGTTTTGATAGAGATAAGATTTATGTTGTGCATAATGGTGTGGAATGGAAAAAATTTGAAGTACCATTTAATGATTCAATTAACAAAAAATATGAGATTAGAAATAAACTTGGCTTGGATGATAGATTCTGGCTCCTGTATGTGGGAAGTGGATATGAAAGAAAAGGCCTTGGTTTTATTATAAATGCTTTAAATTTGATGGATAATAATTATTGTCTTGCCGTGGTAGGTAAGGATAAAAATGAGAATTTTTATAAAAGATTGGCAGGGGATAAAAAACTTCATGATAGAATTAGATTTTTTGGTGCTAGAAAGGATGTGATTAGTTTTTACCAAGCTGCTGACGCTTTTATTTTGCCCACTATATATGATCCCTTTTCAAATGCTACACTTGAAGCTCTTGCGATGGGTCTTTTTACAATTACCAGCGCTGCAAATGGTTGTAGCGAAATTATTCAAGATGGCTGTGGGTATATAATAAGGGATTTAAAAAATGTTGATGAAATTATACATGCCATAGAACTATCAAATAGAAGTTACGATAGAGCCCTGATTAGACAATCAGTAAAAAATTTTGATTTCCATATTAAATTAAATGAATTGGTAAATTTATGTATCAATACTTAAAGGAGTATATATGAAAGTTTTGGTTTCTGGTGCAAGTGGTTTTATTGGTTGGAGGGTCTCTGAGATGCTTTTATCTAAGGGGTATCAGGTTATAGGTATTGATAATCTTAACTCATATTATGATGTTAATTTAAAGGAATGGAGACTGAGAAAACTTCAGGGGACCAAAAATTTTATTTTCTATAAATGTGATATAGAAAATCTTAATGATTTAGATAAAATAATTCAGAATGAGAGACCAGTTGGTATTATAAATTTAGCAGCAAGAGCAGGGGTTAGATACTCTACTATTAATCCTCACGTATATATAACTACAAATGTGATTGGAACTTTAAATTTATTAGAACTAATGAAAAAATATGGCATAAAAAAAATAGTACTTGCCTCTACATCATCTTTATATGCTGGTAAATCAATACCCTATAGAGAGGATATGAATACAGAAACCCCTATATCTCCCTATGCAGCTTCTAAAAAGTCTGCTGAAATGTTACTTTATACTTATAATTATCTTTATGGCATTGAAGGTGTTGTATTAAGATACTTTACAGTATATGGTCCCGCAGGCAGACCTGATATGAGTTATTTCAGATTTATAAAACTAATTGATGAAGGTAAACCTGTAACAATATATGGAGATGGTAAACAAAAAAGGGATTTTACGTATATTGATGATATTGCCCATGGTACTATTCTCGCTTATGAAAAGAAAATTCAAAATTTTGAAATTATAAACCTCGGAAATAATAGGCCAGTAGAACTTTTGCAAATCATAAAATTAATTGAAGAACATCTAGGTAAGAAAGCTAATATTAATTTTGAACCCTTTCATAAAGCCGATATGTTTGAAACTTACGCAGATATCACTAAAGCAGAAAAATTACTTTCCTGGAAGCCTGTTATAAATATTGAAGAAGGAATAAAAAGGTGCGTGGATTGGTATAAAGATAACAGGGATATGATATCTAAATTAAGTCTATATGAAGGCGATTTAAATTTTTGATTAATTATGGCCTTTAAAATACAATATATAAAAAATTTTTAGTTATTTAGAAGCCGAATTTCTCTTTGGGGGAATGGTATCTTAATACCCTTCTCTCTAAATTTTTCGACTATTGATAGATTTATATCATTTGCAGCAACAGGGAAATATTCTACTGGTACCCAGGGTTTTATAGCAATCTTTATCGAGCTATCTTCAAAAGAAGAGATCCCAATTATAGGTTTTAACTCCTTCACGATCTTAGGATTAGAATTTAATATTTCGCTTATATTTTGTATCGCTAATTTCAAATCAGTATCATAGGAAACATTTACACTTAATTCCAATTGTCTGATTTTCCCATAGTTGTGTAATATTTCTCCCACAATTTTTCTATTTGGTACAATAACATGAGAATTATCTGCGTGTATTAGTGTCGTTGTGAATAAAGATATATCCTTTACCTGACCGTATACACCTAAAAGTTCAATGTATTCACCTATGGTAAAAGGTTTTGTAAAAATTATCGTTAAACCAGCTACAATGTTACCTAAAAGTCCTTGCATTGCTAAACTTATACCTACACCTGCAACACCAATACCTGCAAGTAAAGGGGTTATTTGAACACCTAATTGACCTGATGCCATTATTAAGAAAAGACCGAGGATTAAAATTTTTAAAACTCTTAATATTAAAGTTTTTAATTGGGGTTCGAAATTTTTCTTTGTTAGCCACTTTTGAATTACGTTTACTATCCACTTAGATATGAATAAACCTGCTATTAAAATACCTATAGCAGTAATTATTTGCATTCCATGACTTAGTAAATACTCAAATAATCTCTTATGTAAATCTGTAATTTCTAAAGAGTTTTTTTGTAGAGACATAACAAAGCAAAATAATAACTAAAAATTTTATTTAAGTAAATACTTTATGAAAAATTCAGCGGTTGCCATGGCATCACCAAAAGCTCTATGTCTACATGGGTTAGGAATATTAAAAAAATTTGTAATATAGTCTAAGTTATATTTGCCAAGCTCAGGGAATTTTTTTCTTGCTAATTTTACAGTACATATTTTTTGATTTTGTAAAACATAATTTTTAAGTGATCGTTCTAATTCATATTTAATATAGGCATAATCAAAAGGTGCATTATGTGCAACTATTACTCCATTCTGAATAAATTTAACAATATCTTCAGCTATTTCACAAAAAGTAGGGGCTTTTTTCAATGTTGAATTTTTTATGCCCGTGAGTTTTGTTATGAACCATGGTAACTTCTCTTCGGGATTAACCAGGGTGTGAAAATAATCTACTGGGTCAAAATTGCTAATTTTTATCATCGCTATTTCTATTATTCTGCCATCAGGAATTTTTCTACCCGTTGTTTCAACATCAACAACAATATATAAGTTTTTATTGGGAATAAACATCTAAAATCCTTTTTATTATATTTGTTGTGCTTTTACCATCAACATAGGGGATGCTTAAAACCTTTCCACCATAGGATTCTACTATGTCTTTACCCACAATCTTACTTACATCCCAATCACCACCTTTGACAAGAATATCAGGTTTTATGCATTTTATTAATTCATATGGAGTGTCCTCATCAAATATAACAATAAAGTCAATCATTTCCAGTGATGATAAGATATAAGCTCTCTCTTCCTGATTTATTATAGGTCTTTTTTCACCCTTTATTCTCCTAATAGAACTATCGCTGTTTAGGCCTATTACAAGAACATCACCTAATTTTCTGGCATCATATAGGTATTTTATATGTCCTCCATGGAGCATATCGAAGCACCCATTGGTGAATACAACAACTTTCTTTTCTTTTCTTAAATTTTCTATAATTTTAGAAATTTCATCTATTGTTTTTATTTTTTCTTTACCCATGCTTATATATTAGCACGTATTTAGAGTTTTGATGAATTAAAAAGGAGATATTTTCAAAATTAAAATAATGTTTGTTCAAAAAAACTTTGTAAAATCTGAATCCTATGAAATCAAAAACAAAGAAATATTAATTATTAAAAAAGTGTTTAATTTTAACCTTGACTTTTTTTTTAATTTTGGTTAAAAAAAATTTAATAATTGAAAAGGGGGTAGGGCATGGAGGAAAAAATAAACAAAGAATTAAAACAATTATTAAAAAAATGTGATGCCCGTCTTGATTTACTTGAGAAAGAATATGGCCTTAAAACTGGTTTATCAGAATGGCTTGAGTTTAGAGGTATAAGCAGGAGGAGCTTTATAAAATGGTCTGCCATAATGAGTGCAACTTTAATGCTCCCACCCATATTTACAAAAAGGGTCGCCCGTGCAGCAGAAATTGCCCCTAGAATACCTGTAATATGGCTTCACTTTGCAGAGTGTACCGGTTGTACTGAATCTATACTTCGTTCTGCAAATCCCACCATTGCAGATATAATTCTCGATTATCTGTCTTTAGAGTACCATGATACTGTTATGGCTCCTTCAGGGGAGTATGCTGAAAAAAGTCTTTATGAGGCAATAAAAAAATATAAAGGTAATTACATATGTATTTGTGAAGGTTCAATTCCTACCAACAATAATGGAAATTTTCTTAGAATTGGTACAAAAGCAGTAACAGGCCTTGAAAGGGCGAAGGAAGTTGTAAAAGATGCAGCTGCTGTTATATCTATTGGTCATTGTGCTTCTTATGGGGGGCCTCAGTCAGCCTATCCAAACCCTACGGGTTCTAAATCTATAAATGAGGCATTGGGTATAAACTCTGTTATAATACCCGGCTGTCCTTACAATAGCGTTAGTCTTGTAGGTACGGTTTTATATTTTATTCTCTTTGGTAAACTTCCGCCAACAAGAGGAGGAAGACCTATATTTGCTTATGGTAAAAGGATTCATGATACCTGCCCAAGAAGGGCCCATTTTGATGCAGGGGAATTTGTAAGAACGTGGGGTGATGAGGGTGCTAAAAAAGGTTTTTGTCTATACAAAGTTGGTTGCAAAGGGCCGCTAACCTATAATAACTGTAATGTTCCTGGGTGGAACGAAGATATAAGCTCACCCATTAGATCTGGACATGGTTGTATTGGGTGCAGTGAAAAAGCTTTCTGGGACAAAATGGCGCCACTTGAAAAACCAATAGAGGCAAGAACTTTACCGGGTATTGAAGCAGTAGCTGATCATGTAGGATGGACTCTTGTTGGTATTGCAGTAGCAGGTATGGGTGTGCATGCAATTTATAGTCATTTTAAAGCAAAATCAGTCTCGAGACAGGGCGAAAAACCCTGTTGTAAAAGTGAAGATAAAGAATAAAGGAGGAAATCCTATATGGCTAAAAGAACTATAATTGATCCAATAACAAGGATAGAAGGTCATTTAAGAATAGAGGTAGAAGTAAACGGTGGTAAGGTAACAGAAGCGCTATCTTCGGGGACCCTTTTTCGTGGATTTGAAATAATTGTTAAAAACAGAGATCCCAGAGATGCGGGACTTTTTACACAGAGAATTTGTGGTGTATGTACACATGTACATTATGATGCATCTATTAGAGCTGTTGAAAATGCAGTAAAGGTACTTCCCCCTAAAAATGCAAGATTAGTAAGAAATCTAATTAAGGCAGCTCAGTATATTCAGGACCATATTATACACTTTTATATACTCCATGGGCTTGATTGGGTCGATGTGACAAAGGTACTGGATGCAGACCCTGGTAGAGCAGCTGATCTTGCCATAGCAGCTGGTTCAACTTATAATTCAAGTAAATCGAGGTTTTTATCTGTAAAAAAGAAAGTTGAAAGTTTAGTGAAAAGTGGGCAATTAGGCCCCTTCGCAAATGGTTACTGGGGACATCCTGAGTATAAAGTGCCACCAGAGGCCGTATTACTAGTTGTGTCACATTATTTAGATGCGCTTGAGGTTCAAAGGCTTGGTGGTCAGATAATGGCCATACTGGGTGGTAAAGAACCTCATACACAGGGGGTGGTTGTAGGAGGGGTTACTTGTGTAAGAGATATTCTTGATCCCAAAAGGTTGGGAGAGGTGATTTTCAGGTTCAAAAAATTAAAAGAGTTTGTTGAAACTGCTTATATTCCAGATCTTTTATTAGCTGGTAAGGTCTATAAAGATTATGGTTTAAAAAATATAGGTGCAGGTTATAGAAACTATTTAGCATATGGTGATTTTCCATTATCCGATGATTTCGATAGAAAAAACAT
>CALINM010000019.1 GCA_938045315.1 uncultured bacterium | reverse complement strand
GGGGATAAAAGAGAATAATATTTATTACAAATATCCATTCCCTTATAGGGATTACATAATAAACTATTCTAGAGAAAATGGTGTTGATCCCCTTATTATAGTATCTATAATGCGTGAAGAAAGTCATTTTAATCCCCAAATAGTATCTGAGGCTGGAGCATTAGGCTTGATGCAATTGATGCCGTTTACAGCAAAAAAAGTTGGGAACTTGCAAAATAAAAATGATTTATTTAAAGAAGAAATAAACATTTATCTTGGTATAAAATATTTCGGTGAGCTTTTAAAAAAATATAAAAAAGTGGAATATGCAATTGCTGCGTATAATGCGGGAGAAAATGCTGTAGATTTATGGCTTAAGAATGACTATAAAGATGTGGATGAGTTTATAGAAGATATTCCTTACAGGGAAACAAAAAATTATGTTAAAAAAGTTCTTAGAACATACTACATTATGCGTAGTCTATATAAGATTGAATTAAATATTGCGGATGCTTTTTAGTGGCTGAAGATGTACTTTTATTAGGTGTTCATTTATCTACCTCGAAAGGGATAAAGGGGCTTTTTGAGGAAGCTCGTAGACTAAAAATTAATGTTTTTCAGTTCTTTTTAGGTTCTCCAAGGGTATGGAAAAACAAAAAGTTATCAGAAAAAGAGAGGGAATTATTTTTAAAAGAGAAAAATAGCTATTTGTTTATTGCTGTTCATGCCCCCTATCTACTTAACTTTGCATCTTTTAGTGAAGATTTATACAGACGTTCTATTAAGAGAGCAATAGATGATATTGAGGAGATGAATAAGATTGGTATTAAATATTATATTTTCCACCCCGGCACAAATAGTGATATTTCGGGAGGAATTAAAAAAATTAGATATGCTATAAAAGAAATACTTGATATGACAAAAGATGTGTTTTTAATTATTGAAAATACATCGGGAGAAAGAAATGATATTGGAAAAAATCTAATTGAGATTAAAGAAATTATAGATGGTTTTGAGACAAGAATTGGAATATGTCTTGACACATGTCATCTGTTTGCATCGGGCATTGATTTAAGAAATAATATTTTTGTCCATAAGCTATACGAAGATCTAAGAGAGTTGGGTTTAAATAAACTTCTTAAAGTTTTTCATGCTAATGACTCGAGATATCCTTTAGGTCAAGGAAAAGATCGACATACTCACATTGGAGAGGGGTGTATGGAAAATAATGGGTTCAAGAATTTATTCAGTCATGATTTTTTTAAAAAACTTCCCTTTATAATTGAGACGCCAAAAGAAAATGAAATGGATGTGGTAAATCTTGCAAGATTACGAAAAATATGGGCTCTAACCATTTAGAATGTTTTTAATATGAAACTGAGTTTTTTGAGTAGTTTAATTATTCTTCACCGAGCAATAATTTTCTTTCAAAATCGGTTGAGCGAGATAATCTTTTTGCATCATTTAAAGATATTTTATTTTGACGGTATAGTTGTAGCAAGTGTTGTTCCATAGTTTGCATTTTATAAATGTGATAACCGTTTTCAATGTGTCTTTCTATTTCTTCTAATCTACCTTCTCTTATGCAAGCTTGAATTGTTGTGGTTGCTCTCATAATTTCAACTACAGGTAGAATGTTTTCACCCGATTTATCTTTTATAAGTCTAAGTGATATTGTTGCCACAAGAATATCAGCAAGCCTTTGCCTCACAATATCTTGAGCTTCAGGAGGAAAATGCCCCACCAATCTATTTATTGTAGATACTGCTCCTTGAGTATGTAGGGTTGAAAAAACTAAATGTCCTGTTTCTGCAGCCTTTATACAAGCATCAATAGCATCTTTGTCTCTCATTTCTCCTACCATGATTACATCGGGATCCATTCTTAATGCTGCTTTTAGGGCTGTATGAAAGCTTTCTGTATCAAATCCAACTTCCCTTTGAATAATACAGCTTTCCTTTGATGTGAAAAGAAATTCTATGGGATCTTCTATTGTGATAATGTTATAGTTAAAATTTTCGTTTAAATATCTTATCATTGCTGCAAGGGTTGTAGATTTTCCATTTCCTGTGGGTCCAGTTACTAAAATCAGTCCATTTGGAGCTTGAACAATCTCAGCAAGTACAGGAGGAAGGTGAAGTTCTTCAAATGTTCCAATTTGAGGAGGTATTACTCTCATTACTATGCCAAAACATCCTTTTTGTTTAAAAATACTCACCCTGAATCTTCCACCATTTGGTAGTGAGTAAGTTGTATCCAGCTCCTTTAAAGAAGATTCTAATTGCTTGCCATGTTGGTCTAAAACAATCCTAACAATTTCCTCTGTGTCTTTAGGTGTTAAATTTGGTAATTTTGATTTAACAAGCTGCCCTTTAACTCTAAAAAATGGGGGATTTTCAACTTCAAAGTGGATATCTGAGACCTTTTTCTGGAAAGCTATCTCTAAAATTTGTTTGAAAGTTTTTGCTTCCATATTTAATTAGTTTATTCTGTCTTTTGTGTTTTTTCAAACATTTTTCTATACAATATGTTTTCTAATTGAATTTCTGCAATTTTCTGCATGTTCTTGATTAATTGAATGTCTGGTATCTTCTTTGCATTATCACCATAGAATATAAAAATAGGTTTTTCTTTCGTGGTTAATGCCATTATGAAACATTGCTTATCTTTAGGAGCTGTGATTAATTTATAAACCGGAATTTCAGGTGTTACTTCATAAAAAAAATGATTTTTCTCATGAGAACCTCTTAAATCTAATATTTTTAACATTTCATAAACTGGTATTTTAAAATTTAAGCTTTGTTTTTCAA
>CALINM010000018.1 GCA_938045315.1 uncultured bacterium | reverse complement strand
TTTCTATTGGTTTTAAATTAATAAATATCTCTAATGCCTTTAATAATTTCTCTTGTTTAGTTTTTGATAATGATAATAACTTTGTAACAAATGTATTAAAATCAGTTACTGATAATAAATCTATGACTGGAAAATTAAGATATGATATAAAATCAGGAGATGTGCGAGAAATAACAATAGGGGGAGAATTAAAGAGAAACTGTTATAGTTTTTCACTAAACTTAATAAGAAGAACTTTACCTACAGAATATTTGGTATTATTTAACCTAAATCTCTATGGACTTGGTGAGTTTAAACAAAGTTTATAAAAGGAGAATATTATGGAAACAATGTTAGTTACTGGTGGGGCGGGATTCATTGGCTCTAATTTTATAAGATATATGTTAAACAAATACCCGGATATTAAAATTGTAAATTTTGATGCCCTTACATATGCAGGCAACTTAGAAAATTTAACAGATTGTGAAAATAAACCTAACTATATTTTTGTTAAGGGAAATATAACAAATAAAGAAGAGGTTGACTATATTTTTTCAAAATACAAGTTTAAATGGGTAATTAATTTTGCTGCAGAATCTCACGTGGACAAAAGCATACTAAATCCAATGGCCTTCGCGGAAACAAATTTTATAGGCGTTTGTAATTTGCTGGATTCTTCCAGAAAAAATGATGTCTCCCTTTTTATCCAGGTTTCAACAGATGAGGTTTATGGTAGTTTAGGTGATTCTGGCTATTTCACAGAGAATTCTCCCATAAAACCTAACAGCCCATATGCAGCAAGCAAGGCTGCCGCAGATCTTATGATAAGGGCATATTTCAAAACTTATGGATTTCCCGCAATCATTACTCGCTGCTGTAATAATTACGGCCCATATCAATTCCCGGAAAAATTGATACCTCTCGTAATCACAAACGCTTTAGAAGACAAACCAATACCTGTTTACGGTGATGGAAAAAATGTAAGAGATTGGATTTATGTAATTGATCATGCAAGGGGAATTGAAATTGTCTGGCAGAAGGGAAAAATTGGGGAAGTTTATAATATTGGAGCTTCACAGGAACTAACAAATATTGACCTTGTAAAAAAAATACTAAATATCCTTGGTAAACCAGAAACGCTTATTAAATATGTAACTGATAGACCCGGCCATGATAGAAGATATGCTATTGATGCTT
Source organism: uncultured bacterium (assembly GCA_938045315.1). GTDB lineage: Bacteria > CALINM01 > CALINM01 > CALINM01 > CALINM01 > CALINM01. The sequence continues at coordinate 2,737 of CALINM010000018.1, read as the reverse complement.
CCAAGATACGAGAAGAACTTGGTTTTTATCCTGCCTTTTCCTTTGATCAAGCGCTAAAAGAAACTGTAAACTGGTATAAAGATAATAGAAGGTGGTGGGAAAGGATAAAAAGTGGTGCATATACAACATATTATGAAGAATGGTACAAAAGACAATTGGGTCTTAAGGAGTAAAAAGTCATGAAAAGATGGTCAATCCTACTTTTTGCTATTTCTCTTTTATCCACTGCAAACCTCTTACATGCTATATCCTATAAGGAGTTTGTAAAGGACTTAAAAACCATTTTCTTTTCAGTAAATGGAAAAGCTAATTTATTTGGATACACTCAAGATTTTGCTTTTGCTGAAATCATTGAGGGTAATTTCACAGTGGGGAGCTTTGTCGTAATAAAGGGGAAACCAGACATAATACAATCAGTTCCCCATGACTTATATGAAGATGTTGCGTATGGAGAAGTTGAGAGTGTTAAAGGTAAATATATTAAGGTTTTTATTTTAAAAAGGTTAAAAGCAATACCTAAGGACTCTATTATAACGGGCTTAGATAAACTATATATTCATGTAACGGGAAACAACGATATTATTCCATTTACAACATCTTTAATAAAGGAAAAAGAGTTTATTGTTCTTGATAAAATTGATACAAAAGTTCTATTAAAAATATCTGTTCAAAAAATTAGCGAAAATAACTTTGGATATAAAGCTACCCTTTCCCCTGGAGACAGAATTATATCTATCGGGAATTTAACTTTAGATATCCAGTATGAACCAATACCTTATGCAAAACAAACAGAAAAAACTGTTGAACCAGCTTTTAAACCTATTGACACAACAAAGTTAGTGCCTGTAAAGCCGTCAAATGTATTTATTGTAAAAAATTCAAAAACGGGAAATATTTGGATTGCTGATGGTCTTCAAGTTTACTGTTACGATTGTGATGAAAAACTATCCAAAAAATATACTCTTACTGAAAAGTTCATATATATGTTCGAAGAAGATGGTATTATTTACTTATGGGATGATAAAGGTAAAACCGTTGTAATAGATAGTTCGTCAATGAAAAAAAATATAGGTTACAAAATACCAGAGTTTAACGGTTATTTTGATCCTTCCACAAAGAGGATCATAATAGATAATTTAAAATCACTTCATGTCCCTCAAGAAGTTTCTCTGGTATATCTTTTTAAAGATGGCTATATATTAGCAGGTAATGAAAATGAGTTCATGGTATTTAAAGATGGTAACAAGATCAATGCTTTAAAAAATATAAGTGCAGTTTTCAAAGTAAAAAATAATAATCTATTTATATTCAATGAAGAGCAAGAAGAAGTACCTTTAGCGGGCACTTACTACAAACTAACATTAAATACCTACTCGATACCTGACTTAAAACATACAGAAACTTTAGAATTGCCGGATTATATTAAAGCATTTGATTTAGACTCTTCATCTAAAGAGCTTATTTATCTAAAAAAAGATGGCACTATCAAAAAAATAAAACCATGAAAGTTAATTTAATTAAATGCCTTTATAATTCATCTGAATATAAAGACACAGGATTAATTGAGTTTGCCTTTGCTGGTAGGTCTAACTCCGGGAAATCATCAATGATTAATACACTTTTTAATTGCCACATAGCTAAGGTAAGTAAAACACCAGGAAAAACCAGAACAATAAATTTATACAGTATAGAAGAAAAGTATATTGTAGCTGATCTTCCAGGTTATGGTTATGCAAATGTAAATGGTGAGATGATAAAACACTGGAAGAGCTTAGTAGAAGGATATATAGAAAACTCTAAAAGGCTTGATACAATTTTTATTTTAACCGATGTTAGAAGAGGTTTGGATAATGAAGAAATGATGTTAATTGACTGGCTAGGGATTCTAAAAAAAAATTACAGAATAATTTTTACAAAAATTGATAAAATCAGTAAAAATGAGCTAAGTATAATAAAAAATAACAATACATTACATAATCTAACATTTTATTTTTCTTCCCTTACAAAAGAAGGGAGACAGGAAATTTTAAAGTATTTGGTGGCAAGATGTTCATCGAAAAAATAACAATGTGTGATCTTAAAAAGGGTATCAAAAAAAGTAAAATTATTATAATTCCCTTTGGGTCAGTAGAAGAACATGGTCCACATTTACCACTTTCCACAGATACAATACAAATCATGGAAATTTTGAAATTAGTTGAGAGAGAAGTTAATGTTTTTATAGCCCCACCCATTCATTACGGAGTATGCAGAAGTACAGAACAGCATGCAGGAACTATCGGAATAAGTCCAAAAACTCTTAGACTACTAACTCAGGATATTCTCGAAGGCTTAAAAAATCAGGGATTTAAAATTTTTCTCTTAATTACTGGACATGCAGGAAAACTTCACTATTACTCACTAGTAGAAGCCTGTGAAAACTTTGTTAAAAAATACACTGATATTAGGGTTTTTGTATATTCAGAGTTGGACCTGATAAAAGATGACTTAGAGGGTGTAATAGAAACTCCTTACGATTCTCATGCTGGTGAAATTGAAACTTCAAGAATGCTTTATATCGATAAAAGCCTTGTAAAAAACTTTAAAAATATTAAAAGTGATAAACCCAATTTCTTTCCCGGTGAAATAACCGCCCACAAGATTAAATACTGGAAAAGCGGCATATGGGGTAGTCCATCAAAAGCAACCCCTAAAAAAGGGCAGCAAACAATCTACCTTTCAGCAAAAAAAATTATTG
>CALINM010000017.1 GCA_938045315.1 uncultured bacterium | reverse complement strand
GACTATAATACTCAATCTTTTTTTTAGAAAATGAAAAAAGTTTATCAAAAGACAATAGGCGGATTTATTAGCATTGGTGGTATAGGGCTTCATTCAGGCAAAAAAGCAAAAATTACCCTAAGACCAGCACCTGAAAACTCGGGATATATTTTTGTTAATGTTAAACAAGAATTTCCTTCTGAAATTGTGGCGTCTTTTGATAAGGTTTTAGATACCACTCTTGCAACTACAATTGGTGAAGGGGATGTTTATTTTAGAACTGTTGAACATTTGATTTCTGCTTTAAGGGGTATGGATGTTGACAATGTTATAGTTGAAGTTGAAGGTGACGAAGTCCCTATAATGGATGGCAGTGCTGCTCCTTTTGTCTATCTTCTAAAAAAAGTCGGTATAGTGGAGCAAAAAAGATACAGAAAGTTTATTACAGTAAAAAATCCCGTAAGATTTTCTGAGGGCGAAAAATATATTGAAATATTACCAAATCAAGAATTCACGATAGATTTTACAATAGATTTTCCCAATCCTGTAATTGGCTTGCAGAGATTTATTTTTTATGCTACTCCAGAAAACTATGAAAATGATATTGCTAAAGCAAGAACTTTTGGGTTTTTGAAAGAAGTGGAATATTTGAAAAAAAGTGGATTGGCTCTGGGTGGTAGCCTGGAAAATGCTGTTGTAATAAGTGAAGAGGGTATTTTGAATAATGAAGGGCTAAGATATAAAGATGAATTTGTAAGACATAAAATACTTGATTTAATTGGTGATATTGCCTTATTGGGATATCCAGTAATTGGTCATATAAGAGCGTTTAAATCGGGACATGCATTGAATAATATGCTATGTAGAGAACTATTTATTAATAGACACGATTTTACCGTGACTGAGCTCCATGAAGACAACGATTTTCATCAATTTGAGATTGTTCAAAATTCTTTAGAAATTGAAAGGCCTCTTTAATAACTTTTTTTTCACTAACATAGGGATCTAATTCTATTGCTTTGTCTTCATTGCACCATATAATTTTTTCACACTCTAAATTTGGTTGAAAATGCTCGTCCAGGCATTCCATTAAATAAAAATATACAATCTTTTTTATTTTATTTCCCTCTTGTGTAAAGTAAAATGTTATTTGTTGCAAAGGTCGTATAACTTTTGCTGATATACCTGCTTCTTCTTCTACTTCTCTTAATGCAGCATTGACTGGATCTTCATTTTTTTCAATATGACCTTTGGGAAGACAATAAACTTTTGACCCCGAAAGTTTTTTTTGTAAACAAAGAACAATCTCATGATTATTTCCTACTTTTTTAAAAACAACGCCTCCGGCAGAAAATTCAAAAATCATTAATTAGCCCTTATTATTTTAAATGGCAAATAGTGATCACCACCTGAAAAATCAATTATATTAAATTTACAATTGCATCTTGTTAATTGTTTATTAACAATCTCCAGGATTTTTTCTTTTTTGAAATCCGTTAAATTTGCAATGACATTTTTAAATGTATATTCCTGCTCTTTTGATACCTGTCCGGAATTGTAAATTAGGGATTTAATATAGTTTATAACAACATTGTAGCTCTCTAAATCATCTTCCAAAATAGCTATAATATCTTTTTCTTCAGGTATAGTTATTTTTGAGAGATTAATGTCTTCATGGATAGATTTTGTCATAAATGTTTCTGAGTAAAGAAGTGAGGTATGTAAAAAAAACACTAATAAAATTATAATTTTTTTCATTTTTATATTATATCAATTTTTAAAGAAAATTGTTTATCAAAAAAATTACTTTCAATCTTTGAAATAAAAACAAAGCAAGTGCCTTGAAAAGTTCTTTCCATTCCAGATTCTGAAAGGGATATAGTTTCAACAGGATAAATATAAACCTTTTCAAAGTTTTTATTTCCAAAATCAATTTTAAGTCTATACCAGAAATCTTCTAATGATAATCTATCGGAAGTCTCAAACTCACCCATTGTATTTAGTGATAATTTTTCATTATTTATTTTAATGATTCTATCAGGTGCATGGGGAGCAAAGAGGTTGATATTCCATTCTAAACCTATGTATTTATAGTTCTTTTCCACATTGCCTTTGATGTGGAATTTTATTTCATTATCTATAAACACAAATTTTTTTGAAATATCTATCGAGGATCTATTTAATTTCATATCGAGTATTATTTTATCTTTATCTTCTATAGCAGAGCTTTCATAATTTGATATAGTAGCGGGATGAATGTAGAATTTATGCTCGTATAACATATCGAGAGAAACTTCGTCAAAGAAATAAATCCTTCCTGATGATCGATAAAATCTATCATAATGCAAATATTTTTCTAAATTTTTTTCTTTTGATAAAAATAAATCATGAATTGTCTTTGTCCCTGTAGAGGATTTCTGAACTTCAGGAATTCGCATGTGGTAGGCTTCTTCCCGTCTTGTCAGGGTATCTAAAATGTTTAAAAATTTTGGATAGTATTCAAGTGATACAATTCCACCACCATCATCAATATCAAAAAGTGCCGAAAAGGTTTTATTATAAATAAAACATTCTTTTTTACCGTCCATATCAAAATCTAAGTAACTAATAAAAGGTGATGAAAGTACTTGTTGAAAGCCTTTTGCTAAGTGGGTTTGAATCTCTCTCCTTAAATGAGGTAAATAAAGCCCACCAAACACACCATGCCAGTAAGCATCATTACATTGAGATTTGTAAAGTTCTACTTTTTCTTCCTGAGATTTGTCTTTCATCAATTGGGAGAGGAAAAACATTTTTTTTGAAATTATAAGGCTTTCTTTATATTTAGCAAGAAAATTCTTCCATTGTCCTCCTTGAAAAAAAGGTTTTATATCATCAAAATTAGCATTATTTTTTAGCCAATCATAAATTTTCTTGTATTTATATGAAGATTTCGCAGGCAGCGCCCATTCACCTAACTCGGGGTAGGAAGTAGTGGGAAAATAACAAAGACCTTTTGGTTCATTTTCTTCATAATGCTCTTTGAATGTTTTAGTTTGTATCCAGTCGCTATTAGTAGTTAGAAAATTAAAAAAATTTTCTAACCATTTTTCTTCATAAACCCATTTGTATGTTTCAGGCCATATGCCAAATTTTTCACCATCATCAGCAAAAACAATAGTTTTAACTCTTTTATCATAGAGCTCTTGAAAAAAGCTTGAAATATAGTCAATGGTACCAAAGGGCATTATATATCTTAGTTTTTCACTTCCTGGATAAGCTGCCAGTGTATAATTTTCAAAATCTGTAAGGTAATAACCATCAAGTTCATCATAATTCAATCCACTTCTTATGAAGTGAAAATCATCTATAGCAATATACTCTATACCTGCAAGTTTAAAGATTTTGGGTAAGTGTGATTCCCAGACCCTTTCTGTCAACCATGAACCAAGAACTTTAGTCTCAAAATAGCTCTCTAATTTTGTTTTGTATAATTTTAATTGATCAACTGCATCTCTAAATGGTATAGCAGCAATTATTGGTTCATAATATCCACTACCAATTATTTCAATATTACCAATTTTTACAAGTCTTTTTAATTCCTCAAGATATTCAGGGTGATTGTCTAATAGCCAATCAAATAGTGGCCCTGATATGTGAAGAGATAGCTTTAGGTTATAATTTTTATATACATCTAAGAAGGGTTTATAAGATTTTTGGTAAGCATTTTCAAAAACATAGTCAAAATTACCCAGGGGTTGATGATTGTGTATTAATAAAAGAAAAGAAATTTTATGATCCATGATATTAATATATCTTAACTTCAAAAAAAGTCAAATTTAATAATATTTAAAAAGCTTTTGAAATTAAGTTTGAAGGAAATATTTTGAAATGTAAAAAATTTAAAAGCCAAAATAAAAGAGTCTTTATAATTTTATCAATAAATGATATTATTATTATAATCAATAACAATAGCAAAAGGGGAGGAATTTTAGTGTCTAAGGGATCAAAAATATTTACTATTGTAGCTTTTTTTATTGTTATTAGTGTAGTTGGTTATGGGGTTTATGCTTTTTCTAAGGGAGCAGCCTTTTTCCCAGAGGAAGATATAAAGTATTTTAAAACTTTTGCACAGGCATTTCAGATTGCAAAGTCCAATTATGTTGATCCCGAAGTGGTTACATCAAAGAAAATGATATACAATGCAATTAAAGGTATGATTGAAAGTTTGGATGCCCATTCTGGATTTATGGATCCTGAAGGAGCAAAAGAGCTTGAAGTAGAGACAAAAGGTATGTTTGGGGGAATTGGGATTGAAATAACAGTTAAAGATGGTATTCTTACAGTTGTAGCACCAATAGATGATACTCCTGCATCGAGAGCTGGTATTCAAGCGGGTGATCAGATAATAAAGATAGATGATAAAATTACTAAGGGGATGACAACAGAAGACGCCGTTAAACTTTTAAGAGGAACCCCCAATACTAAGGTTACGATACATATTATGAGAGAGGGGTTTAAGGAGCTAAAGCCAATTACGTTAGTTAGGGATATAATTAAAATAAAAAGTGTGAAATATAAACTTCTGGAAAATCACTATGCATATATTAAAATATCCCAGTTTCAAGAACAAACCACCAATGATTTTGTAAAAGCAATTAATGAATTACAAGCCAATAATGAAATAAAGGGGTTGATTTTTGATTTAAGGAATAATCCGGGTGGGTTGCTTGATCAAGCTGTTAAGATTTCAGATCAATTTTTAGATGAAGGGACAATTGTTTATACCAAGGGTAGAGATGGGAAGGAAGGGGCAAGGTTTAATGCTACAAAAGGCAAATCTGTTGGTAATTATCCAATTATATGCCTTGTTAATTCAGGAAGTGCAAGTGCTTCAGAAATAGTAGCAGGTGCTCTTCAGGATCATAAAGTAGCTCTAATTATGGGTACAACAACATTTGGTAAAGCTTCAGTCCAAACAATCTTTCCCCTTGAAGATGGTTCTTCATTAAGATTAACAACTGCTCGTTATTATACACCCAGCGGAAGATTGATACAGGCAAAAGGAATAGTACCGGATATTGAGTTTAAGGATTCATCCCCTCATACGATTAGAGAAAAAGATTTACCAAGACATTTACCGGGGGTAGAAGAAGATAAAGAAAAACAAGTAGATACTAAAAAAGAAGATATTAAAGAAATTACAAAACCTGCTAAAGCTCCAGAAGAGGATGAAATGGTGAAAAAAGCAATAGAATTATTAAAAGGCTATGAGATATTTAAAAACAGGCAGAAATGAATTTTAAAAAGTTGAATTTATTCGTAATGGCCCTGATTCTAGTTACAATCGGGGCTATTTTTTTTATCCGTATATATAACGAAAAAATTATACAGAGAGAATTAGTTGAAAATAAAAAAGTAGATGATACTCCAAAAATACCATCTCTTAATGAAAGGGTGGAGAAATTCTTAAACAAATTAAAAAACGAAGGGATTATTGAGATTCGAAATGAAAACATTAAAAAAATAGTTTTTAGGGAAAAGAAAGTTGAAGATATTATTAGAGAAGAATTGAAAAATTATGATGATAAAATTGCTTTTCAAATCAACAAAGAAGATATAATCTTTTATGAGGCTAATGAGAAAATTTCAGTTCCATATGTTTTTAAAGATGAAAAACCAAAGCTTATTATTGTTATCGATGATATTGGGAATTCTATTGATCTGGGGGAAAGGGTACTTCGGCTTGAGAATGTAACACTTTCCATAATTCCTCAATTAAAATATTCTTTCTATTTTGCTAAAAAGGGTAAAGAACTTAACAAAGATATTCTCATCCATGTGCCCATGGAACCCCATAGCTTTGATAAATATAAAAATGGAGAAACAAAATTTTTAACAACAGAAATGGACAATGAAGATATTAAAAAGCTAAGTAAATTTTATTTAGAATCTGTCCCATATGCTATAGGTGCGAATAATCATATGGGATCAAAATTTACTGAAAATGAAGAGAAGATGAAAATTTTTTTAGAGGGTATAAAAGAAAGAAACTTATTTTTTCTCGATAGTAGAACATCAGTTAATTCTGTAGCAAGCAACGTGGCGCAGCAATTGGGATTAAAATTTTTTGTTCGGGATATTTTTCTTGATCATGAACTTGATGAAGAGATAATATCTCAGCAGTTAGACAAAGCAATTAAGATTGCAAAAGAAAAGGGATACGCTATCGCTATTGGACATCCTCATAGAGAAACTCTTAGTGTTTTAGAAAAAAGGTTACCTGATATAAAAAAAGAGGTGAGTATTGTTCCCATAAGTTTTCTTATTAAGATGAAAAGGGGCTAACTTGTCTCAAATAATTGGCTACCTAACAAAAAACGCATGTTATATTTGTGTAGATAGTAATATAGTTTTCCTAAACAAATCTAGTATAAGGGGTAATAAACTTTTTATTGGGAAAAACTTTCTCATTGCCACTATTGGGCTGACTTTTGGTATAGATATTTTAGAAGGATTAATGGAAAAGAGCAAAATTCTTAATATTAATACTTTTGAAGAGATTGAAGAATATCTAATGAGTATAGGGAGCATGCAATACAGAAGTTTTATTTATAATTTTGAAAACAAATTAAAAGAAGATTTTTTAAGGATATATTTTATTTACTCGGCCAAAAAAGCTTCGGGTGAACTTGGCATGGGGCTTTTGGGGGCAGAGGGAAATGAAGTTTTTAAAAAGGTTGATATAAAAAATACAATAACTGCTCCAAGAAGATTAGGGATTGAAATGGCAATGACAAAATTAGTTAATATTCACTTAAATGATTTAATAAATTTTTTCAGCGAAAGCATGAAAAAAATTTCTACTGTTGATAGCAATGTCTCACCCCCTTTTAGGTTGGGTATTATAGATGCAAATGGCATAACCCATTATAAGTTGCTGGAAGAACAAAAAAATTATTAACAAACTTGCAAATTTTTAAAAAAGTTATTATCTTTGTCTTACAAAAAAAATTCAGGAAGGTGGGGATGAAAAACTTAAGAAAGGTAGTTTTTCCTGCTGCAGGCTTGGGAACAAGGTTTTTACCAGTAACTAAAAGTACACCAAAGGAGATGTTACCCATTGTTGATAAACCCCTCATTCAGTATGGGGTTGAAGAAGCTTTAAAAAGTGGCTTTAAAGATATAATTATTGTTACTGGTAAGGGAAAAAATGCTATAGAGGACTACTTTGATTATTCTTATGAACTGGAAGATGTTTTGTCAAAAAGGCAGGACAAGGAGATACTTGAAGAGATTAGAAGAATGCCTAAAGAAGTTGATGTGGCATATATTAGACAAAAAAATCCCCTTGGACTTGGTCATGCAATAATGTGTGCTGAAAATCTTATTTGTGAAGAACCTTTTGGAGTTATACTTGCAGATGATATTATTGATGCCAAAATACCAGTATTGAAACAACTCGCAGAAGTAGCAAAAAAAATGAATGCACCTGTTATAGCTCTTATGGAAGTCTCAAAGGAGATGGTTAAAAAATATGGAATTGTGAAAGGTAAAAAGATAAATAATAGATTATGGGAAATAGAAGATATGGTAGAGAAACCAGACATTTCATCAGCTCCATCAAACCTTGCGATAATAGGAAGATATATTTTACCATCAAAAATATTCTATTATCTTAAAAAAGTCAAACCGGGAAAAAATGGTGAAATACAACTCACAGATGCACTTAAGATGTATGCAAAAAACAATAAAATTTATGGTTATTTGTTTGAAGGAAAAAGATATGATGGTGGTGATAAATTGGGCTATCTGGAAGCAAATATCAGGTTTGCTTTAAAAAGAAAGGAATTAAAAAAAGGTTTATTAAAAATATTATCTCAGGTTATCGAAAATGAGCACAAGTAAAAAAAATAAAAACTATATTTCTGACATACATCAAATCGAAAGTATTATTTCAAATCATGATCTTATGGAATTTGATATAAATTGTACATATCTCCCCTTAAGTGATGTAATTGAAACACAGGATTATTATTACATAGAGATGGAACTTCCAGGGGTGAAAAAAAATGATATTTCCATAGAAGTAAATGAAAATATTGTTACAGTTAAAGGTGAGAAAATAAAACCACAAGAAGAAGAGGATGAAAAAAGGAGATATCATTGTATTGGCCGTTCTTATGGAAGATTTAAAAGAAGTTTTAATTTACCAGGACCTTTTAATATGCACAATATTAAAGCTAAGCTGGAAAAGGGCATATTGACAATTTCTATCCCCAAGTTAGTAGAAAAAAGAAGTAAAAAAATTATAATTCCCGTCGAATAAGGAGGTTTTTAGTGGAAGAAAAAAAAGAAATTAAAAGTGAAGAAAAGGGACCAGAAATACCAGAAACACTTCCCCTTTTACCTATAAGAGATGTGGTTGTTTTCCCCTACATGATTATACCACTTTTTGTAGGAAGGGAATTATCTATCAGGGCGGTGGAAGAGGCACTCTCTAAGGATAGGATTATAATGCTTTCTGCTCAAAAAGATGCAACAGAAGAAGAACCTGAACCGGATAGAATACATTCCATAGGTACAGCGTCCCTTGTAATGAGAATGTTGAAATTACCTGATGGAAGAATAAAAATTTTGGTTCAAGGTTTGTCGAGGGCTGAAATAGTTGATTATGAAATGAAAAAGCCCTTTTTCAAAGTCAAGATTAGAAAAATTGAAGAAGAAACAGTTCCTAATATTACCCTTGAGATAGAAGCACTTATAAGAAATGTTAAAGAACAAGTGGAAAAGATAATATCCTTGGGGAAACCCCTTTCACCAGACATAATGGTTATTCTTGAAAATATTGATGATCCTGGGAGGTTAGCAGATCTTGTTACATCAAATATTGGGTTTAAGATGGAAGAAAATCAACAGATTCTGGAAATAATCAATCCTCTTGAGAGACTTAGGAAAGTTAACGAACTACTAAACAAAGAAGTACAACTTTTAGAGGTTCAGGCAAAAATACAGAATCAAGCTAAAGAAGAAATATCAAAAAGCCAAAGGGAATATTTCCTAAGAGAACAGATGCGTGCAATCCAGCAGGAGTTAGGAGAAGCAGATGATAGATATCAAGAGATAGAAGAATATAGAGAAAAGATTAAAAAAGCTAAAATGCCCAAAAATGTTGAAGAGGAAGCACTTAAACAATTAAAAAGATTAGAGTTGATGCATCCAGATTCTGCTGAATCTGCTATTGTAAGGACTTATTTAGATTGGATGGTTGAACTACCATGGTCCAGGGAAACAAAAGATAAATTGGATATTAAAAAGGCTGCAAAAATCCTTGATGAAGATCACTATAATTTAGAGAAAATAAAAGAGAGAATTTTGGAATTCCTATCTGTAAGAAAACTCAAGAAAAAAATGAAAGGTCCTATTCTTTGCTTTGTTGGACCACCAGGTGTTGGAAAAACATCTCTGGGAAAATCAATAGCGAGAGCCTTAGGAAGGAAGTTTATTAGAATATCCTTAGGTGGACTTAGGGATGAGGCGGAGATTAGGGGTCATAGAAGAACTTATGTGGGTGCACTACCTGGAAGAATAATACAGGGAATAAAACAAGCTGGAACAAATAACCCAGTTTTTATGCTTGATGAAATTGATAAGATTGGTGTTGATTTTAGAGGGGATCCTGCATCAGCTTTACTTGAAGTGCTGGATCCAGAACAAAATTTTAGCTTTTCAGATCACTATTTAAATGTACCTTTTGATTTATCTAATGTAATGTTCATAACTACGGCAAACCAGCTTGATCCAATACCACCTGCACTGAGAGATAGAATGGAAGTTATATCTCTTTCAGGCTATACGGAAGAAGAAAAAGTAATTATTGCTAAAAAATATCTCATACCAAGACAGATTAAAGAAAATGGTTTAACACAAAGGGATATAAAATTTGAAGAGGATGCCATAAGGATGATTATAAATCAGTATACTCAAGAAGCTGGGCTGAGAAACCTTGAGAGGCAGATAGGTAAAGTTTGCAGAAAAGTAGCGAGAAAAAAAGCCGAAGGATTAAAAAAACCAGTTACAATTACTTTGAGAGAAGTTAATAAGTATCTTGGTGCTCCTATCTATTTACCAGAGGTTGGTAGAGAACCAGGACAAATTGGCATAGCCACTGGCCTTGCCTGGACACCTTATGGTGGAGATGTGTTATATGTGGAAGCTTCAGTTGTTAAAGGAAAGGGCAACTTGATTTTAACGGGGCAGTTAGGAGATGTAATGAAAGAGTCAGCTCAGGCAGCACTTACTTATGCAAGGGCTAAAGCAAAAGATTTTAATATAGATGAGGAATTCTATGCTAACTCAGATATACATATTCATATCCCTGAAGGTGCTATACCAAAGGATGGACCTTCAGCAGGTGTAACAATGCTTACAGCATTAATATCTGCTTTATCAAAGATACCAGTAAAAATGGATATTGCTATGACAGGAGAAATTACATTAAGGGGAAGGGTACTGCCTGTTGGTGGTATTAGGGAAAAAAGCCTTGCTGCCCTTTCTCATAAAATAAAGACAGTTATAATTCCCCATGAAAATGAAAAAGACTTGGAGGACTTGCCAGAATATGTCAAAAAGGAGATAAAGTTTATAAAAGTTAAAAAAGCTGACGAAGTACTGGAATATGCCTTGGATATTAAAAAAAAGCAGATTAAAAATTGATATCAAATGATTTATGAATAATAATTTGTTTACAAAGCCCTTTCTTGCAATGGAAGTTTTAGAAAGGGCTCATAAGCTTGAAAGGGATGGACGGGATATACTTTATATGTGTGTGGGTGAACCCGATCTACCTGTTCATCCTAAAATAGAAGAGGCTTGTATCAGGGCAATTAGAGAGGGCAAGACAAAGTACACTCATAGCCTGGGTATAATTGAATTAAGAGAAGCAATTTCACAGTATTATGAAAGAGTGTATGATGTAAAAATCTCACCAGAAAGAATTGTAGTTTCTTCAGGAACATCGCCACTTATGTTACTTATTTTTAGCATTTTAAATAGAGTAGTTAATAAAATAGTTCTCACAAACCCCTGTTATGCCTGTTATCCCACTTATGTGAATTTTACATGCGGGAGTATTGAGTTTTTTCCATTATCGCCAGAAGGCACAGACTATAAGAAAATGTCTTATATCAAAGGCAAAAATCTGGCCATAGTATTAAATTCACCTTCCAATCCAACGGGAGAAATGATTGCAAGAGAAGATATGGAGTATATAGGCAGGTTGAATGTACCTATAGTTTCTGATGAGATTTATCATGGACTTTGTTATGAACGAAAAGAAGAGACGATGCTCAAATACGGTGATGAAGTTTTTGTGATAAATGGTTTTTCTAAATCTTTTTCCATGACAGGTTGGCGCTTAGGTTACTGTATTGTTCCGGAGAAATATATCAGAGAGCTTAGAAGTCTTCATCAAAATATAATAATATGTGCTCCAAGTTTTGTTCAGTGGGCTGGTGTAGCTGCTTTAGAACATGCGGACGAAATAAAGCATCAAATGCAAGAAGTATTCTCAAGAAGAAGAAGGATATTATTAGATGGATTAAAGGATTTAAATTTAAAATATTGGGGTAATCCTGAAGGTGCTTTCTATGTACTTGTGGATTTCAGGTTTTTAGGAAAAGATTCATTAACAATAACATTAGAATTACTTGAGAAGTATGATCTTGCGTTAACTCCTGGAATTGATTTTGGTAGTCAGGCGGAGGGATTTATTAGATTTTCTTATGCCACATCGGAAGAAAATATATATAAGTCTCTGGAAAGACTAAAAGATTTTTTAAATAAATCATAATTTTTTTAAGAACTTGACTTTATATAAAAGGATTATTACTTTAACATTAGCTATGAGAAAGAGCCAGCAAAGGGATGAATTTGGTTTAACTGCAAAACAGAAGGAGGTTTTAAATAATCTTATAGATATTTATATACAGAGATCAGAACCTGTTGGATCAAAAACATTGGCGGAGGAGAGGATTAGAGAACTAAGTCCTGCTTCTATTAGAAGCTATCTTGAAGAAATGGAAAAGATGGGTTTTTTGTATAAACCCCACGCCTCAGCAGGAAGGGTGCCTACAGAAAAGGGCATAAAATATTACGTAAATGAGCTGATGAATAAATTGAATGACAAAGAGGAGGAATATGCTTTTTTAAAAGAAAGATTGTGGAAAGTACATTCGAATTACAGGGAATTATTAAAATTTACGAGTCACTTACTTGCAAGTTTATCCCATCAAGCTGCGTTAGTTTTGATGCCAAAATTAGATCACGTTAGTATAACAGCTATAGATTTTATAAGGGTTGCTTATAAAAAAGTTTTAGTTGTGGTAGTTTTTAAGTTAGGTTTCGTGGAAAACAAGGTTATTGAAACTGAGTTGGATTTTAACCAAAAGGAGCTTACTAATTATTCGCTTATGATAAATGAGATGCTTGGTAAGGGTATGTCTGTCTACGAGATCAGGGATTTTATTTTAAGGCAAATGGCGGAATTAAAAGAACTTTATGATAAACTTTTAGAAGACATTTCAAATTCAATAAAAGAACAGGATATTATACTTGAAGGGCAGAGTAATTTATTTGATGCTCCCGAATTTTCAAATGTAAATGAGATGAAAAAAATATTTAAAGCCTTTGAAGAAAAGAGCAAGATTGTTAAGCTTCTTGATAAGACATTGAAAATAAGGGGAGTTATAACATTTATAGGCAGGGAAGACTTAAGTAGTGACCTCGAAGGTATAGCGATGGTTGCAGCTCCTTATTATGGAAGTGATGAAACAGTAGGCACAATAGGTGTGATTGGACCTATGAGAATGAATTATATGAATATAATTCCTTTGGTGGGTAATGTAGCTAAGTTAATCAGCAGTTTTCTTAAAAAAGGAGAAGGAGAGTCTAATGGTTGATAGGGAACAGGAAAAAGAGATAGAAAAACAAGAGGAAAAAGATGAACAAAAGAAACCTTCTTTAGAAGAAGTGTTAAAGCAATGTGAAGAAGAAAAGGCTCGTTATTATGATAACTGGCTGAGGGCAGAAGCAGAGCTTGATAATTTCAAAAAGAGGGTAATAAAAGAGAAAGAGGAGTTTAGAAAGTTTGCACTAGAAGGTTTGATAAAAGAAATTTTAACCCCCATTGATTATTTAGAAATGGCAATAGATCATGCAAAGACAAGTAAAAATGTTGATGCTTTAATCCAGGGAGTTGAATATACGTTGAAATCATTGTTAGATGTTCTTAAAAATTACGGAGTGGAAGCGGTAGAAGGAAATGGTAATTTTGACCCTTCAATTCATGAAGCCCAGGATGTGGAAGAAAGGGATGATTTAGAGGAGGGGACAATAATAAAGCAAATGAGAAAGGCGTACAAAATGCATGGTAGACTATTAAGAGCTGGCTTGGTGACAGTAGCTAAAAGGCCTGAAAAAAAAGAAAATAAAAATGAAGAAAAAGAGAAAACAGACAATGATATAAAGGAGGAATAATAAAATGGGAAAAGTAATTGGTATTGACCTGGGGACAACTAACTCCTGTGTTGCCATAATGCAGGGGAATGATGTGGTTGTTATACCAAATGCAGAAGGTTCAAGAACTACACCTTCAGTTGTTGCATTTACAGACAGTAATGAATTATTAGTAGGACAATTGGCAAAAAGACAGGCTGTAACAAATCCATTAAAGACCATATATGCTGTTAAAAGGTTAATAGGTAGAAAGTTTAATTCTCCAGAGGTAAAAAAGCATCAGCAACTTGTTCCTTACAAAGTTATAGAATCGAGCAATGGTGATGCCTGGGTAGAGATTAATGGTAAACCTTATAGCCCTCAACAGATATCTGCAATGATTTTACAGAAAATGAAACAAACGGCTGAAGACTATCTGGGAGAAAAAGTTACAGAGGCAGTAATTACCGTTCCAGCTTATTTTAATGATAGCCAGAGGCAGGCAACAAAGGATGCTGGAGCAATTGCTGGATTGAATGTTTTACGTATTATAAATGAGCCAACAGCAGCAGCACTTGCTTATGGTTTGGGTAAAGAAAAGAAGGAAGAAAAGGTTGCTGTCTTCGATTTAGGCGGAGGAACTTTTGATATCTCAATACTTGAGATTGGTGAAGGTGTGTATGAGGTTAAGGCTACTAATGGCGATACTTTCCTTGGTGGAGAAGATTTTGACCAGAGAATTGTTGAATATATTGTTGAAGAGTTTAAGAAAGAAAACGGTATAGATTTAAGAAACGACAGAATGGCATTGCAAAGATTAAAAGAAGCAGCAGAAAAAGCAAAATGTGAATTATCAACAGTAATGGAGACGGAAATAAATCTCCCCTTTATAACTGCAGATGCTACAGGACCAAAACACTTACTTATGAAACTTACAAGAGCAAAATTGGAAGCTCTTGTTTCAGATTTGATTGAAAAATTAGAAGAACCATGCAGAATAGCTTTGAAGGATGCAGGTTTAACTCCCAATGACATCGATGAAGTAATTCTTGTGGGTGGTATGACTCGCATGCCAAAAGTCCAGGAAAAGGTAAAGCAAATCTTTGGTAAAGACCCCCATAAAGGAGTTAATCCCGATGAGGTTGTTGCTATTGGTGCAGCAATTCAAGCCGCAGTATTAAAAGGTGATGTAAGAGATGTGTTGCTATTAGATGTTACACCTCTATCTTTGGGGATAGAAACATTAGGTGGTGTTTTCACAAAAATTATCGAAAAAAATACAACAATACCTTGCAAAAGAAGTCAAATTTTTACCACAGCAGCAGATAACCAGACTGCAGTGACCATTAAGGTATATCAGGGTGAAAGAGAAATGGCTGCGGACAACAAATTTTTAGGACAATTTGATTTAATTGGGATCCCACCAGCTCCAAGAGGTGTTCCTCAGATTGAGGTAACTTTTGATATAGACGCTAATGGTATAGTGCATGTTAGTGCAAAAGATATGGCTACGCAAAAAGAACAATCTATTAGAATTACTCCAAGTAGCGGTTTGACTAAGGAAGAAATTGAAAAAATGATAAAGGATGCCGAAATGCATGCCGAGGAGGATAGAAAAAAGAAAGAACTCATAGAAGCAAGAAACCATTTAGATGGGCTTGTATATACCGTGGAGAAGAGCCTTAAAGATTATGGTGATAAAGTAGATGAAGCAACAAAAAAATCTGTGGAAGATGCTATACAGAAGGCAAAGACAGCACTGCAGGGCAATAATATTGATGAAATAAAAAGAGCTACAGAAGAGCTTACTAGTAGTTCGCTTAAGCTTGGTGAATATATGTATAAACATGCAAGTAGTGGTACTCAAGCTGGCAGTGCTTCTGGTGAGTCAAAAAAAGATGATGTTGTTGATGCTACATATGAAGAAGTGAAAGATAATAAATAAAATTAATTAGCTAATAATTTGAATTTAAAGATAGAGGGCTAGTTTTAAAAAGCCCTCTCTTATTTTTTAAGCTGGGGCGAAAACTGTGGCAAGAAAAAGAGATTATTATGAAGTTTTAGGCGTTTCAAGAGATGCTTCAGATAGTGAAATAAAAAGGGCATATAGAAAACTGGCTCTTGAACTGCATCCTGATAGAAATCCTGGTAATAAAGAAGCAGAAGAAAAATTCAAAGAAGTTACGGAAGCCTACGAAGTTCTATCAGATCCAGAAAAAAGAAAACTATATGATCAATATGGACATTCAATGGGAGAGAGCCCTTTTTCTGGTGCAGAAGGATTTGGTGGATTTGGGTTTGGGACAACCTTTTCCGATATCTTTAATGATATTTTTTCTGAGTTTTTTGGTAGTTCTACCCAAAGACGTAGGGCAACGCGTGGTGAGGACATATTATACAGACTTGACATAAGCTTTATAGAAGCAGCTAAGGGGGTAGATAAGGAGATTAATGTTAGTCAAAGGATTATATGTCATGTTTGCGATGGCGAAGGGGTGAAGCCAGGTGCTAAGCCGATTGTTTGCGGTAAATGTAATGGAACAGGTCAAATTAGACAACAACACGGTTTTTTTAGTATAGCAAGAACGTGTACCTCTTGTGGCGGTACAGGTAGAATAATTAGAGATTACTGTCCAGAATGTGGCGGGAATGGTTATGTAAATAGGTTAAAAAAGGTTAAAGTTGCTGTGCCACCGGGGGTTAATACTGGTACAAGGCTAAGGATTCAAAGAGAAGGCAATGCGGGACATTATGGGGGGCCACCGGGGGATTTATATATTGAAATAAATGTTAGAGAACATGAATTTTTCAAAAGAAATAAAAACGATGTACTTTGTGAAGTCCCCATTACTATGGTTCAAGCAGCTTTGGGAACAGAAATTATTGTCCCCACAATAGATGGTAAAGAAAGGATAGTTATACCGCCTGGTACTCAGAATGGGGCACAATTTAAAATAAAAGGCAAAGGATTTCCTGATATTCATTCTAAAAGAAGGGGGGATCAAATTGTATCTATAATTGTTGAAATTCCTACAAATCTTTCAGAAAAACAAAAAGCATTATTAAGGGAGTTTGAAAGTCTAATGACAGAAAAAAACTCTCCCCGTAATAAAAGCTTTTTTGAAAAAATAAGAAATCTTTTTTGATAGAAAACCTATTTTGTCAATAACTCTTGCTTTCCTGATAAAATTTATTTAACTTGACATACCACTACATATGGTATATAAATATCGTCAGACCACTAAATATTGATATACGGAGTAAGTCTATGCAGGATGCGACAAAAATAATAAAATTAAGTGCAGAGAAAAATAGAGAATTTCAGGAAGTTAAGCTTTCGAAAAATGCTCTTACAGTTTTACAAAAAAGATATTTAAAAAAAGGTCTTGACGGCAGCCCCATAGAGACACCTGAAGAGCTTTTTCTAAGAGTTGCAAGGGCAATCGCTGAAGCAGATAAAAAGTTTGGTGTTGAAGATGTTGCAGATCTGGAGAATAGATTCTACAATATGATGGTAAATCTTGAATTTTTGCCAAATTCACCTACTCTGATGAATGCAGGTAGAGAGCTGGGACAGTTATCCGCCTGCTTTGTTTTACCCGTTGGTGACTCAATGGAAGAGATCTTTGATGCTGTTAAATATACAGCCCTGATTCATAAGTCAGGTGGGGGGACAGGGTTTTCTTTTTCAAGACTTAGGCCTGCTAATGATGTAGTAAAATCAACTACTGGTATATCAAGTGGTCCCATTTCTTTTATGAAGGTCTTCGATGTTGCAACAGAAACAATAAAACAGGGGGGGACTCGACGGGGTGCAAACATGGGAATACTACGGGTTGATCATCCTGACATTATGGACTTTATTATGTGCAAAGATGATAACAATGCCCTAAACAACTTCAATATTTCTGTTGGGGTTACAGAGGAGTTTATGAGAGCTGTTGAAGAAGATAAAGATTATGATTTAATAAATCCAAGGACTAAGGAAGTAGTTGGCAGGCTCAACGCTCGCAAAGTTTTCAAGAGATTGGTAAAGCAAGCATGGAAAAATGGCGAACCAGGAATAATTTTCCTTGATAGATTAAATAGGGATAATCCAACTCCCCATATTGGTGAAATTGAAGCGACAAATCCTTGTGGAGAGCAGCCTCTTCTACCCTATGAATCCTGTAATTTAGGGTCTATAAATCTGGCTAAAATGGTGAGTGATAATGCTGTTGATTGGGAAAAACTTCGTGAAACTGTTCATTTAGCGGTTCATTTCCTTGATAACGTTATTGAAGTGAATAAATATCCCCTTCAAAAAATAGAAGAGATGACCAAGGCAAATAGGAAAATAGGTCTTGGTATCATGGGTTGGGCTGATATGCTTGTTCAGCTTGGAATACCCTATGATTCACAGCAAGCATTAGATTTAGCTGAAAAAGTAATGTCTTTTATAAAAAGTGAAGGGCATAAAGCATCAAGGAACTTAGCAAAAATCAGAGGACCTTTCCCTAATTTTAAGGGATCTATTTACGATAGACCAAATTTAGAGCCTATAAGAAATGCAACGGTAACAACTATTGCACCTACAGGAACTATTTCTATAATTGCAAACACTTCTTCAGGTGTAGAACCACTTTTTGCCGTTTGTTATTTTAGAAATGTAATGGATGGTACAAGGCTTGTAGAAGTGAATCCATATTTTGAAAAAATTGCTAAAGAGAGGGGGTTTTACTCAGAAGAATTAATGAGAAAAATTGCTGAGCATGGTAGCATTAGACATATGGAAGAAATACCTGAAGATGTTAGAAGAGTCTTTGTTACAGCGCATGATATATCAGCAGAAGCGCATGTTAAAATGCAAGCAGCTTTTCAGAAATATACTGATAATGCGGTTAGCAAAACCATTAACTTTCCAAATCATGCAACTGTTGAGGATGTGGAAAAAGCATATCTTCTTGCATACAAGTTGGGATGCAAAGGCATTACCATTTATAGAGATGGTTCAAGAGAAAGCCAGGTTCTTATGTCAGGTAATATAGAAAAAAAGATAAAAGGTAAAAATGATGAAAACAGGGTGGTTAAAAGAGATCGGCCAAAGGTGCTTAAAGGCTGGACATATCAAATGCAGACAGGGTGTGGACCAATTTATATTACTATAAATGAAGATAATGTAGGTCTATTTGAATTATTTACAACTATGGGTAAAGCTGGTGGGTGTGCTGCTTCCCAATGTGAAGCTATAGGTAGGATGGTTTCATTAGCCTGGAGATCTGGTGTTGCAGCTAAGCAAGTAATAAAGCAGTTGGTGGGAATTTCCTGCCACAAACCTTCTGGATTTGGTGAAAATAAAATTCTTTCCTGTTCTGATGCAGTAGCAAAAGCGATAGAAATGCATCTAAAAAATAATGGTCATAACATAAATATTGAAAAAGAACCATTCACAAGTGGTGCCTGTCCCGATTGTGGTGGCCCTCTGGAACATGAAAGTGGGTGTGTTGTTTGCAGAATTTGCAGCTATAGCGAGTGTGGTTAATATAATTATATTCATGTTTTTTCATATTAATGTTAGAAAATGTTATTGGTCTTATTTTTAGAGTACCCCAAAAGGGTAAAGTGAAGACAAGGCTTGCGAAGGAAATTGGGGAAGAGCAAGCATTTTATTATTATTCCTTGATGCTTGATGAAACTGTAAGTTTATGCAGAAAAATAGAAAAAGCAGATTTAGTGGGGTTTTATCAAGGTTTTCTTGAACAAATGAAATTTGATTTCCCATTAATTAAACAAAGGGGTGAAAATTTAGGGGAAATTATTTTTAATGCAATCAGGGAATTAGAAAAAAGGGGATATAATAAAAAAATAATCATCGGAAGCGATTCTCCTGATATACCCAAGCATTTTTTTTATGATGCTATAAGAAGTCTTGATGAATATGAATATGTTATTGGACCTACTGAAGATGGGGGATTTTATATGTTTGGATGTGTCAATTGTTCTGAAGCTT
>CALINM010000016.1 GCA_938045315.1 uncultured bacterium | reverse complement strand
TATCAATATTTTTTCTAAGTTCCACATTGTCTTTTTTGACAGTGGGTTGCTCATAAATAACAGCAATTTTTTGAAGTTCTTTAAAAATTTTTTTTCTTTTATCAAAATTACTTGAAGTGATAATAAGATAATGCCCTTCAGGCATTTGAGTTATTAAACTAACTAAATGGGTGCTAAAATTTTTCTCTGGTAATTTTTCTGGTAGAGAAAATTTTTTTATCAACTCTATACAAAATTCGCTATTATCAATATATTCATTCAAAATTTTTGTGACATGCGAGGGGTTTTCTTGGAGTATTTTGTAATCCTTTTCATCGATATCCATTTGCTGTAATGATGTAATTGTAAATTTATAGGCCTTTTCCAGTTCCCCAGACTGGTAGAATTCTTTTGCGGCATTGAGTAAGTCTTTTATATTTTTTTCCGGTGATAAAATTTCTGCTTCTTCTATAATGAAAAACCTTGGTATTCCAAAAAGAGAATAAGTTAAAACTTGTTCAGTGATTTTATTCCAGTCATGTCTTTCTGGTAGATATCTTTGAACATTTTGTTCTGAAATCTTATTTTCAAAAAAGGATAATAACAATATCTCAATTTTTTCTTGTTGAAAGCTTTTATCACCTAATATAAGAAAAAGTTTATTATTCTTAATATTTCTCACAAATGTTCGACTACCAGATCACCTACCTGTGAGGTGGAATATCCCATTTTGCCTGCGGATAAGCTCTTTAATTTAGTTGTTATTACCTTTACAACTGCATTTTCAACTCTATTTGCCGCAGCATCTTCGTTTAAATATCTAAGAAGCATTTCACCTGCTAATATACATGCTATAGGATTTATAACTCCTAAACCAGTATATTTTGGTGCTGAACCCCCTATTGGTTCAAACATCGAAAGTCCCTGTGGGTTAATATTTCCACCTGCTGCTACACCCATGCCCCCTTGAATCATAGCACCTAAATCGGTAATTATATCTCCAAACATATTATCTGTTACTATAACGTCAAACCATTCAGGATTCTTAACCATCCACATACAACATGCATCTACGTGAACGTAATCAGTTTGTATATCTGGATACTCTTTGGCAACTTCATAAAAAGTTCTTTCCCATAAATCAAATGCATATGTTAGTACATTGGTTTTTCCACATAAAGTAAGCTTTTTCTTTTTATTTCTCTTCCTCGTATACTCAAAGGCATACCTGATACATCTTTCAACACCTTTTCTGGTATTTATAGATTCTTGTATAGCCACTTCATCGGGTGTGCCTTTTTTAAGTACCCCTCCGGCGCCTGCATATAATCCTTCAGTATTCTCTCTAATAACAACAAAATCAATATCTTCAGGCTTTTTATCTTTAAGTGGACAATCTACGTTGGGGTATAATTTCACGGGTCGCAAATTTATATACTGATCTAATTCAAATCTTAATCTTAGTAGTATACCCTTTTCTAATATACCTGGTTTAACATCGGGGTGTCCTATTGCACCTAAATATATTGCATCGAAATCTTTTAATTGTTCTTTGAAATTATCTGGTAAAATCTCCCCCCTTTTGAGAAAATTGTCCCCGCCCCAATTAAAATATGTAAATGAAAAATCAATGTTTTCTTTTTCACCAACTGCTTTAAGTACTTTTACTCCTTCAGAAATAACTTCAGGACCTGTGCCATCCCCTGGTATCACCGCTATTTTATAAACTTTTTTTTGCATTTTATTTCCCCATGATTTAGTGGTTATGATAAAAAAAATGCCGAGGGACGGAATCGAACCATCGACACGAGGATTTTCAGTCCTCTGCTCTACCGACTGAGCTACCTCGGCATTGTGATTGATGATTATAATAATTTATTCAATCTGTGTCAATAGTTAGAAAAAACTTTTTTATCAATAATAACTTTTTTTGTAAAATATTAAATCACATTTTATGGATATCTTCATTTATAGAAAAGGTGCATTAGGTGATACAATTTCTTTTTTGCCACTTCTTTTTAATTTGAGATACTTCTATAGAAAGATATATTTTGCCGGCAATTATTTATATAGGGAACTATTTCAAGATATTGATTTTATCGAATTTTTAGATGCTGACTCAAAAGATGTTTTTAATTGCATAAATGGGTGTATACCTGAGTATTTAAAAAGCGTTCAAAAATTTCACATCTTTAGCGATCAAAACTTTATGGAACAACAAAATTTTTTCTACTACAAAGCTATTCAAAATAATATCTGGTTTTATGAATATCCTTTTTATTGTTTAAATTTACAATTTACGGAATGTCCAATTTTTTTACCCCTTATCAATTATCCTGATTTTACTAATATTATTAAAAGTGATTTTATTTTGATTCATCCTGGTAGCGGAGGAATAAAAAAAATCTGGCCAATAGAGAATTTTTTTGAATTCGAAGAGATTGTAAATAAGAGGGGGTACAAGTGTATCTATTTATTAGGAGAAGCAGAAGAAAATTTAATTGAAAAAATGGATAATAGAGTATTTTTCTATAATCTTTCTTTAAAAAAAGTTTGTTTTTTGTTAACATATGCAATTGCTTATTTGGGGTGTGATAGTGGTATAAGCCATTTAGCAGGAATTATGAATGCAAAAGGGGTAGCTTTGTTTGGACCGTCTTCAGCTAAAATATATAAACCTTGGGGAAATATTAGAGTATTGGAAAGTAGAGAGGGTAATATTTTTAATATAACTACCGGGGATGTAATTACTTTTTTTGATAAAGGGGGTATTTTTTGAAATCGGAAAATTTAAGAATTTACATAGTTTCAGATGCTACAGGAGAAACTGCTGAAAAAGTGATTTTATCAGTTTTAGCACAATTCAAGGGTAATTCTGTGGAAATTCAAAAGTTTACAAAAGTTTCAACACCTGAGGAAATCAAAGAAATCATAAAAAAGGCAACTCATTCCAACGCGTTTGTAGTTTATACATTTGCTCAAAAGTGGTTCAGAAATTTGATAACACGAGAGGCTGAAATACAAAGAGTTTATGCATTTGATATTATAGGCCCACTAGTAGATCGTTTTTCACAGTATCTATCTAAAAAACCGCAAGAATTGCCTGGTGCGCAGCATGTTATGGATGCAGAATATTTTAAGAGAATAGAAGCTATTGAATATACTGTAAAGCATGATGATGGCCAAAATCCAGAGACAATTTATGACGCTGATATAGTTTTAATGGGAGTTTCACGTACATCGAAAACACCTCTTTCAATATACTTGTCCCATGAAACATGGAAAGTAGCTAATATTCCTTTAGTGAAGGGTATAGAATACAATATAGATTTTAAAAAGCTTAGTGGAAAAATTGTTGGACTAACTATTGATCCTGTATATTTATCTGATATTAGAAAAGCACGTTTAAAAATTATTGGCAATAATATGAATAGTGAATATGCAAACTTGAAAAACGTTTATGAAGAAATACTATTTTCTAATGAGTTTTTTAGGAAACACAAAATTCCTATTGTTGATGTTACTAAAAAATCTATAGAAGAGTCAGCATCAGAAATTTTGAAAACTTTAAAAAAGGATAAAATTAGATTTTAGGAGAAGAAAATGGGAAAGGGTACAAGAAAGCAAGAATTAAGAAGAAAAAGGCATAGAAGGATGAAAGCTTTGAAATTAAGGGAAAAAATGAAATTTTCAGGGCAAAATAAAGAAGAATCAAAAGCCTAAATTATAGGCAAATTTTTTTAATTTTGCCTTTTTTCTGCTCTTTTTATCAATAAAAAATCTTCAAATCATTGGCCCTTTTTTTGCAAGAATGACATAAGCTTTGCATATTATTGAAATAGGAGGATTTCTGTGTTATTTAAACCTGTAAGCCAGGCCTTTTATGAGTTCTATGTTAAGAGGGATAAAGACAGATGTATTCAATGTAGGGTATGTGAGAGGCAGTGCTCTTATGAGGTCCATTCTTACGATCCTTCAGAAAATATAATGAATGCAGATCATCATAAGTGTGTTGGTTGTAGAAGATGTGAATATATGTGCCCCACGGATTCATTGAAGATAACGTTGAATGAATCAACTTTTAGGCCAAATGAATTATGGACAAATTTTCATAGAATGGCATTGATTAAGCAAAGAGAAACTGGTGGCATTTTACTAACTGGAATGGGTAATGATAAGCCCTATAAAATCTTCTGGGATCATCTTTTAATCGATGCTTGTCAGGTTACAAACCCTTCTATTGACCCTCTAAGGGAACCAATGGAATTAAGAACTTATTTAGGATCAAAACCTGATAAACTTGAATTTGAAGAATTAGAAGGTAAATTAAAACTAAAAACTAAAATTACTCCCCAGCTAAAAATTGAATATCCAATTATGTTTGGAGCAATGTCCTATGGTGCTATAAATCTAAATGTTCATAGAGGCATGGCAATGGCTGCAAAGGAGCTGGGAATACTATATAACACGGGGGAAGGTGGACTGCATAAGAGCCTTTATGAATATGGACCCTGGACTATTGTTCAGTGCGCATCAGGTAGATTTGGTGTTCATGCAGAATATTTGAATGCGGGAGCAGCAATAGAGATAAAAATTGGTCAGGGAGCAAAACCCGGTATTGGTGGACATCTTCCAGGAGAAAAAGTAACCAGAGCAATCTCAGAAACCAGGATGATTCCTGAGGGTAGTGATGCACTATCCCCAGCACCTCATCATGACATTTATTCTATAGAAGACTTAAGACAACTAATTTACGCTTTGAAAGAGGCCACTGATTATACAAAGCCTGTAAGTGTTAAAATAGCAGCTGTACATAATTCAGCTGCTATAGCAACTGGTATTGCAAGAGCTGGTGCAGATATTATCGTACTTGATGGTTTTAGGGGTGGTACTGGTGCATCACCGACGATAATAAGAGATCATGTGGGAATTCCAGCAGAGCTTGCTTTAGCAGCTGTAGATCAAAGATTAAGGGATGAAGGTATCAGAAATTCTGTATCGATAGTTGTTTCAGGTGGGATAAGAGGAAGCGCAGATGTTTTAAAAGCCATTGCTCTTGGTGCTGATGCTGTCTATATAGGAACTGCAACTCTTCAAGCGGTTGGATGTACTCTATGCCAGAGATGTTACACTGGGAAATGTCCATGGGGTATTGCAACTAATGATCCATATTTAGCTAAAAGGATTAATCCAGAGATTGCAGCTGAACAGTTAGTTAATTTAGTCAAGAGCTGGGGGCATGAAATACAAGAAATATTAGGAGCATTAGGTATCAATGCATTAGAATCACTGAGAGGCAATAGGCTTAGGTTAAGGGCCATAGGATTAACAGATAAAGAGATGGAGATACTTGGCGTTTTGCCAGCGGGACAGTAAATTTATAGTGAATATAGGAGTTTAAAATGAGTATGAAAAGGGTTTATCCACGAGAAGAATACTGCATGGGTTGCAGGCTATGTGAAGTTGCCTGTATCACAGTTCATTCAGAAAGCAAAGATACTATAAAGGCTTATAAAAAAGAGTTTCCGAGAGAGCCATCCCGGATATGGTTTGAAGAAAACAAACCTGATTGTTTTTCT
>CALINM010000015.1 GCA_938045315.1 uncultured bacterium | reverse complement strand
AAAATTATAGAATTCAAATCCGGTAGTTTGTTATGTGTTGAAAAAAATATATTAAATGAATTTATAATAAATTTTTTTATTTCACCTGAAATTTAGATACAAATCCGTAAAAACTAGTTTTCGGCTGATTTTTTTCATCTTTACTTTAAATAAAAAAACCTTTATAATTATATGAAATTTTAAGAGATGCGGGCGTAATTCAATGGTAGAATACGAGCTTCCCAAGCTTGGTACGTGGGTTCGATTCCCATCGCCCGCTCCAGAATTATTTTTAAAACATTAAATTAAGGCAGGAAATTTTTGTGAAATAAAATTCTGATAATAAAAATCGGAGCAAAAATGGAGCAAAAATGGGCAGATTTGCATATACATACTAATAAATCAGATGGAATACATAGTGTAGAGGAGATATTTAAAAAAGCCAAAGAACAGGAAATATCGGCAATTGCAATTACTGATCATGATACTGTTGCGGCTATTGAAGAAGCAATGGAATATGCAAAATTTTTTAATATTGAGTTTGTTCCTGCTGTTGAACTTTCTGCTATGTTTGAAGAAAGAGAAATTCACATAGTAGGACTTTATATAGATTGGAAAAATAATGATTTTATTAATCACCTTTTATATTTTCAGAAAAAAAGAGTAGAACGCGCGATTAATATTGTAAAAAAATTAAAAGAAAACAAAGTCTCAATTGAATTTGATGAACTATATGAAATGACTGATAATTTAAATAATATAGGAAGATTACATATAGCAAGATTGCTTCTTAAAAAAGGATATATTAAAAATATAAAGGAAGCGTTTGATAAATTCTTATCAGAAGGAAAACCAGCATATATCAAAAAGGCAAGGTTATCAGTAAAGGAAGCCATAGATATAATAAAAAAAGCAAAGGGAATTTCAATTCTTGCTCATCCTGGAATTGCTAAAAGAGATTATATGATTGAAACATGGAGAGATAATGGCTTAGATGGAATTGAAGTTTTTCATCCAGACCATACAAACGAAGATATTTTAAATTATTTGGATTATGCAAATAAATTTAATTTGTTGATAGGAGGCGGATCTGATTTCCATGGTGAGATAAGAGAATATTCAGTCATAGGCAAAGTAAAACTACCATATGAATATTATGAGAAAATAAAAGAAAAAGTTATAACAAAAATTTAAAATAAAAGGGTGCAAATATGGAAGAAATGAATGAAAAAAATGAATCAGAGATTATAAAAAGCAGAGAAGAAAATTTAAAGTTTATTTTAGAAAAAGGAATTATGCCTTATAAATACAGTTTCCAGCGCACAGGAACAATAAATGAAATTTTAGAAAAAAATAAAGACATAAAAGAAGGTGCAGAAAGCGAAGATGTAGAAATGTTGGCAGGAAGATTAATAAGTTTGCGTTTGCATGGAAAAACGATTTTTGGGCATATAAAGGATTCAGGAAATAAAATTCAGATTTATGTTAGAAAGGATGATATAGGTGAAGAGCAATATGAAATTTTTAAAAAACTTGATATCGGGGATATTATAGGAGTTGAAGGAAAAATTTTTAAAACAAGGACAGGCGAAATCACAGTAAAGGTAAGTAAGTTTGAACTTCTAACAAAGTCGCTGTTACCTTTACCTGAAAAATGGCATGGCTTAAAAGATAAAGAAATAAGATACAGAAAAAGATACCTTGATTTAATTGTGAATGATAATGTAAAGAAGAATTTTGAGTTAAGAACCAAAATAATAAAAGAAATAAGAAATTTTCTGGATATGCAGGGATTTTTGGAAGTTGAAACACCAATGATGCAACTAATACCAGGTGGAGCAAAAGCAAAACCATTTCTTACGCATCATAATGCACTTGATTTGGATCTTTATCTAAGAATTGCACCCGAACTTTATTTAAAAAGGCTTTTGGTGGGCGGGTTTGAAAAAGTCTATGAAATAAACAGAAATTTCAGGAACGAGGGTATTTCAATAAAGCATAATCCGGAATTTACCATGCTTGAACTATATGTCGCATATGCAGATTACAAAGTCGTTATGCAGATAGCAGAAGATCTTGTGGTAAATATTGCAGATAAAGTCTTAGGAACCAGAATTATTGAATATCAGGGCGAAAAAATTGATCTTACTCCGCCGTGGAAAAAATTAAAAATGACTGATGCAATAAAAGAATACTCAGGCATTGATACTGAAAAAGAATCTGAACAGGAACTTATAAATAGATTAAAACAGAGGGAAGTTGAAATACGGCAAGGTATAACAAAAGGCGAACTCATTGCCCTTACGTTTGAAGAGTTTGTAGAAGAGAAACTCATTCAACCGGTATTTATAACTGATTTTCCTGTGGAAGTATCTCCGCTTGCCAAAGAAAGCAGAAAGAATCCAGGATTTGCAGAAAGATTTGAGCCATATATTTTTGGTAGGGAAATAGGGAATGGGTTTTCTGAATTAAATGATCCAAAAGAGCAGGAAAAGAGATTTAAAGAACAAATAGAACAGGATACAGGAGGCGAAGTAGCAAGGGTAATTGATAAAGATTTTATTGAAGCATTAAAAGTTGGTATGCCTCCAGCAGGCGGTTTGGGCATAGGTGTTGATAGATTGATTATGTTTTTTACTGATGCGCCATCTATAAGAGATGTTATTTTGTTTCCGCTTTTAAGACCACAAGGTAGTGAGTAAAATGTTAAAAAAATTTAATTTTTTTATCGGTTTGCGTTATCTTAAATCCAAAAAACAAGGTTTTATTTCACTTATAAATTTTATTTCTATAGCCGGAATATCAGTTGGTGTTATGGCTTTAATAGTTGTTATATCTGTTATGAATGGTTTTCATCAGGATATAAGAGATAAAATAATAGGTGCAAATGCGCATGTGATTGCATCTTCATATTTTAAAGATGGTATATTTGATTATGATAAGAAGGTAAGGGAGATAAATAAAATAGAATATGTAAAGGGTGTTGCTCCTTATTTTATGGGACAGGTTATGCTAAAAACACAGGATAAGGTTGAAGGAATTTTACTCTGGGGCATAGTTCCTGATAATATATCCAAAGTTAATAATTTGAACAAAAATATAATCAAAGGTGATATTGAATCTATAACAAAGGATTTACCGGATGATAAAAAAGGGATTTTAATTGGTAAAGAACTTATGACCAAATTAGGTGTTGATCTTGGCGATGATATTTTGCTTATTTCCCCTGTTTTTCAGCAGACACCAACAGGACTTATGCCTAAAATATATAAAATGAAAATAGTTGGTATTTTTGAAGCTGGAATGTATGATTATGATTCTACTTTTGCATATGTATCCCTAAAAAATGCCCAGCAGATTTTTAATAAACCGGATGTTATTACAGGTATTGCAATCAAAGCAGACAAACTTGAAAATGCTAAATACATAGCAACTGAAATTCACAGGAAATTTAAGGATCTATGGGCAAGGGACTGGATGGCTATGAATAAAAATTTATTTGCTGCCTTGAAAATAGAAAAATTAACTATGTTTATTATACTTACATTGATTGTTCTGGTTGCTGCTTTTAATATAGCGGGAACACTGATAATGATAGTTATGAGAAAGACAAAAGAAATCGGTATATTAAAATCAATTGGTGCTAGCAACAAAGATATAATGAACATTT
>CALINM010000014.1 GCA_938045315.1 uncultured bacterium | reverse complement strand
ATAAAAGGCGACACAATCATTGTAATTACTGTAACAGATAAAATTAACTGGTATAAATTGTCGCTGATTAAACTTGCATTTTTTCCTGCAAAGGCTAAAACAAATGAAAATTCACCCACCTGGGCAAGACTTAAAGAACTTATTACTGAAACCCTTAGAGAAAGCCTCAAAAAATATGAAACAATCAAAAGAGCAAACACCTTAACTAAAACTACAACAAATAGGCAGCTTAATACCAATAGGATATTTTCTAAAATAAAATTCACATTCATTAACATCCCCACAGATACGAAAAATAGCCCCATAAAACTCTCTTTAAAAGGAAGAACATCAGACAACGCCTGATGGGCATAATCAGATTCAGATATAATTAACCCCGCAAGAAATGCCCCAAGTGCAAGAGATAACCCCGCATAGGAAGTAATTGTTGCAATACCAAGGCAAATTACAATTATGGTGATAATAAAAAGTTCTCTGCTCCTTGTCCTAACTATTTGATGTAAAAAATATGGGAAAATAAATCTAGAACCTGCTAAAACAAATAAAATAATAAGCCCTGCCTTAGATAATTTTAAAAAAAGTTCTTTTGAGGAAATATCATTTCCTGCCAACAGAGGAATAAGAAGCATAATAATCACTACAAATAAATCCTGAAAGATCAGAATCCCAATCATCGTTTTGCCATGAGGGGTATCTACATCTCCCTTGTCACCAAGAATTTTGAGAATCACTGCGGTACTGCTCAAAGAAATCAAGAAGCCCAAAAAAATTGCTATCTTTATACTTTTAAAAAAATAGTAGGACAAAAAGGATATTACCAGAGTAGTTATAAATATCTGAAGTAGTCCACCACCAAAAACAATTTTTTTCACTTTTAACAGCTTTTTTATCGAAAACTCTATGCCAATCGAAAAGAGAAGAAGAACAACACCTATTTCAGCAATGATTTCAATATTATGAGTATCTACAACAATACCAAGAACAGAAGGTCCTATTAAAATACCCGCAAATAAAAACCCTACTAAAGAAGGTATATTAACCTTCGTTAATATAAAAACAATTATTGCAGAAACAATAAAAATAATTTCAATAATCCCAAGAAATTCCATAGAAAAAAGTTTAATAAATGAAGGACTATATTACAAGCAAATTACTAAAAATTTTAT
Source organism: uncultured bacterium (assembly GCA_938045315.1). GTDB lineage: Bacteria > CALINM01 > CALINM01 > CALINM01 > CALINM01 > CALINM01. The sequence continues at coordinate 9,353 of CALINM010000014.1, read as the reverse complement.
AGAAAGCAAATTAAAATTTAAACAATTTAAAAATATTTAATGCGCCCCCAAACAATACAATTTAAGCATTTTTGTTACTAAATCTAAAGAAATTAACCTTTATACTAACTTTTTAGGTATTTTATAAAACCTCTGAAAAAATGCTTTCCACATGATCAAATTTTGGCACATTATCTGATAACTCAATTCCTATAGCCTCAAATCTTAAAGGTTTATCTTTTATTTTATGCTTCATGCAATAGTATTCTGCTACTTTTATAATTTTTCTTTGTTTTATGGGTGTTATTGCCTCCAGTGGAGTACCGTATAATCTTTTAGATCTTGCTTTTACTTCTATGAAACACAACACATCATTTTTCTCAGCTATGATATCAATTTCACCGAAGGAACAAGTAAAGTTTCGACAAATAATTTTGTAACCCCTTTTTTTCAGGAAATCAATCGCAAGATCTTCAAAAAATTTTCCATATTTTCTCTTATTCACAATAAAGAACCCGGTTTTGATAGGGACTTTAAAAAACTTTTTCTGTGTATAGGCGATGGCCCATATTTTTTTAGCATTTCTAAGTGTAATTTAGTTCCATATCCCTTATGCTTTTCAAAAGCATATTGAGGGAACTCTTTTGCATACTCCATCATTAATTTATCTCTAAAATCTTTTGCTATTATTGATGCCGCTGCAATTGCAACAGACTTCTCTTCTCCTTTCACTAAAGCTATTTGCTGTACATTTTTTATATATGGATTTTTAAGATGCCCATCAATGAAGATCAGAGATGGTTTAATCTTTAATTTATTAAATGCATCCTCCATGGCTTTAAAAGTAGCAGTTAAAATATCATGTTTATCAATATATTCTGCATCCCTGAGCCCTATAGCAAAGGATACTGCTTCTACCTTTATAATTTCTGCAAGTTCTTCTATTTTTTTGGGGTTTAGCTTTTTTGAATCTATAAAGAGTGGATTTATATAATCTTTTTTGAAAACTACAGCAGAAGCCACCACAGGACCAGCTATAGGACCTCTCCCCACTTCATCAATTCCACATATCAATTCATAATTGTCCTGAGATAGATAATCTAAAAGAAATTTCATAGAAAATTGTTGGCAAAGCATATGTACTTTGCCAACACAATCCTATTAACGTATTTCTCTTATACGGGCTGCTTTACCTCTCAAGTTTCTTAGATAATAAAGTTTTGCCCTCCGAACCTTACCCTTGCTTACAACCTCTATCTTGTCAATGACTGGCGAGTAAAGAGGAAAAACCTTCTCCACCCCAACTCCATAAGATACTTTCCTAACAGTAAAAGAAGTTCTGATGCCATCATGTTTGAGCGCTATTATTACTCCTTCAAAAACCTGAATACGCTCTTTGTCTCCCTCTTTAACCTTTGTATGCACACGAACAGTATAACCAGGCCTTAATTCTGGCATTTCCTTACCTGCTATAAAGCTTTTTTCGATCTCTAATACTTTTCTATTCATAAATTAGCACCTCCCTATTATCTACCACATAGTCTATCTAAAATTATAGCCGCCGCTGATCTCACCGAAAGATGATTATAGCTGCCCTCACCATACACAGGTTTTAATATGAGATCAGCAGAATTTACAAACTCTTCCGTTAACCCCCACCCTGTACCAAAAACAATCAAATAGGGATTATCTTTACTATAAATTTTTTCTTTTAACTCTTCATATCCAATGCTGTTTGGATAAGCCTTAGCATCTGTAACAACTATTATAGGCTTTTTACCATAATCACTTTCAATATCTAAAACTACATCATCAAACTTTTCTTTTAATACTACCCCTGTGAGCGCTTCTTTCCTTCTGGGGTTATAAGTACTACCCCAGTCGAATATCCAATGATATAAAATTTTTTTACCTAATTCAAGCTGTTTTTGAATAGGTTGAACGATAAAAAACTTCTTTACTCCATAAGTCTTTGATATTCTTGAAATATCATGAATATCGTAATTAAAAATTGCTGTTGCTGTAATTTGCTTATTTTTGTTATAAACGGGATAATGTAATAATGCAATATATAAATTTTCTGGCATTTTTTTTAATCCTTTAAAAATTTTCTCTTTCCTAAAAGTTCTGGTCTCACTCTCTTTGTCTTCAGAATTGCCTGTTCTTTTCTCCAATCAAGAATTTTTTTATGATCTCCAGAAGTTAAAATATCTGGCACTTTATAACCCCTGAAATCATAGGGTCTTGTATATTGGGGATATTCTAATAAACCATCACAGAAAGATTCGAAAATAACGGATTCTTCCTTACCTACTACGCCCTTTACAAATCTAATAGATGATTCAATAACTACAAGAGCTGCTACCTCACCACCCATAGTTATATAATCTCCAATAGAAATTTCTCTATCAATAAAATGCTCAATTCGAGCATCAACCCCTTCATATCTCCCACATATTAGAATAACATGATCATAGTTGCTTAGCTCTTTTGCCATTTCATAATTAAAAACCTTACCAGCCGGGGTTAATAATATTTTGAATCCCCTTCCCCTATGATGTTCAATTTCTTCAAGACATTCAACCAACGGTTCGATTTTCATAATCATGCCAGAACCACCACCATAAGGCACATCATCAACCGTCTTATGTTTATCTCTGGTAAAATCTCTAATATTCCAGATTTTAATATCAATAATACCCTTATCTATAGCTTTAGCTACCAGACTCTGGTTTAAAGGGCTTGAAAAGTAATCGGGAAATATAGTTAGAATATCTATCTTCATAAATCTTCTTCATTAAAGATTGATACATCAATAATAATCTTTTTAGATGTAATATCAACATTTTTTACCACATTTTCAGAAAAGGGAAATAAAAACTCTTTATTTTTATTTTTTACTACCAAAACATCAGAAGCTCCAGTAGCGATAAGATTCTCAACTCTGCCGATAAACGTCCCTTCCACAGTAAGCACATTACAACCAATCAAATCAACCCAGTAATACTCGTTATCTTCTGTGGCAGGCAAATCTGATCTTTTTATAAATACCTCTGCACCTATCAATTTCTCCGAACTATTCCTGTCGTCAACCCCTTCGAATTTAAGAAGAAAATTATTTTTATAAGGTATACAACTCAATATCTTCAAAACGATACAGTCTTTACTTGATGTTTTTAAAGACAAAAAAATACCTCGGAGAAGGCTATAGCCTTCTCCGCTGTAAGTTTTTAAAATTACGTGGCCTTTTATTCCGTGAGGGCTTAAGATATAGCCGAGGGGTAAATATTCATCCCCTTGCATTATTCAACTATTTCTAAAACCGCCCTTTTACGCGCCTTCGCTGATGCAGCCGAAAGTATTGTTCTCATTGCACGAGCTGTGCGTCCTTCTTTACCAATAACTTTACCACGATCCTCGCTGGCAACAGAAAGCTCAATAACAGTTGTACGCTCACCGTCAACTTCTGCCACTTTCACAGCATCTGGATTATCTACCAGTGCTTTTGCAATGTACTCAATCAGTTCTTTCATTCCCATATCTGCCTCCCATCAGTTATTTTTTTCGCACCTATATTAAAGACTTTTAGATTTCGATAAACTTTTTACAATGTTCCTAACTGTTTCTGTTGGAATTGCCCCTTTTGTTACCCACGCATCGTAAAGATCTTTTTTCAAATTTGCATTTTCAATACCTTTTGAAGGATCATAATATCCAATTACTTCTATGAACCTCCCATCTCTCGGTGAAGTCGAATCACTGACAACGATCCTATAAAAGGGTTTCTTTTTACTCCCCGCACGAAATAACCTGATTTTTACTGCCATTTATTCCTCCTCAATTTATTTAAAAAGACCACCCAGGCCTCTTAAAAAATTTTTCTCTCCCTTTTTCTTAATCTGATTAAAAATTCTTTTTGCTTCAAAAAAGTTTTTTAAAAGCATATTAACTTCCTGAACTGTAGTACCACTTCCCATAGCTATCCTTCTCTTTCTGCTACCATTAATTATATCAGGATTTCTCCTCTCTTTAACCGTCATAGAATCTATTATAGCATTCATCCTTTTAAAATCTTTTTCTATTTTATCCCAATCAATTTCTTTTTTCAACTTATTCATTCCAGGTATAAAGCCCATGATATTTTCAAAGGATCCCATTTTTTTTACATACTTAAATTGTTCTCTAAAATCTTCTAAAGTAAATGCGCCTTTTTTTAATTTCTGCTGCCATTCTGCTGCCTTTTCTTTTTCCACAACCTCCTGAGCTTTCTCAACAAGAGAAACTATATCACCCATACCAAGGATTCTCGAAGCCATCCTGTGGGGATGAAAGACTTCCAGTGCATTTAATTTTTCTCCAACTCCTATAAATTTTATTGGTACCCCTGTTACAGATTTTGCAGAGAGGGCAGCTCCACCTCTTGCATCTCCATCAAGCTTTGTTAATATAAGACCTGTTAGCTTCACTTCCTGGTTGAACTTTTCCGCCACATTCAGGGCTTCCTGCCCAATCATTGAATCAACCACAAGAAGAACCTCGTTGATTTTTATATTATTTCTCAAAGCCTTCAACTCATCCATCAATTCCTGATCTATATGAAGTCTTCCAGCAGTATCAAAAATTAATGTATCAACACCAACTTTATCAGCAAAAATCAAAGATTCTTTTGCAATATTTAGAGGATCTTTTGGTTTTTCGTATTCAAAGAAGGGGACAGAAATTTGTGCAGAAAGTTTTTTTAACTGATCATATGCAGCAGGCCTGTAAATATCAAGGCATACCAACCCGGGCTTTCTTTTTTTATTTCTCAGGAATAAAGCTAACTTTGCTGCCTGTGTTGTTTTACCAGACCCCTGTAATCCTACTAACATTATTACTGCTGGCGGTTTCCCTGAAAAATCAAGTTCTGATGTATAACTACCCAAAACATTAACAAGCTCGTCTGCTACTATTTTTATAAACTGCTGTGCGGGAGTTACACTTGTTAAAACTTCCTGACCTAATGCTTTCTCCTTTACTCTCTCGAGAAATTCCTTTACTACTTTTAAGTGGACATCTGCTTCGAGAAGGGCTATACGCACTTCTCTTAAGGCTTCAGTTATATTCGACTCTGTTATCCTACCATGTCCTCTTAATTTCTTAAAAACCTGCCCTAATTTATCTGTTAATGTGTCGAACATAAAGTAACTTTAAATTTTATTGAAAAGATAATTTAATGTCAATAAATATCTTGACATGTGTTTAGATAATAATGTATTATTAGATTCTAATAGACGCGGGGTGGAGCAGCTTGGTAGCTCGTCGGGCTCATAACCCGAAGGCCAGAGGTTCAAATCCTCTCCCCGCTACCAAAATTAATAATCTCCAGAGCGAAACAATAAACTTTCTTTTTAAATCAAAAAACTATAAAATAATATCCCTATGCATGAAATTGTTTTGCAAATAACATTATATGCCATACCTGTTTTGCTATCAATCACAGTCCATGAGTTTTTTCACGGATATGTCGCTTATAGACTTGGAGATCCAACTGCCAGAATACTTGGACGACTTACTCTAAATCCTCTGGCACATATCGATTTATTTGGAACAATCTTACTGCCTTTGATATTGATAATAACTAATTCAAGCTTTTTGATTGCCTGGGCAAAACCAGTCCCAATTAACCCGCTTAATTTTAAGAAACCTTACAGGGATATGGCTTTATCCTCATTAGCAGGCCCATTGTCAAATATTCTTTTATGCATTGTTTTTTTTCTTTTGTTTAATATATTTTTCAGAAACACACAACTTCTCGGTTTATATGGAAATGCAAATTTAATAAAACAGATGTTACGTGCTGGTTTTTTTATAAACTTTGCGCTTTTTGCCTTTAATATGTTGCCTGTCCCTCCCCTTGATGGAAGTAAAATATTATTAGCTATATTGCCAAAAGAGGGAAGAAATTTTATAGAAAAAATTGAACCATATGGATTCTTCATCATATTGGTATTACTTTTTTTTCGAATTATTGATTTATACATGCTTTTTATGGCAAATTTATTAAAGTATCTTTTGTTTTTTATCGGAGGCTTCTAATGAAAACTGTTTTAAGTGGTATGCGCCCAACAGGAAAACTACACTTTGGACACCTCCACGGTGTTCTAAAAAACTGGTTACGTTTACAAGAAGAATATAAATGTTTTTTCTTTGCCGCCGACTGGCATGCACTTACAAGCGAATATGAAAATACTTCAAACATCAAAAACGATACAAAAGAGATGTTTATCGATTGGCTCTCCGTGGGAATTGATCCAAAAAAATCAATTATTTTCATACAATCGGATATAAAAGAACATGCAGAACTTCATCTAATCTTCTCAATGATAACACCCCTTTCCTGGTTAGAGAGAAACCCTACTTACAAAGAACAACTTCAAGAATTAAAAAACAAAGATTTAAGTACTTACGGTTTTTTAGGTTATCCCGTACTTCAAGCTGCAGATATACTGATATATAAAGCCTCTTATGTACCTGTTGGGATAGACCAGGTGCCACATGTGGAGTTAACAAGAGAGATTGCAAGGAGATTTAACTTCATATTTAAAACAAAACTCTTTCCTGAGCCTGAACCACTTTTAACTGATACACCAAAATTACTCGGCGTAGATGGTAGAAAGATGAGCAAGAGTTATAACAATGCCATTTATTTATCGGACAAGCCCGAGGTCGTGGAGAAAAAGATACTCACAATGATGACCGATCCCCATAGGATTAAGAAAACTGACCCTGGAGACCCTGATTTGTGTCCCCTATTCTTATTTCATAAAGTCTACACCGACGATGAGGAAAGAGAAGAAATAATAAAAAGTTGTAAGGAAGCATTATCTGGATGTATTGAATGTAAAAGGAGACTTCTTGAAAAAATGAAAAACGAAATAAACTCCTATTGGGAGAAGCGCAAATTTTATGAAGAAAACATTGATAAACTAAACGAAATAATTGATGAAGGTAATGAAAAGGCAAGAGAATTTGCTCAGAAAACAATGGAAGAAGTGCGTGAAACAATTGGTATATGAGTATATCTGTAAAATTAGAACAATTTGAAGGCCCTCTGGATTTATTATTACATCTCATAAAAAAAGAAAAAATTGATATTTATAATATTCCTATAGCCGAAATAACTGCTCAATATCTGGAGTATATTGAAAATATGAAAAAGTTAAATATCTATGTGGCGAGCGAATTTCTTATAATGGCAGCAACTTTAATATATATAAAATCAAAGATGTTATTACCAAAAAAAATTGCAATTGATGAAGAAATTCAAAGCGATGAAATAACTGATATACAAGATCCAAGATTACCGCTTGTGCAGAGATTGCTCGAATATCAGAAAATAAAGGAATTAGTTCAACTTATTGAAAAACAAGAAATTATATACAGAGATTTTTTCCCCAGGGGTTATACAGAATTCACTATTGATTTTGCAGAAAAAGAATTTGATTCCTTTGAACTTGTTAAGGTATTTTATTCCCTTATCGAAAAAATGCCTGACAGTATTTCTCTGGAAGTGGAATTAGAAAAAATTACTATTCGTGAAATGATTAACAATGTTTTAGAAGCATTAAAAGAAAGAAAAAAGCTTTCTTTTGTCGAATACGCAAACCAGCTAAAGTCTAAAATAGAATTAATAGTTTTTTTCTTAGCCGTACTTGAACTTGCAAAGATACGAATGATTACTCTTACGCAATCAAAATTATTTCAAGATATAGATATCCAATTAAGGGTTGACCAGGAATGAATTCCTTACTAAAAGAAAAATATGGCGCTCTCCCAATAATAGAAGCGATGATATTTTCTTCAGAAAATCCCATAACTATTGAAAAAATTGCAAATATTTTAGAAATTAAAAAAGAGGATGTAGAAGAAATAATTAAGATACTAATGCAAGAATACAATTACAATGATATGCGCGGGATTGAGATAAAAGAAGTTGACGGCGGATACTTCTTTAGAACAAAGATCCCCTATGCCCCTTTCATTAGAAAAATTGTTATGGGAAAAGAATCCGATCTATCAAAATCAGCCATGGAAACATTAGCTATTATTGCATACAAACAACCAATAACAAGGGCTGAAGTAGAACATATAAGGGGGGTTGATTCAAGTAACCCTATTAGATCCCTATTAGAAAAAAAACTTATAAAAATTATGGGAAGGAAAGATGTGCCTGGAAGACCTCACGTTTATGGAACAACAAAAGAATTTTTAAAAGCCTTTGGTCTCAAAGACTTGAGTGAATTACCAAACATTAGAGAAATAAAAGAAATAATCAAAGAGCCACAACTAAAATTACTTGGAGACGAAGATGAAAATAAGAGTACAGAAAATAATAGCTAATGTAGGTATCGCATCGAGAAGAGAAGCAGAGAAAATGATAGAAGAAGGTAGAGTAACGATAAATGGCGTTCCTGCTAAATTAGGAGATAAAGCCGATCCTGAAAAGGATCATATTAAAATTGATGGGAAATTGCTAAAAGTAAAAAAAACTGAAAATGTTTATATAATATTAAACAAACCTAAAAAAGTTATGTGCACTACTAATGATCCCGAAGGGAGACAGACTGTTTTAGATTTACTCAAAGGTATCAAAAATCGTGTATGGCCCGTGGGTAGACTTGATTATCATTCTGAAGGATTAGTTCTTATAACGAATGACGGGGAGTTATCTCTAAGACTAACACATCCTAAATACAAAATTGAAAAGGTTTACGAAGTTAAGGTTAAAGATTTGCCCGATGAAAAAAAAATCGAAAAATTAAAAAAGGGTATCTGGTTAGAAGATGGAAAAACAGCACCATGTGAAATCTCTTTTATAAAGAAGACAACTGAAAATAGCTGGTTTAGAATCATACTTAAAGAGGGGAAAAAAAGACAGATAAGAAGAATGTTTCATGCGATAGGTCACGATGTTATGAAACTAAAAAGGATCTCCATGGGACCAATTAAATTAGGCAAACTTCCTGTTGGTAGCTTCAGATTTTTAACAGAAAGGGAAATAATAAATCTGAAGAAATTAGTAGGTTTAATGTAAGAACTCTGTAGAACTAAGAGGTAATTTTATGGTAAAGGTAGTACCTTTACCATATGTACTTTCCACTTGCACATTTCCATAATGTAGATTTATTAGTTCTCTTACAAGATAAAGCCCTATTCCTGTACCACGGGTAGTTCTATTTGGACCTGCATCTATCATATAAAATTTATCAAAAATTTTTGATAAATCCTCCTCCTTGATACCTATCCCATAATCCTTAATTTTTATATAGACGAGATTGCCACTTATTGTCGTATTTACTTCTACCCGACCATTCGTCTTTGAGTACTTTATT
>CALINM010000013.1 GCA_938045315.1 uncultured bacterium | reverse complement strand
ATGCCTATTGATTTGAGCTTTTCTTTAAATTTTTCTGGATCCTGTTCAATTAGGGGCCAGGTGTTGTAATGCATTGGAATTACAGTTTTGGCTTGAAGCATTTCAGCTGCTTTAATAGCGTCATCCGGTCCCATAGTAAAGTTATCTCCGATGGGTAGAAATGCTATGTCTATTGAATTTAAATAACCAATTGTTTTCATATCACCAAATAGCCCGGTATCACCGGCGAAATAAAAACACTTGCCCCCAAAATGAACAATGAAGCCGCATGGATTTCCAGTGTAATGGGTTCCATCAGGGGTAACAAATGCAGAACCGTGAAGTGCCTGAGTCAATTTGACTTTACCGAATTCAAAGTTGTAACTACCACCAATATGCATGGGATGTATATTGGTAGCTCCCTGTTTTTGACAAAAATCGGCCAATTCAAAGGGTGCTATAATTAAAGCGCCTGTTCTTTTAGATATGCTTATCGCATCTCCTAAATGGTCTGCATGTCCGTGACTAATTAATATTGCATTTGGTTTTAATGAATTAGAATCAGTCTTTGTTACTGGATTCCCTGTAATGAAGGGATCAAAAATAATATCAAATTTACCATCATTTAATTCTATACATGCATGGCCATGATAAGTAATTTTAACCATATCAATACTCCTATATTAAGTTTAGATTTGTGTTGATAAAAATAGCTGTAATCCTAACTGATTTATCTGGTCTCTTAGCTGTTCTATTTCATCTACATGTTTATCTTCATCATTTAAAATATTAATTAGAATTTCTCTTGTAGCATTATCGTTTAAATCACCTGCAAGTTTTATCGCATTATTATAAGCTGCTATAGCATTAAGTTCTAAAGCGTAGTCATTGTTTAATTGGTTTGGGATTTCACTGCCAATGTGCATTTCTCTCAAGTTTGATACAATTGGTTTACCTTCAAGAAAAATAATTCTTTCAATAAGTTTTTCAGCATGTTTCATTTCAGTAAAAGCCCTTTTTTCAAAACTTTCATGGAGCTTCTTATAGCCCCAGTTTGCACACATCTCTGCATGAACCATATACTGACTTATAGCTGTAAGCTCATCTGCAAGAAGTGAATTTAGCGTCTCTATTAATTTTGCATCACCCTTCATTTTTATCCCTCCATTGTATTTTATTTTAAATTATGCCATGTAAATTTTAATTGTCAATTTTTTTTATACATATAGGGTGTATGAAGCTTCACTGGTTCTTGAGATATGGGCCTGAATCTTAAATTAATCATTTCCACACAAAATGAAAAAGCCATGGAAAAATATATGTATCCCCTTGGTATATGCATACCTAAAGCATCACCTATCAATGCTACTCCGACAAGTATAAGAAAGGCTAAGGCTAAGATTTTCATGGTAGGATGTTTTTCAATAAACTTATTGATAGCAGTGGAGAAAATTATCATAAAAATAGTAGCAATTACAATTGCAATAATCATTATTTTTATATTTTGTGTTAATCCTATTGCTGTGATAATAGAGTCAAGGGAAAAAACTATATCTAATAGGATAATTTGAACAATAATAGCTAAAAATTTAGAAGTCATTTTTCTTACATTCTTGTTTTTAGCACCTTCAAGTTTTTCATGTATTTCTGTAGTACTTTTAGCAAGAAGAAAAAGTCCTCCAACAAATAATATTATTTCTCTTCCAGAAAAGGATTTGCTAAATAATGTAAATATTGGTTTTGTAAGCCCCATAAGAAAAGTGATAGAAAAAAGTAAAAGGATCCTGGTGAACATAGCTAAAAAAGCCCTATAAATCTTGCTTTATTTTGCTGTTCCTGAGGAAGTCTACCAGAAAGTATGGAGATAAAAATTATATTGTCAATACCCAGAACTATTTCTATGGCTGTTAATGTTATTAGAGCAGCGAATTCACTAAATACCATCATATTTATTTCTCTATCATTGGGTTTGTTAAAAATATACTTTCTTCTGGTGAAAGTGGTGGATCAACAATTACTCTTCTTCCAATAATTTTTAATCGGTTTTCTTCATAAAGTTTAATTGCTTGGGGATAAATTTTATGTTCCACTGATAGGATTCTCTTAGAGAGTGTTTCTTCAGTGTCATTGTCAAGTATAGGAACAACTCCTTGAATTATTATAGGACCCGTATCAACACCACTGTCTGCAAAGTGAACTGTACAACCTGCAAATTTACATCCATATTCTAGTGCCTTTTTCTGGACATGAAGACCTGGAAATGAAGGCAGAAGCGCAGGATGAATGTTCATGATTTTCATTGGATATGCATCAAGAAGCACATTTGTTATTATTCTTAGAAAACCCGCCATTATAACCAGATCTGTGTTGTACTCTCGCAATTTATTTACAATAGCCCTATCAAAATCTTCTCTAGTTTTAAAGTATTTGTGATTTATAACAATTGCGGGGATGTTATGTTTCTTTGCCCTTTCGAGAGCATAAACACCCGGTATGTTTGATATTACAACACAAACTTTAGATTTAATAAAACCCTTTTCTGAAGCGTCTATAATTGATTGTAAATTAGAACCACTCCCTGAAACCAGTACGCCAAGTCTAAGATTCATTTTGCCCTCACAGTATTTTGATTTGTTGTCCTTCTTGATCTTTTTTCTTAATTTCTCCAATGATTTTAGCTTTAATTTTCATAGAGTTAAATAGAGATACTATATCATCTGCATTTTCTTTGGAAGCTATAAGCACAAGACCAGTACCACAGTTAAACGTCCGGAACATTTCATTTTCTTCAATATTTCCAAGCCTCTGGATTATTTTGAAGATAGGGGGAATTTCAAGACTCGCTTTGTCTATAACTGCAACAAGTTGTGATGGTAATATTCTTGGTATGTTTTCTAAAAATCCCCCACCTGTTATATGAGCCATACCTTTAATGGGGTGGTTTTTCAAGATGTTTAATACAGGTTTTACATATATTCTTGTAGGTGTTAATAACTCTTCAATAAGGGTTTTTCCTAATTCTTCGAAGTATGTGTAAATACTAAAGTTATTTATATCGAAAAAAATCTTTCTTACAAGAGAATATCCATTGCTATGTAATCCCGATGATTCAACGCCTATTATTAAATCTCCCACATTGATATTACTACCATCTATGATAGAGTTTTTCTCTACAACCCCAACTCCAAAACCAGCTAAGTCATATTCTCCATCATTATAAAAACCTGGTAGTTCAGCAGTTTCACCACCTATTAATGCACAACCAGCTTCTATACATCCCTGAGAAATACCAGAAATAACCTGTTCTGCCACATCTGAAGATAGTTTCCCACACGCAAAATAATCAAGGAAAAAAAGAGGTTCTGCTCCTGATACTATGATGTCATTAACAACCATGGCAACTAAATCTATACCAACAGTATTATGAATGCCGCTTTTAAAAGCCAGTACTAATTTTGTGCCTACACCATCAGTAGAAGATACTAACACAGGTTCTTTGTATTTTGAATTATTAAGGCTAAAAAAAGCTGAAAAACTACCAATATCTGATAAAACTTCTGGTCTGAAAGTTGCTTTTGCAAGGGGTTTAATTTTTTTAACCGTTTCATTTCCTTCATCAATGTCAACACCAGCATCTTTATAAGTAATACTCATTTTTTACTCCTATTTTATTCATATGAAAAATTAAATTCCGTATAGCCAATCACACTCTTAAAGATTAGTTTGAAATTTTCTTTATTTTTCACAAATAAACCATCATTTTCAAAAGTTAAGTAGTATGGTGAAGCCCAGTAATCAAGAGTTGGGAAGAAATAACTGATGATTTGGTATGGTTCTGTTACTCTATTTATTGATATGGGATATCTCTTTTCACCTTTCTCATTCTCGAGATAGATGTTCCATATATTTTTTTTGTCCTTTATATTCGAATAATCTGGATCTGGTGTGTAGATGCTAACAAAAAACTTTATTGTTGAGGTTTTTATTTGACGTTCTTTATTGGAAAGTATCTCATATTCCTGATCGGTCATAAATTTTTTTCTTTCTCGTAAATAGGCATTTAGAAAAGGTTCTGAGAAATAGGTTACTTTGATTATAGATTTAGTTTCAAACTGGTCATAATATTTGTAAGATTTTGTTGCGTTAGCAAAATGAGTTAGGTATTCACTGCTTTGTTTTTTTGGTAGTACGCCTAATTCCTCCAATCTAATCTTTAAGTGGTTAGAACATCCATAAATGATTATGATTGAAAATAATAGAAATATTTTTTTCATTTTATTCACCCATAATATCTTTTTTTGTAAATAGTGAGTAAAATTTGATATTTTTATCTCTGAAAAATTCTTTTGCACCCTCTTCTCTGTCTACAATGGCAAGAATTCCCTGGACGTTCAGTCCAAAATCCATTGCCGCATCATATGCTTTAAATGATGACTCTCCTGTGGTTACTACATCTTCAAGAATAAGTACTTTCATACCTTTATATAAATTTTTATCACCTTCTATTAGTTTTGCAAGTCCATGCTTCTTAGGTTCTTTTCTAATAATAAAAGCAACAATTGGATTATTTTTGATGTGGCTTATCATACTTAAACCAGCAACAATTGGATCTGCACCCAGGGTTGGACCACCAACAGCTTTAATATCAGGAAAATGGGTTCTTATTATCTCGTAAAATAAATTTGAGATAAGATAGATACCTTCAGGATGAAGAGTTATGTTTCTCAAATCAATATAAAAATCACTCTCTTTGCCAGATGATAGAATGACACGTTTTTTTTCATAAGCTAATTCCTTTATCAGTTTCAGTAATTTGTCCTTCATTATCTTAGACTCCTGAATAAGTTAAGTTGTTCAAGCTCTTCTTTTGGAAATGGTAAAGGATATTTTCCAGTAAAACATGCATAACAGTATTCTTCTGGATTACTAACAGCTTCTCTTAAAGCTTCTATTGGAAGGTAACCTAAGGTGTCTGATGTTACATATTTATTAATCTCCTCTACACTATGACTGCTTGCAATAAGTTCTTTATGAGTAGGTGTATCAATTCCATAATAACAGGGTGATATTATGGGTGGTGAACTTATGCGGAAGTGTATTTCTTTTGCTCCACCGTTTCTAATCATTTTTATTATTTTTCTACTTGTTGTTCCCCTTACAATTGAATCATCAATTACAACGACTTTTTTATTTTTCAAAATTTCGGATGTAATGTTTAGCTTTATTTTAACTCCAAAATGCCTGATTGACTGTTTTGGTTCAATGAACGTTCTTCCAACATAATGATTTCTTATTAGACCCAATTCAAGGGGTATTTTAGCACAATTAGCATAGCCAATTGATGCAGGTATACCAGAATCTGGGACGGGAATGACCATTTCTGCATCATCACAGGGACAATATTTGCAGAGTAATTCACCAAGTTTTTTTCTCACCATGTAAACATTGTGTCCAAAGATGTAACTATCAGGTCGTGCAAAATAAATGAACTCAAAAATGCATTGTTTTTTTTCAACACTATCAAAGGGAAAAATACTGCGTATGCCATTTTCATCAATTATAAGTATTTCTCCTGGTTCGATTTCTCTAATAAATTCTGCTTCTATTAGATCAAAAGAGCAAGTTTCAGATGCAACAACATATGAGTTTCCCATTCTTCCTAATACAAGGGGCCTAAAACCATGGGGATCACGTGCTGCAATTAATTTGTTTTCAGTAAGTATAACAAGGCAATAAGCACCCTTAACCTGACTTAAGGCATCAATTATTCTATCTTCAACTGTGGGTAATGGGGATCGGGCTATTAAATGTACAATAACTTCTGTGTCTGAATTTGACTGGAACAGGGCCCCAGAATCTACTAACCTTTTCCTTATGGGAATGTCATTTATTAAATTACCGTTATGAGCTATCGCTAAACTTCCAAGGGAGTATTCGATAGCAAAGGGTTGACAATTTTTTATGTTGCTTGAGCCTGATGTAGAATATCTTACATGACCGATTGCCATTCTGCCAGGTAAATTAGCTATTATATTTTCATGAAAAATATCTGCAACTAATCCCATTTGCCTGTGACTATGCAGACACTTGCCATCCGAGGTAGTTATCCCAGCGCTTTCCTGGCCTCTGTGTTGAAGGGCATAAAGACCTAAATATGTTATATTTGCAGCTTCTCTGTGATTGAAGATTCCAAAAACACCACACTCTTCTTTCCAACAAAGATTTTCCATAATACCTCTTATTTAAAGTATTTTAATGCATTTTTAAAAATCTTCAATCCCTCTGCTTCTTCAATCTTTTCTCTTGTCCATCTTGGGTGATGATAGAGATAAATAAAAGCTTCGGGATGAGGCATGAGCCCAAATAATCTTCCTGAGCTGTCACAAATGCCTGCAATTGAAAAAAGCGAACCATTAGGATTGTAAGGATACTCCATTGTTGGTTTGTAATCTGATGTTGAATATTGGATTACATATAAGTTGTTTTTTTTTATTTGTTCCAGAGTATCACTTTCACAATAAAACTTGCCTTCACCATGTCTGATAGGTAGATAAAGATAATCAAGTCCATCTGTAAAAATACAGGGTGAATTCTCATTCACCTTTAAATATACCCATCTGTCCTCAAACCGTCCTGAATCATTAAATGTTAGGGTAGCTGTTTGTTTAAAATCAGGTAATTTTTCAATATTAGGTATTATTCCAGCTTTTACCATAAATTGAAACCCATTGCATATGCCCAGGGCTAAATTCCCCTTTTCTATAAAATCTTTGAGACTATCAATAAGTTTTTCTTTGTTGCTTTTTATCTTAGCATAATTGAATCTGTTCACTTGTACCTTTGCTGAGCCTAAATCATCTCCATCTAAAAATCCTCCAGGAAAAACTATAAAATGATAGTCAGATAATTTTTTCTCTCCTTCGAGGATTTGAGAAATATGGACAATTTCAGCTTTTTTTGCTCCCGCTAATTCTAAAGCCCAAAGACATTCTTGTTCGCAATTTATTCCAAATCCTGTAAGGACTAAACAATTAGCCATTTTATAAATCCCTCAAAGTTTTTTGCCAGCATTCTTTTAGTATGAAAATATTTTCCTCGATTAATTTTTGGTTTTTATATGTGATGATTAAACTATTATTATCATTTACATAACCTATTTTTGAGATGGGAAGTCCATCAAAAATTTCTTCAATATCCCCTTCAAAATCTTTATTTATGGTAAAAATAATTCTTCCCGCCGATTCTGAGAAAAGTAGTTCTATGGGGGATAAGTTTGATATAGTTGGTAGTTTTTCTAGATAAATTGTACAACCAAGTCCTCCAGAAAACGCCATTTCTGAAATTGCTACAGCAAATCCACCATCGGAACAATCATGAGCAGAATTAATTAATCCCCTTTGAATAGCCTTATAAAATGCTTTATAAACCTTTTTATTCATGGTAGCATCAACCTTTGGAATTATACCATGGTTTAGGTTTAGTAACTTAACAAGCTCAGAACCACCAAGTTCGTCTTTTGTAATACCAGCAATATAAATTATATCGCCCTGGTTTTTAAAGTCCATGGTAATTGTTTTTCTTATATCTGGAATAACACTTATTAATGAAAACAAAAGGGTAGGTGGAATTGAAATTTTTATGTTGCCCATTATATAGTCATTTTTCATTGAATCTTTTCCTGAAATACAGGGCACACCAAAGGCTATTGTGTAGTCATAAAGAGCCTTATTTGCTCTTACAAGTTGAGCAAGTTTATATTCACCATCAGGGTTTTTTTCACTTTTAATTGGGTCGCACCAACAAAAATTATCTAAGCAAGCCATTTTATCAATGTTTCCCCCACAGCAAACAGCGTTTCTTATGGCTTCGTCAAGAGCACAGGCAGCCATGTGATAAGTGTCAAAATCACTATATTTGGGACAAATACCATGGGATATAACCAATCCTTCAAAACTATCATGCAAAGGTTTTATCACTGCTGCATCTGAAGGACCATCATTAAATAAACCGACAAAAGGTTTTATTATTGTCATTGCTTGAACTTCATGGTCATACCTTCTTACTACTGATTCTTTGCTACAAATGTTAAGTGAACCAAGCAACTTCTTTAAAGTTTCATTTAGATTTTCAATTTTGATTTCTAATTTTTCTTCTTTCAAGGGTTTAAATTTTGCCTTAAGCTTCATTTCAGGAAGCCCATTATGCAAGAAGTCAAGGGGAATGTATGCCACTGTTTTGCCAGAATATTTTACATGAAAATATCCTGTGGATGTAAATTTGCCGATTACGGTAGATTCTACATCATATTGCTTTGATAATTTGATAAATTCTTCTATTGACTCTGGGGGGACTGCCAGTGTCATTCTCTCCTGTGATTCAGAAAGTAGAATTTCCCAGGGTTGTAAACCTTGATATTTCAGTGGTGCCTTTTCTAGTTCTATTTCGCAACCCTTTGATAATTGTGCCATCTCACCCACTGAAGATGAAAGTCCTCCAGCACCATTATCAGTTATTGAAGTATATAAATTTCTATCTCTTGCAACGTATAAAAAATCGGCCATCTTTTTTTGGGTTATAGGATCTCCTATTTGTACTGCTGTTGCTGGTGAACCTTCGTGTAACTCTTCTGAAGAGAACGTTGCTCCATGTATGCCGTCTTTTCCAATTTTTCCTCCGCACATAACAATTAAATATCCATCTTTAACTTCTTTTGTGTGAGAAGGCTTACCTGCTATAAATTTTGGCATAATACCACCTGTACCACAATAAACAAGGGGTTTACCTAAATATCTATTATCAAAAATTATGCTTCCATTAATGGTAGGTATGCCACTCTTGTTGCCACCATGTTCAACACCCGTGACAACTCCTTCAAATATACGTCTTGGATGTAGTATTTTTGGAGGTAGTGCTTCTTTGTAAAAGGGATCAGCAAAACAAAATACATCAGTATTAAATATTAATTTTGCTCCAAGCCCCGTTCCCAATACATCTCTATTTACTCCAACTATTCCTGTTAATGCTCCCCCATAGGGATCAAGTGCGGAAGGGCTATTATGTGTTTCCACTTTAAAGACCACATTATATTTATCGTTAAAAGATATAACACCAGCGTTATCAACAAAGAGGGAAACTAAAAAATCATCATTTCTCTCACCTCTAATTTTTTCTGTAGAAGCTTTTATATAAGTTTTAAAAAGGCTTTTTATGACTTCTTTATTGCCATTTTCGTCTTCGTATTCTATCGTGGCATTAAAAATTTTATGTTTACAATGTTCAGACCATGTTTGTGCTAAAGCTTCTAATTCTACGTCTGTAATTTCTCTAAGTCCAAATTTTTCTCTCTCCTTCAGAAAATTCTTATCTTGAAAAAAATCTCTTATTGTTTTCATCTCCTCTAAATTTAGTGCAAGAAGCCTATCTTTAGATAATTTCAGGAGAGCTTCTTCTGAAAAATTTTTCAAATCAAATGTTTCAACTCTAATTTGTTGTTTAATTATAACTTTAGGTATATAAATTTTTGGGATGTCATTTTTCTTATAAATAAAATGTTGCTGAATAAGTGGATTATAGAGTAGTTCTGACACAATAAGTTCTATGTCTTCTTTAGTAATATTACCTTTGAATGCATACAATGTGGATGTGTAAACATTCTCATCCCTACCAAGATTGCGACCTAAAAAAGTTTCTAAAGCGCTTTTTGCAGTTTTACCAACGTTGTCTGTTACACCGGGAAGAAAACCAATTTCACAGTAATAGTCAAAGTAGTGATCAAACGGAGGATTGATTTTTACATAGTTTATAAGGGGATCGCATAATGTTTTATTAATAAAGTCTTTTATATCTTCAGGTTCTATCTTGGCATCAATTGTATAAACATCTGAAGTTCTGACTTCGTTGATATTAATATTGAAAAATTGCTTAGCCTTTTTTATGAGACTATTGCCTCTTGGATCAATTAAATTTTTCTTTAAACCTACTTCTATCCTTAATGCCATTTTATCTTTTTCCTTCTTTGATATTTACGTCTATTTACCAAATACTCTTGAAAAAATATAGTCCACATTTTTGATATAATAACCTATATCAAAGGCC
>CALINM010000012.1 GCA_938045315.1 uncultured bacterium | reverse complement strand
CCAAGGTATATTTATTATCATTATCTCCCCTGGTTAGTACAACAGGTTGTATTATTCCCTGAGTTTTTATTGATTGTACCAGTTCGTTTAACCTTTCTTGATTAAATTGTTTCCTTGGCTGGTAGGGATTTGGCTGAATTTTATCTATCTCAATTTCAAGTATTTCATTAATTCCCTCTGCGTCTATTAGTGCAGATAGGCCCCTGCCCAGTGGTTCTTTTTTACTCATAATGTTTACTCCTTTCCAGAAACTCATTAACGAAAAGCTGATAACTTATACTTCCTCGCGAGTTTGGCTCAAAGGTAAATATTGGTTGACCATGACTTGGTGCTTCTGATAGTTTTACATTTCTGGGAATTATTGTATTAAATAACTTTTCACCAAAATGATTCTTAATCTCTTCAAACACACACTTAGCTAAATTGTTTCTACTATCGTACATTGTAAGAACTATCCCTATAATTTCAATTGAGGGATTTAGTTCCTTCTTTACCATTTTAATTGTTTTAAGTAGCCTGCTTAAACCCTCAAGAGAATAATATTCGCTCTGCATGGGCACAAGTAAGCTTTTAGATGCAACAATCGCATTTAATGTTAAAATTCCAAGTGAAGGGGGACAGTCGATTATTATGTAGTCAAAATTCATTAAATGATTTATTGCATTCTTTAATCTAAACTCTCTTTTTTCTACTGTTACCAATTCTATTTCTGCTCCCACAAGATCTGCATTGGAAGGTAATATATACAAATTGTCTATTGATGTATTCAATATTGTATCATTTATTTGTTCTGGGTTTAATAAAACATTGTATACTGTTCTCTCGAGCTTTCTTGTATCTATACCAAGACCACTTGTCGCATTACCCTGTGGATCAATATCAATTAACAATGTTTTTTTTCCCCTGAGAGCAATTCCAGAGGATAGGTTTATTGCTGTTGTAGTTTTACCTACTCCGCCCTTCTGATTAGTTACAGCTATGACATGCATTTTTTAATCCCCATGTTTTTCACGAATGATAATATAACTATTACCAATTTTTCTTCTGTAAAATATAGCTCCAAATACAGGTAAATCGCCGCCTATAGCAGGTTTTTGGTTTGAAAAGTAAATTAGTTTTCCCTGTTTATTTAATAATACTTTTGTTAATGAAATTAGCCTGCTTTCCTTCATCGCAGCTTTACTAACTATACAGTCAAATTTTTTATTCCAATGCTTGTCTGGAAGATGCTTAAAATATATTGTCGTGGGCATGTGTAAAATTTTACTCACATACTCTAAAAAAGCAACCTTTTTTTCACTTCCGTCAAGAAGAGAGACTTTAATTTGGGGATTTAATATCTTAATAAACATACCAGGCATTCCATAACCAGTACCTACATCGAGAATTTCTTTAATACCCAAATGTTTTAATAATTCACTTAAAATATAAGCATCGGTTATCCCTATAGCTATTAACTCTTCTCTTGTATAGGAAGTTAAGTTAATTTTTTCATTCCACTTCATTATAATTTCTATATAAGAATTAAGTAAATCCAATGTTTTATCGGGAAGTTGTTTCATGTGAAACATCATTTACCTATGCAGAAGCGACTAAAAATCTGATTGATATCATCCTCAGAGATGTTTCTTCCAATAAGTTTATCATATAAAGAAATTAAATCAGTTAATGCAAAAAGTAGTTCTTCTTGATGAGGCTTTCTATCCATTATTGTTATTAGAATCTCTTTCATGTTTAGAAAAATTTCATAATGTCTTGGAGAAGTCACGTAAAAATCCTTATCTTCTCTAAAAGAATATAGCTCAATTAGGGAATCCTTAAAAATCTTTTTAAACTCTTCGAATCCTTGCCTTTTTAAAATTGACATTTTTGTTACTTTTACGTTTAATCCCTCGAATAACTTTACTATATCCCCGTTTATTCCCTTGTCAATTTTGTTCAAAATGACAAAAACATTTCGTTTATTTTTGATAATATCAATAATGTTCATATCTTCCTTTGAAGGAGGCTCTGATGCATCAAAAATAGAAAAAATTATATGGGCTTCTAAAAGTTTTTCTTTTGTTTTTTCTATCCCAATACTTTCCACTGGATCATCAGTAAATCTAATGCCTGCAGTATCAATAATTCTTAATGGCATTCCTTCTAATATTATCTCCTCTTCTATGATATCCCTTGTCGTTCCAGGATAGGGACTTACGATCACTCTTTCATTGTTTAGCAAAAGATTCATAAAACTTGACTTACCCACATTTGGTTTTCCAATAATAATTGCTTTTATGCCCATAACATAAGGTTCTATTTCCCTATAAGACTGGATTAATTCTTCAATAAAAAAATAAAATTCTCTCAATTTATCATCAATGCTTACAAAATTATCTCCCACCTCCTCAGGAAAATTTATAGCCGCTTCTAAAAAAATTTTTTTTTCTTCAAAAAAGCTAAAATAATCTTTTAAGGCTTTTCCCAGAAAGCCTGATAATTGTTTCAGTGCACTTTTTTGATGAAAAGTATTTTTTGAATGAACTATACTTTCCACAGCCTCTGCCTGAATTAAATCCTTTTTACCGTTAAGAAAAGCCCTGTATGTAAACTCTCCAGGTTCTGCATATCTAACTAATCCTCTATTTTTAAGTAATTCTTCAACTATTTTAAGAGGTATAATAATACCACCGTGGCATTGAAATTCAACGACATCCTCACCTGTATAACTGTTTGGTGACTTCATATAAAACATCAAACATTCATCTATTGCCTCTTCATTTTGATCTATGAAATATCCGTAGTAAACCTTTCTAGGTATTATTTCTAATAATTTATTACCCTTTGGTAGCTTAAAATGTTTTTTTGCTAAATCAGGAGCCTCTTTACCTGAAAGTCTTATAACCGAAACACCACTATACCCCGGTGGTGTGGATATGGCTACAATCGTGTCTAAATTGTTGCTCATGCCTTTTGTGTTTTTAAAGTGTAAACCTGCTGTAAAATAGAGAATATATTATTTACAAGCCAGTATAATACAAGACCAGAAGGGAAATTCAAAAACATGAAGGTAAAAACAACAGGTAAAATATACATAATTTTCTTCTGAGTTGGATCTCCTGAAGAAGGAGTTATTACCTGCTGAATAAGCATAGTTATTCCCATTAAAATAGGTGTAATATAATAGGGATCGTAACTTGAGAGATCTTTTATCCAACCAAAAAATGGAGCATGTCTCAGCTCTATTGCATACATTAGGGCTTGATAAAGGGCTATAAAAAATGGTATTTGCACAAGAATGGGTAAACACCCACTTACAGGATTAACCCCATGTCTTCTATATAATAGCATCATCTCCCTATTAAAAGCTTCTCTATTATTAGCAAATTTTTTTCTTAGTTCCTCCACCTTCGGTTGTAGTTTCTGCATCTCCTTCATCGATTTATAACTTTTATGACTTAGAGGGAAAAATATTATTTTAATAAGAATTGTCAATAAAATTATGCTAATACCATAGTTTTTAGTGAATTTATAAAAGAAGTTCATTATTACAAGAAGAGGTTTTGAAATAAAGTGAAACCATCCATAATCAATACTTGCAACTAATTTATTATTAATCTTTTCAAGAGACCTCTCTTCTTTAGGTCCTGCATAATATTTTACTTCCCTTTCTATAATACTGTTCTCCCCCAAGGATGCATGAAGAATATTAATTTTTAATTCTGTTTTACCATTTTCAATCCTTGAATATATCTTAATTTTCTTATTTTCATCCACAATAAATATACCAAAATATTTTTCAGCATAACCAGCATATAAAACATTTTCTCTAATATAACCCTTTTTCAAACTTCTTTCTGATGGCATGTCAAATGTGGTATTATAGAAAATGGCAGGTTGTGGATTTGCCTCAACAGATGTATCAAATACAGTTCCGGAGTGAGACATTACTGTATATAGATTGATATCTAAATTTCCATTATTATTTTTAATATAATGCTTTATCTTCCCACCATATTCATTTTTAAAAAGTGTAATTGTTTTGACAACTTCTAAATTTTCAATCTTACCATAAAGATTAAACAAAATTACATTCTGTAAATCTTTATAATCAGAGCTAGTATATGTTATTCTAATAAGTTTGCCGTTAATTTCAATAAGGTCATAAATTTCGATTCTTCCTTCTCTTAATATGTCAACGGGTTGGTCCACACTCAGTGCTTTTTTAAATTTTTTTAAATCTATTCTTTTAAAGGAACCACTCTCCTGAGCTAATACAACATGATAAAGATCAGTATCAAAGCTTTTCACAGTAAGTGTAGAAAATGGAGGCTCTATGACAAATTGTTGCTTATTTGAAATGTTTACCTCTTTTAATTCAGTTTTTTTAGATGTCAGGGCTTCAAAACTTTTATTGCTAACCATTTGTTTTCTTACATAAAAATAATCCCAGAATATTAAAAATAATATGGAAATTACAATAAAAGCAATTTGCCTCTTTTCCATTTAATTCTCCTTAACTTTTAGAGGGTCATATCCACCTTTAGACCAGGGATTACAACGAAGTATCCTTTTTGTAATAAAGAAAATAGATTTTGTAAAATTATATTCTGAGAAAGCTTCTATGGCATACTCTGAGCAGGAAGGGTAAAATTTACAGTTGTTTCCTAAAAGGGGACTTATAAATACTTTATAAACCTTAATAATAAATATGGCAATTTTGTTAATCAATCTAATAAACTCCAGAAATTCTCCAAATCTTCTTTAGCCTGCTTATAATTCATTTCTAAAAATTTCGGTCTAATAATTAAATCATAATTTAGATTTTTATGTCTAATTATATTTTTCACTATCCTTTTAACATAATTTCTTTTAACTGCGTTTCCTAATTTTTTAGAAACAGTAATAACAAATCCCGATTCACCAGATTCGTTCGCAAGATAATGTATCTTAAATAAAGCAGTTTCGTAAACCCTTCCCTCTCGTAAAATACGAATAATCCTCTTATTACTTTTTATTGTTAGCACATTTTATTTACCCGAGACTTGCGGAACAAGTTGCCATCTTCCTTTTTTTCTTCTATTTTTTAATACCTTCTGACCGCCCTTTGTACTTGATCTTTCTAAAAATCCATGTGTTCTCTTTCTTTTAATCTTTGAAGGCTGATATGTCCTTTTCATATTAGTTTCCTCCTCAAAATTTACAGAACATGAACATATTATTCTTGTAATTTTTTCTAAAAAAGTCAATAAATAATTATTTCTAAAAAAAATTTATAAACTTGCAAATGAGCTCCGTATTTGATAAATTACTTTAACATGGAAGATCTCAGGAAAAGATTCTATGAAAAAGCAAAAATACTTTTTGACGATCAAGTTTATGAAACATGGATAAAACCAGTATCTATAGAAATTACTGATAACTCTTGCCAAGTTATAACCCCTAACCAATTTTTTAGAGATTGGCTTGAAGAAAATTACTTTGAACAGATCAAAAACATTATTATTTCTTTATTAGATAAAGAAATTCAGGTATATTTAACTGTTTCAAAAAGCAAAAAAATACTCATATCTCCTTCAGAAAGACTCCACCCCGACCTAATACAACGATATACATTCGAAAACTTCATAAAAGGCAAATCTAACGAATTTGCATATGCTGCAGCAAAAGCTGTTGTTGATAACTTAGGTGGTTTGTACAATCCACTTTTAATCTACAGTAATGTTGGGCTGGGAAAAACACATCTTATTATGGCTATAGGCCATGAAGTTTACAGAAAATACCCCGATAAAAAAGTTGTTTACTATAGTTCAGAAAGATTTATGAACGAACTAATCTCTTCAATTAGATTTGAAAAAATGCATGAGTTTAGAGAGAAATTCAGAACAGTAGACTTATTACTCATCGACGACATACAGTTTATCTCTGGAAAAACGGCAACACAAGAAGAATTCTTTAACACATTTAACTCCCTTTATGAATCAAAAAAACAAATCGTAATTACTAGCGATAAATTTCCTAAACAATTACAAAATATTGAAGACAGGTTAAAAAACAGATTTGAATGGGGACTTACAGTAGATATCCAACCACCAGAATATGAAACAAGAATAGCTATACTAAAAAACAAAGCTTCTTACCATAATATTGACCTGCCCGATGAAATTGCAGAATTTATCGCAACCCATATCTGCTCAAATATAAGAGAAATGGAAGGTGCATTAATCAAACTACTCGCTTACTCTTCATTAACTAAAAAAATTTTAGACCTTAGCTTAGCTAAAGAAATACCAAAAGACTTCATTCCCGAAGAAGAAAATACACTCACAGTAGAACAAATACAAAAAACAGTGTCAGAATACTTTCAAATAAAATTAACTGATCTAAAATCCCAAAAAAAGCTAAAAACTATATCAATACCCAGACAAATAGCAATTTACCTGTCAAGAAAATATACACAACTTTCTTTAAACGACATTGGAAATAAATTCGGAGGAAAAGATCATTCCACAGTTATACACTCAATAAATAAAATAAAAAAACTAATAGAAACAGAAGATAATATAAAAAAACACATAGACAATATTGAAAAAATGTTGACAAAAAACAGATGAACATAAAAAATGTAGATAAAACAAAATTTATTAACAATTTATTAACATGAAAAAAAATAATAATAACAAGAACTTATTGATTTATATCAACATTTCAACAGTTGCTAATACTAATACTTTATAAGGAGATATAAATGAATTTAGTAGTAGAAAAAGAAAAAGTTAAAAAAATTCTTGAAGCCGTACAAGGAATAATAGAAAAAAGAACAACAATGCCAATACTAAATACAATCTTGATTGAGGCGAAAGAAAAAACATACATAAAAGCAACTAACCTGGAAAAGTCAATAATCGGTTCCATAGAAACTCAAACAATAGAAGAAGGTGCAACATGCATACCTGCCAAGAAATTTTACGAAATTGTAAAACTTATTGGCGAAGACAAAATAGAACTAAAATTAGAGGACAATTACCTTAAAATAAAATCGGGAAAATCTCTTTTTAAACTATTTACACAATTACCAGAAGACTTTCCAAAAATAAAAACCCTTGAATTATCTAAAAAAATAACATTAAAAAAAGATGAACTACAAAAGTCAATAGAAAAGGTTGAATATGCAGTACATAATGATGATTCAAGACTAAGTCTATATGGCATTTATATTCACACTATAGATAAAAAACTAAGATTTGTTGCATCCGATGGATATAAACTTGCATACAACGAAATTGATTATGATGGAGAAGATATCAATGTACTAATCCCCAAAATAGCGATAAATGACATAAAAAAAATATGTAAAGATTCTAGTTCTGAGAGCATTTACTTATGTATAGAAAATGACATGGCAGGTTTAGAAACGGAAGATATAAATTTTATAACCAGACTGAACGTAGCAAAATTCCCTAACTACATGGATGTCATACCAAACAATAATATGAAAGCTTACATTAATAAAAATGAAATAACAAATTCATTAGAAAAGTTATTAACAATTGCAGATGAAATGACGAGATGTGTAATTTTAAATATTGACGAAAAGAGAATTAAAATGAGTACCACAAACAGTGAAGTGGGAGAAGCTGAAGACGAAATAGAAACAAGATATGAGGGAGAAAAGCTCACAATTGGTTTTAATGGGGAATTTCTGCTTGATGCAATAAAAAATGTTGATAGTGACACTATAGAGATGGCATTTAAAGATTCTCAGACAGCGACTATAATAACAGGGGATAACAAATATAAAGCATTAGTTATGCCAATTAGAATATAGATGTATCTAAATTACATTAGGCTAAAAAACTTCAGAAACTTTAAATTTTTAGAATTTAATCCCCATAAAAAAATAAATATATTTTTTGGTAAAAATGGACAGGGAAAAACTAACATCGCTGAAAGCATTTATATTACTTTTAATGGTAAAAGTTTTAGAAAATGTAGAAGAGAGCATCTAATTTACTATGGTGAAGAATATTCAGAAATTAGAGCAGAAGTGGAAATAAAAAAAAGTAATTTGTATATAAGACTACTCATAGAAAGGGATAAAAAAAAATTAAATGTAAATGAAAAGAAAAAAAAGGCAAAAGATCTAATACATTATAGAAGGACACTTTTTTTAAACAGTGATTTATTATTTAATTGTAAAAATTTTTTAAAATACAGAATAGCACTGCTTGATAAGCTATGCTATTTACACTTTGGAGAGGAATTCAATCATGAACTCAAAAGATACAGAAGAATATTCAAACAGTATATGTTAGATGGAAAAAACAAAATATGGATTGATATTTTTTTTAAGCAAAGAAAAAAAATAAATGACTATAGAGAAACGTTTATAAAAGCGATAAAAAAAGAAATGAATAGTATAAATGAAAAAATGAAAATAGAGGATATAGGCATTTATTTTGACTGCGTAGGAAGAACAGATTTTAATTTTGTGAGAAGGGACAAAAGGGATTTATCATTAGGCGAGTTTAAAAGTATAATTTTTTCGTTAATTGTAACTTCAGCGAAGCTAAAAGATAATTGTGAGAATATATTAATTATTGACGACTTCAATTCAGAATGGGATAATGAAAAAATATGTCTAGCTATAGAAACACTAAATGATATTAATTTACAAAGTTTTGTAATGAGTTCTGGATTTATAAACATTTATCCACATTTTCTTGTTGAAAAAGGAGAAGTAAAAAGATATGAATGAAGAGAAAGTTGAACAGTATGATGCTTCAAGTATAACGGTACTGAAGGGTTTAGAAGCTGTTAGAAAAAGACCGGCCATGTATATTGGTAGTACATCTACTCAGGGTTTACATCATCTTGTTTACGAAGTTGTTGATAATAGCATTGACGAGGCTTTAGCGGGATTTTGTAAGAGAATAATTGTTACCATATTAGTTGATGGGAGCATAAAAGTAGAGGATGATGGTAGGGGAATACCAGTTGATATTCATCCTGACACAGGTGAATCAGCACTACAAACTGTAATGACTGTTCTCCATGCAGGTGGTAAATTTGAGGGAAAAATTTATAAAGTTTCTGGGGGGCTACATGGTGTTGGTATATCTGTAGTAAACGCCCTATCTAAGTATCTTGAGGTTGAGGTTAGAAGGGATGGTAAAGTTTATTATCAGGCTTACGAAAGAGGTAACCCTATCGAAAAAGTTAAAATAATAGGTAACACTAATAGAACCGGTACTACAGTACATTTTTTTCCTGATCCAGATATTTTTGAAACCACAGAATTTAACTTTGATATTCTCGCAAATAGATTTAGAGAGCTGGCCTATCTAAATTCGGGCATAGAAATTATTTTAAGAGACGAAAGAGTAGACAAGGAAAAACAATTTCTTTACGAAGGAGGGATCGTTTCATATGTAAAATACCTAAATAAGAACAAAGATGTTCTTTTTGATAAAGTAATCTATATAAAAAAAGAAAAAGACGATATTACTGTTGAAGTAGCAATTCAATACAATAATGGTTATAGTGAGCTTGTACAAAGCTTTGTCAACAGTATTAATACAATTGAGGGTGGAACTCACGTTATGGGTTTTAGGTCTGCTCTTACAAAAAATATAAATAGTCAGGCTGTAAAACTTTCATTAACAAAAGAACTAAAAGAAGCCCTTACAGGTGATGATGTAAGAGAGGGGCTTACAGCAGTAATTAGTGTTAAAATTCCCAATCCTCAATTTGAAGGCCAAACAAAAACGAAACTGGGTAATAGCGAAGTAAGAGGTATAGTAGAAAGCATCGTTAATGAAGGACTTAATGATTTTTTTGAAGAAAATCCTGACATAGTAAAAATAATTATCTCTAAAGCTGTAGAGGCTAAAAATGCAAGGGAAGCAGCAAAGAAAGCCAAGGAGCTAACAAGAAGAAAAGGTGCTCTTGAAGACCTAACGCTTCCGGGAAAATTAGCAGATTGTCAGGAAAAGGACCCTGAAAAAAGTGAAATATTTCTTGTTGAGGGTGAATCTGCAGGTGGTTCAGCAAAGCAGGGAAGAAATAGAAAATTTCAAGCAATTTTACCATTAAAGGGTAAAATACTAAATGTAGAAAAATCAAGATTAGATAAAGTTTTGAGTAGCGAAGAGATAAAAACTATTATTTCCGCATTAGGTACTTCAGTAGGTAAAATTGAAAATGGAAAAGATAAATTAAGATATAAAAAAATCATAATTATGACAGATGCTGATGTGGATGGTTCACACATAAGGACATTACTATTAACGTTATTTTATAGACAAATGCCCCATATTATTGAACAGGGATGCCTTTATATAGCTCAGCCACCTCTTTTCAGAGTTAAGAAAGACAAAGTTGAGAAATATATAAAAGATGAAAAAGAGCTTGAGGAATTTATAGTAAAGAACGCATCTGAAAATATTAAAATTGAAGGAAAAGATATTCTTGAAAAAGAAAGCTTGATGAATTTTTGCAAGAAACTACTCAATTACAAGAGGATTACGGATAAGCTTTTAAAGAAGAGTATAGATGTATTTTTAGTTGAAAGTTTTCTATTTAATTTTGATCATGAAGAAATTTTTAGAAAAGAAGAGCTACTTAAAGAAAAAATTGATGAAAGCGTAAAAATTCTAATACATTATAATACAACCTGTACTAACATAAGTATTGAAAAAGATTTAGAACTTGATCACTATATTGCAGAGATTAGTACTGAAAGAGATTTAAAGAGATATAAAACAAAGATATCCAATGAATACATTGTATCTGGAGAGTATAAAGAATTGATGGAAACGATAAAAGAAGCGACTAAAAACATTGGCCACCCACCATACACAATACATGAAGGTAATGACAAAATTAGAGCAAAAAGTTTAAGAGAATTATTAGAAAAGATTAACCACATAGGTTCAAAGGGTATGTACATTCAAAGATATAAAGGATTGGGAGAAATGAATCCATCTCAATTATGGGAAACTACTATGAATCCTGAAAAAAGGGTTCTTTTGAAGGTGTCTATACATGATTATGCAGCAACAGAAGAAATCTTTAGTGATCTAATGGGTGAGAAAGTTGAACCAAGGAGAAATTTTATTGAACAATACGCATGGGAGGTTAAAAATCTCGATATTTAGGGGGCTTTAATGATTAAAAAGTTGAGTTATGAAGAGATAGTTAGAATATCCAAATTTAAAAAAAGTAATTATAATTTAGATAACAGCGTATATCAACAAACTCAGAGGACAGCTTCCGATTCCCTGCAATTTGGCTTTGACATAAGGTCTGATGGATATAATATATTTGCCCTTGGAGAACCTGGACTTGGAAAACATGAACTTATAATAACTCTTGCAAAGGAAAAAGCATTAAGCGAAACTACGCCAGATGATTATGTATACGTTTATAACTTTAAAGACCCTGATAAGCCCATGTACCTACAATTCCCACCAGGAAAGGGGTCAGCATTTGCAAAGGATATGA
Organism: uncultured bacterium; assembly: GCA_938045315.1. Classification (GTDB taxonomy): domain Bacteria; phylum CALINM01; class CALINM01; order CALINM01; family CALINM01; genus CALINM01. The sequence goes on along the minus strand of CALINM010000012.1, from coordinate 38,117 downwards.
GAGAACTTATAGAACATTTAAGGAAGGATATACCCAAAATCTTTGAATCAAAGGAATATGAAAATGAGAAAAATCAATTAATAGAGAAATTTCAGGAATTTGACAGACAGATTTTTGAAAGCCTGGCTGAAGAAGCGAGAGGAAGAGGTTTTGTTCTGGAAAGAGGGGTCGATGGTTTTGTCTTTCTACCTATGAAAGATGGTGAAGTTATGGATGATGAAAAGTTTTCCAAACTTTCAGATATTGAAAAAAGAACCATACAGGAGAAAATAAAAGTACTTCAAGGAAGATTAAAAGAAGCTATAAAAATGGTAAAGGAAGCTGAAAAGGAGACAAAGAGAAAACTTATTGAGTTAGAAAAAAGAATAGCCGGTTCGGCTATTATTTATCATATTGATGATTTGAAGGAAAAATACAATTTTAACCAGAAAATAATAGATTATCTGAATCTTGTTCAAGAAGACGTACTGAACAATTTAGATGATTTTAAGCAAAGTGAGCTTCCAGTTCCTACAAATATTGCTCTTAGATTTTTTAAACCAGAACCATCATTCTTAAGATATCAGGTTAATGTATTTATAGATAGAACAGAACAAAAGGGCGCACCAATTGTTTACGAAACGAATCCTACCCATTCAAATTTGATGGGAAAGGTGGAATATAGATTTCAGATGGGTATGGCTGTGACAGACTTCACATTAATAAAACCCGGTGCACTTCATAAGGCAAATGGCGGATATTTAATCCTTGATGCTCTGGATGTTTTCAGAAATCCCTTTTCCTATGATATTTTGAAAAGAGCTATAAAAAATAAGGAGATTAAGATAGAAGATCCTTTAGAAGCTTATCACATGGCTTCAGGAACACTTAAACCTGAGCCGATTCCTTTGAATATAAAGTTAATATTAATTGGTAGCCCCTTTGTTTACTATATTCTTTATAACTATGATGAGGATTTTCCTAAAATTTTCAAAGTGAAAGCAGATTTTGAAAGAGATATGGATTGGAATGAGGAAGGAGAAAGATCATATGCCTTTTTTGTGGATCAGGTTAGGGAAAGGGAAAACTTACTTCCCTTTCATGACTCTGCTATTCAAAGGATTATCGAATATGGTGGCAGGCTTGTTAGTGATCAGAAAAAACTCTCTATGAAAATAGAAGAGATAGCTACGTTAATAAGAGAATCTAACTATGTAGCAAAGAAAAAGAAAAAAAACATTGTTGAAAGAGAAGATGTTAGAAAAGCAATAGAAATAAGAAAATTAAGACACAATAAAATAGAGAGAAGGATACAAGAAGCAATAATGAGAGATATTTATTTAATTTCCACAGAGGGTGAAAAAACAGGCACTATAAATGGACTTTCTGTTTATGATTTAGGGGATTATTCTTTTGGAAGACCCTCAAGAATAACAGCAAGGGTATCCGTGGGAAAAGAAGGGGTTGTTCATTTAGACAGGGAAGCAAAACTAAGTGGAAAAATTCATGATAAGGGCTCAATGGTTATAACAGCGTATTTAAATAGCAAATTTGGAAACAAAACCCCCCTCAGCTTTAATGCAACTTTGTGTTTTGAACAGCTTTATGAGATGGTCGAAGGCGATAGCGCATCTGTAGCGGAGGTGCTTGTTTTACAATCGGCTTTAGGAAATATTCCTTTAAAGCAAAATTTAGCTGTTACTGGATCTTTAAACCAACATGGAGAGGTTCAACCGATTGGCGGAGTAAATGAGAAAATAGAGGGATTTTTTGCTGTTTGCAAAGAAAGAGGTCTTACTGGTGATCAGGGGGTAGTTATACCAAAAGCAAATATACAACATCTTATGCTTGATGAAGAGGTGCAAGAGGCAATTTCTAAAGGACTTTTTCATATCTACGCTATTGAACACGCGGAGGAGGCCCTTGAGCTTTTTACCGGTCTTCCTGCTGGGAAGCCAAACGAATTGGGAGAGTATGAGGAAGGTACAGCTAATTATTTGATTTTGAAAAATTTAAGGGAACTAAAAAAAATAGCGGAAGCAAAGGAAGAAAAAAAGAGGAAGTAGTATTGTGGATGAAGACAGAAAAGACGATGAATTAGAAGAACATATTCTTGAAGATTTTTTTGATAAAGAAAAGAGAAAGGTTCTCGAAGAAACAAGAGAAGTTGATAGTAGTTTGGAAAATATGTATTTTACTCTAATAAAGGAAATCGAAAATTTAGATTCAGAAATTGAAAAGGCAAAAGAAGAGGGTGACCAAAACTTGTGGATTAGCCTAACAAATAAAAAAAGTATTATACTTCAAAATCTTTTTGAAATGAAAAGATTACTTAGAAAATAAAATGTTTAGTTATTTCTTCAAACCAGGCTTTAAAGCTCTCCTCTTCGTTGTTTTTTATCCATATTTTTTTATCAACGTTTTTTGGCATATCCCTTTTGTCAAATAAACCATAATGAATACCAGAAGGTTGGAATGGACGGTTTTCACTTTTTAGATGAGAAAGCATGGCTCCAATAGCAGTTTTAGAGCTGGGTATCATAACTGGTATGTCTTTAATTTTGCAGAGGAGAAAGTATCCTGCCATAATGCCGCATCCAGCAGATTCCACATAACCTTCAACACCAGTAATCTGCCCAGCAAAATATATACCGGGCATGTCTTTTAAATTTAGAGTTGGTAATAAATATTTAGGAGAAGAAATAAATGTATTTCGATGAATGGAACCATATCTTAAAAAAACAGCTTTTTCCAACCCCGGAAGCATTCTAAAAACTTTTTCCTGCTCCTTTATTGTCAGTTTTGTTTGAAATCCAACGATATTGTAAGCTGTTCCTTCCTCATCTTCTTTGCGTAATTGAACAACAGCAAAGGGTTTAAATCCAATCTTTCTATCATCAAAACCAACGGGCCTCATAGGACCGTAGGCTAATGTTAAATCACCTCTTTGCGCTAATACTTCGATGGGAAGACACCCTTCATAATATTTTTCCTTTTCGAAGGGTCTTAAAACTACTTTTTCAGCAACTTTTAAAGCTTCTATAAAATTAAAATACTGCTCTTTAGTTAAAGGAATATTTAAAAAATCATCACCACCACGTTCATATCGGGAACCAGAAAAAACCTTAGATTTATCTATTGAATCTGCATCGATAATTGGTGCGATAGCATCATAGAAATATAAAAAATTATCCCCTAAGAGTTTACTCAGAGATTCTGCGAGCGATTCAGATGTCAATGGACCTGTGGCAATGACTATAAAATCATAGCCTTCCGGGATTTCTTGTACTTCTTTTTTAATTATGTTTACAGTCTCTAAAGTTCTCAATCTTTCGGTAATGTATCTGGAAAACCTATCTCGATCCACTGCCAGCGATTCGCCTGCGGGAACTCTGTTTTTGTATGCTGATTCCATAATAATAGATCCAAGGGCTTTCATTTCATCTTTTAACATGGATGAGGGATGGTATTTATTAATACTCTTAAGAGAGTTACTACAAACAAGTTCAGCAAAATAAGGAGATTTATGGGCTGGTGAATATTTAAGTGGTTTCATTTCGAATAAATCGATATATACGCCATTTTTACCTAATAACCAGGCTACTTCACAACCTGCAAGACCAGCACCAATAATAGCTACTTTACTTTTCATGCTTTTATTATAAATCTTTTGTGTTAAAATATACTAAAAAAAGTTTTTTGGATTTAAACAGAAATCTACAATTTCATATAAGAGGGGGATTTATATGTTTCAAAGGGCTTTAATAAGTGTATCAGATAAGACAAATATTGATAATTTTGCGAATTTTCTTGCAAAGAAGGGGATTGAAATATTATCAACGGGTGGAACAGCAAATTTTTTAAAAAGTAAAGGTATAAGGGTTATTGATGTTTCAGAATATACCGGATTCCCTGAGATTATGGATGGGAGGGTTAAAACACTGCACCCCAAAATCCATGGTGGGATTTTATGTATTAGAAATAAAAAGGAACATGTGGAAAGTTTACAAAAACTTGGAATACCATTTATCGATATTGTGGTTGTAAATCTATATCCCTTTGAAGCAACCATTAAAAAAACAAATGTGTCATTTGAAGAGATAATAGAAAATATAGACATAGGTGGACCCACACTGCTCAGGGCTGCAGCTAAGAATTTCCAAGATGTGATAGTTGTTGTAGATCCCTTTGACTATGAGAGGGTTATGGAGTATATTGAGAAGGGAGAAGTGCCCTATGATTATAGATTCTATTTAGCAAGAAAAGTCTATACACATACTGCCTATTATGATGGTGTAATTTCAAGTTATTTAAGTTCCTTAGAAGGACAGGAAAAAAAATTGTTTCCTGAAGTGATAAACCTCCAGTACTACAAGGTTCAAGAATGTAGATATGGTGAAAATCCTCACCAGAAGGCGGCATTTTACAAAGAAAAGGATGTTAATTTTGCATGTGTAAGTTCTGCTAAAAAAATTCAGGGCAAAGAACTTTCATATAATAACATTTTAGATACAGATTCATGTTTTAGGATTGTATTGGAGTTTAGTGAGCCAGCAGCAGTCATTGTAAAACATAATAATCCATGTGGTGCAGCTGTAAGTGAGGATATTGTAGAGGCTTATAAAATGGCAAGAGAGTGTGATCCAGTATCTGCATTTGGTGGAATAGTAGCTTTAAATAGAAAGGTGAATGAAGAGCTTGCAAAAGAGGTTGCAGAAACTTTTGTTGAAGTAGTAATTGCCCCGGGGTATGACAAAGAAGCGCTTGAAATTTTTTCGAAGCATCCCGGTCTCAGGGTATTGGATGTGGAAGGGTTACCAATGAAGATAGAGGGAATTGAATATAGAAGGGTGTTAGGTGGGATGTTAGCTCAGGAATATGACTTAGAAACATATAAGATGGAAGATTTAAAGGTAGTAACAAAAAGAAAACCCACGGATAGAGAAATGAAGGCTCTTGATTTTGCATGGAAGATTGCTAAACATGTTAAGTCAAATGCGATACTTATTGCAAGAGAAAATGTTACAGTTGGTATTGGAGCGGGACAAATGAGCAGGGTGGATTCTGCCAGAATAGCGGTAATGAAAGCACGACAGGACACAAAGGGATGTGTTGCTGCCTCAGATGCTTTTTTCCCCTTTCCAGATGGTCTCGAAGTTTTAGCTGAGGCTGGTATTACAGCTGTAATTCAGCCGGGTGGATCCATAAGAGACAGAGAAGTAATTGAATTAGCAGATAAATACAATATAGCAATGGTTTTTACTGGAATGAGACATTTCAAACATTAAGGATTACTCTAAATGAACGTATTACAACTGTGTAAAGACGAAGTTGTTAATGTTATAGAAGAGGGTTCTACTATTTACGTTATACAGAAAAATAAAGAGCCCTTTAAAATTATGTATGTTAGTTCAAATGTAAAAAGGATTCTTGGGCTGGAAGAGAAAGAATTTGTGGATAAATCTGAAGAATGGATTAAGTGGATTCACCCGGAAGATAGGGAAAGATATGAATATTTAATGGCAAATAATGCTCAAGGGAGCAATATTATCGAATACAGATTTCTATATCCAGATGGTAATATAAAGTGGTTGAGAGAAGAGTCAAGAAGCTTTGTTGTAAACAATGAAGCACTCCTGCTTAGAACAATTATTGATATTACTTCATCGAGGATTAAGAATGATGTTTATACAACTATGTTTGACAGTATAGAAGAGGGAATTGTTGTTTTAAATAGGGAAATGATAATTCGTGATGCAAATAAAGGTTTTTATAAAATCGTAAATTATTCAAAGGGTGATCTAAGTGGTCAAAACTTACTTAAAATATTTGAGGAAAAGGGATATATAAAGGAAAAAAAGCTCATTGAAGAAGTAATGTTTCAACTGTTTAACGATAAACATACCCAGAGACTTACTATAAAATTAGTTGATAATGATTCAAAACCAAGATATGTGGATGTACACCTATACCCTGTAAAGACTTCTACTGTTGAAGAGGTGGATACTATAATTGGAGTATTTATAGATGTAACAGAGAAAAAACTTTTAGAAGACCAGCTTAGTTATTTGCAAAAAATGGAAACAGTTGGTCAACTATCCGCTGGAATTGCCCACGATTTTAACAATCTCCTTACTGCAGTCATAGGCTTTGCCAGCTTTATTGATATACATATAGGGGAAGATAGTCCATTAAAGGATTATGTTCAAAATATACTTAAAGTAGCCGATAGGGGAGCAAATCTTATAAGAAATCTTCTTACATTTAGTAGAAAGAGAACTCTTCAGCCAGTAAGATGTGATGTAAACAATCTAATTCTAAATGTTGAACCACTCCTGAAAAGGATGGTTGGTGAACATATCACGATAAACTTCGAATTATCTAAAAATGATCTTCCAGTAATGGCAGATATAACGCAAATTGATCAGGTCCTTTTAAATCTTATATCCAATGCCAAAGATGCAATTGAGGGAAAGGGTGAAATAGTTATAAAAACACAACTTTTCAAAATTGATGCAGATTTTATTAAAAGAAATGGTTTTGGTTATCCTGGAGATTATGCTTTAATAATGGTTTCTGATAATGGTATTGGTATGAGTGATGAAGTTAAAAGGAGAATCTTTGATCCCTTTTTTACAACTAAGGATGTAAATAAAGGAACAGGTCTTGGTATGTCTATTGTATACAGTATAATTAAGCAGCATAATGGTTATATTAGCATTGATAGCAGGGAAGGAACAGGAACAAAAGTATTTTTATATATACCCATACATCAAGTTTACCAACCTACGGAAGAGGACATTAAAAATGCTTTTCTTGATGTAAAAGGGGGATGTGAAACCATATTAGTTGCTGAAGATGATGATTATGTGAGGGATGTGATAAATCAAATACTCACAAATGCGGGATATAAAGTTATACTATCAAGGGATGGTAGAGAGGCTTTATCTGAATTCATAAAACATAAAGGTGAAATAAGTCTTGCAATTCTTGATGTGATTATGCCATTTAAAAATGGTGGAGAGGTATTTAATGATATAAAGATAATTAATCCCTCTGTAAAAGTCATTTTTCTTAGTGGATACTCTACTGAAATTATGGACAGCGAAGTTGGAATTTCAAAACAAGCTGTTTTTATATCAAAACCCGTTACACCTAAAGAACTATTGTCAAAAGTAAGACAAATTTTAGATGGAATGCTGAATTGATGGAAAAAGAGTCTTTAGAGAAACTCCAAATTAAAAAAGGAGAATATATTAAGAGCAATCAAAGAAATAAAAAATTTTTGCTCTTTAGCATATTTTTGCTTTTATTGTTAGCTGTGATTATACGACTATTTTATAATAAACCCTTAAAAGTAGAGGTTATAACAGTTAATGACTTATATCCCTATCAAAACATTACTATTCTGAATGCCAGTGGTTACGTTGTAGCCGATAGAAAGTCAGCTGTAGGTGCAAAAATAACAGGTAGATTAATTAAGGTAAATGTGGAAGAAGGAATGAGAGTGAAAAAAAATGATATTGTTGCAGAACTGGAGAATGAAGATTTAAAAGCAAGTTACCAGCAATTACTTGCAAATGTAATGGCAAGTAAGGAAAATATAAATTTTGCTAAGGCAGAATTGGAAGAGGCGAAGAAGAATTTTGAAAGAGTTAAAATACTCTTTGAAAGAGGTTTTGCAACACAATCTGAACTTGATATTGCAGAATCAAGATACAAAAAAGCTATTGCAATGGTAAATTCTTCTGAAGCAAATTATATTGCTGCAAAGGCAGGTGTAAAAAGTGTAGAAGTACAATTAGAATATACAAAACTAAGGGCACCCTTTGATGGTATAATCCTTACAAAAGATGCCGATGTGGGTGATATCATTACTCCCTTAGGCTCAGCTGCAAATGCTAAAGCAGCGGTTATAACGATGGCAGATTTAAATAGTTTATATGTGGAAGCTGATGTGTCAGAAGTGTATCTTGATAAAATAAGAAAAAATCAAAACTGTGTAATAACTTTTGATGCAATACCTAATAAGGTTTTTGAGGGGTATGTTCATATGATATTACCAACAGTGGATAGAACTAAGTCTTCTGTAACAGTAAAGATTAAATTTTTTGAAAAGAGTGATCAAATATTACCGGACATGAGTGCAAAAATATCTTTTCTGGAGCGACCATTGAAAAAAGATGAGAAATCTAGGAGACTAATAATAAACAGCTCACATACAAGAATTGAAGGAGACAAATATATTGTATTTGTATTAAATAAAGACCGAGCAGAAAAAAGGGTGTTAAAAATAGAAAAGGAAGAAAAGGGATTCTTATATGTATTAGATGGAATAAGGGCTGGAGAAAAAATAATCACACATCCCCTTGATAAACTTCAAGATAAAACAAAAGTCAGAGTAGAAGCCAAATAATGGCAAAGTTAGAAAAAATAATAGAAATTGAGTCCCTTTATAAATCTTTTAGAAAAGGTAACCAAATAATACCTGTCTTGCAAAATATTAGCTTTGATATAATGGATGGAGAATTTCTTGCACTGATGGGTCCCTCTGGATCAGGTAAAAGTACTTTGTTAAATTTAATAGCTGGCATTGATAAACCTGATTCGGGAAGTATTTTTGTTCAGGGAATTGACATTACAAATCTTGATGAAAGAACGCTCTCCAGGTGGAGGAGTGAACATGTGGGTTTTATATTCCAGTTTTATAATTTAATTCCCGTTTTAACAGCCTTTGAAAACATAGAGCTCCCTTTGTTGATGATGAATTTATCAGCGAAGGATAGAAAAGAGCATGTTGATTTTGCACTTTCAATTGTTGGCTTATATGACAGAAAAGATCATTATCCAAAACAACTATCTGGTGGCCAACAGCAAAGAGTTGCAATAGCAAGGGCTATTGTAACAGATCCTTCTATAATAGTTGCTGATGAACCTACAGGTGATCTTGACAAAAAGTCAGCGGAGGATGTTTTGAATTTAATGAGTGAGTTAAACCAGAAATTTGGAAAAACAATAATTATGGTCACCCATGATCTAAGGGCAGCAAAATATGCTAAGTCAATGAAGTACTTAGATAAGGGTGTTTTAATTAATGGTTCTGCTGAAATATTTATTTAGAAATATTTTCAGGCATAAATTAAGAAGCATTCTCACTATATTAAGTGTTTCGGTAGCAGTACTTTCCTTTTGTCTATTAAATACAATTATTTCTGCATGGTATGCTGGTGTTTCAGCATCTTCAGCATACAGATTGATTGTTAGAAATGCTATATCACTTGTTTTTTCCCTGCCTATTTCATATAAGGAAAAGATAAAACAAATAAGTGGTATAACTTATGTTGCACAGGGCAACTGGTTTGGTGGCATTTACATTGAAGAAAAGAATTTTTTTGCTAATTTTGCAGTTGATTCGGAAACATTTTTGAAACTATATCCTGAATTTATAGTAAGTGAAAATGAAAAAAAGGCATTTTTAATGGACAGGAAAGGTTGTTTAGTGGGAAGGAAACTTGTTGAAAGATTTAATTGGAAAATTGGCAATAACGTTGTTTTGAGGGGTACTATTTTCCCGGGCAATTGGGAATTTGTAATAAGAGGTATCTATCGTGGTAGAGATAAATCGGTTGATGAAAGCCAGTTTTTATTTCACTGGGATTATTTGAATGAAACTCTGAAGAAAACTTCACCCACAAGGGCTGATCAGGCGGGTTATTTTATAGTGGGAATTAAAAATCCAGAGGATGCTGCAGTTATCTCCAGGGAAATTGATAGTTTATTTAAAAACTCCCTTGCTGAAACCCTTACAGAGACAGAAAAGGCCTTTCAATTAAGTTTTGTAGCAATGACTGAAGCAATTGTTATAGTCATAAAATTAGTTTCCTTTGTAGTAATAGGGATTATATTTGTAGTTGTGGCAAATACAATGAATATGTCCGTTAGAGAGAGAAAGAATGAGTACGCGCTGTTTAAAATGTTTAGTTATGGTAACACAATTATTTTTGGTATCATTTTAGGAGAGTCAATGCTAATTGTTTTGACAGGGGCAATTTTAGGTATAATCTTAACCTTTCCTGCCGTAAAAGTTGTGGGAGATATATTGAGTGTCTATTTTCCCATTTTTAATCTCCATCGTGAGGTAATTTATGAATCTCTATTCATTTCTTTTATTGTTGGTATTCTCTCAGGGCTCATACCAGCAGCAAGATCAATAAAGATAAATTTAGCAGAGGGTTTGAAATGGGATTTGTGATATGAAGTTAATTTTGTTATATAGCCTGAGAAATCTAATAAGAAGAAAATTAACAACCCTTTTAACAGCATCTGGAATGGCACTTGTAATACTTGTTTTTTCAGCTGTGTTAATGCTTTCAGAGGGTTTAAGAAAAACTTTGATAAAAACAGGAAGCCCTGATAATGTAGTTGTCATAAGAAAATCAGCGGGTTCTGAAGTGCAAAGTGGTATTGATAAAGAGCAGGCAAATATAATTGAAATATCACCAGAAATAAGTTTAAATGACAGGGGAAAGAGACTTGTGGCTAAAGAACTTGTTGTGCTCATAGGATTAACTAAAAAGGGGACGGATAAATTATCCAATGTTGTTATAAGGGGTGTAATGGAGATGTCACTACCTTTAAGAAGCCAGGTTAGATTAAAAGAAGGTAAAATGATAAGATGGGGGACAAATGAAATAATAGTGGGAAGTAAAATTGCAGAAAACTTCGATGGAGTAAAGATTGGTAGTTTTTTGTCCTTTGGTCAGAGACAATGGCAGGTTGTAGGCATATTTGATGGCGGCACTACCGGTTTTAATTCAGAAATATGGGCAGATGTAGAACAACTAAAACAATCTTTTCGAAGACCTACATATTCATCTATAATTTTTAAATTATCTGATTTAAAAGATTTTGAAAATTTAAAAATGAGATTGGAAAATGATCCGCGACTTACGGTGGAAGTAAAAAAAGAAATGCAATATTATGAAGACCAATCAGCAATGATGACGAGATTTATAAAAGTTTTAGGAGTATCCATGACTATAGTATTTTCTATAGGTGCTATTCTTGGCGCTATGATTACTATGTATTCAGCAGTAGCCCAAAGAAAAAGGGAAATTGGGACATTAAGGGCCTTAGGGTTTCAAAAAGTTACCATATTGGCTGCTTTCCTTATGGAATCTCTATTATTGAGTTTTGCTGGTTGTATAGGTGGTCTTTTTTTATCATCCTTTTTACAATTCTATACCATTTCTACAATGAACTGGCAAACCTTTTCAGAGTTAGCTTTTTCTTTTACATTAACGCCAAAAATAATTTTACAGTCCCTTATCTTCTCTTTGATTATGGGCGTTATTGGTGGACTTATTCCCGCCCTTAAAGCATCAAGCCAGAAAATAGTAGATGCCTTAAGAACCGATTAAACATTAAATCTAAAATATATAATATCACCATCCTGTACGATATAATCTTTGCCTTCTAAATGGTAGAATCCAAGCTCCCTAGCCTTTAATTCCGATCCAGCTTTTAACAGATCTTCATAATGAATCACTTCAGCCCTTATAAAGCCCTTTTCCATATGAGTATGAATTTTTCCTGCTGCAGATATAGCTTTAGTACCCTTCTCAATTGTCCATGCCTTTAATTCCTTCCTTGCTGTAGTGAAAAATGTGATTAGATTTAGGAGCTTATAGCCCGTTTGAATTATCTTATCTGCAGCAAGGTCTTTAATTCCATATTCTTTGAGAAGAAGATATTTTTCATGTTCAGAAAGTTCATTAATTTCTTCTTCTAATTTTCCACATATAACGACAACTTCAACATTTTCTTGATTGGCATAGTTTTTAAGCTGTGTTAGGTGTTTGGGGTTAATAAGTTCTTTTTCATCCACATTGGCGATGTAAAAATAGGGTTTCAAAGAGATCAAGTTTAGTTCTTTTAAACCTTTTTTTTCATCTTCTGTAAAGGTTTCAATTATCAGTTTAACCTCATCTCTTATTTTGCCGAAATTTATGGCATCTCTTAATCTTTTATAAGAATCAGAAGCTTTTCTTTGTTCCTGTATGTGGCTTTTTGCAAGCTTTTCTATTTTTCTATCAAGAATTTCAATGTCTGATAATATAAGCTCGGTTTTTATTATTTCAATATCTCTTGCTGGATCAGCACTACCTTCAACATGAACAATATCTTCAATATCAAAACATCTAATCACATGCGCTATGCCATCAACCTCCCTTATGTGAGATAAAAATTTGTTACCAAGACCTTCTCCAGCGCTTGCTCCTTTGACAAGCCCAGCTATATCAATGAATTTTATTGAAGTGGGAATGTAACTCTCTGTTTTTATAATTTCTGCAATCTTATCCAGTCTTGGATCTTTTACCGGGATAACACCGATATTAGGTTCTATAGTACAAAAGGGATAATTAGATGCTTCAGCACATATACTTGTTATGGCATTAAATATAGTAGTTTTGCCAACATTTGGAAGACCAACTATACCAATTGAAAATCCCATAATTTATCCATTAAATTGATTCATAGCAATTTGTGGCCCCTTTTCTATTAAGGTTATAATACAAGTTGATGCTTTACTAATGGCATCATCAATAATTGTTTGTTCTTCTTTATTAAATTTACTAAGAACGTAGTTTTCTATCAACTCCTTGAGAGGTGGTCTTCCAATACCAACTTTAAGATGGAAAAAATCTTTAGTTCCCAGTTCGTGTATTATTGAGTTTACACCTTTATGTCCACCACCACTACCATTCCATTTAAGCCTTATTTTTCCAGGAGGTAAATCAAGATCATCATATACTACTAAGGTTTTAGAAGAATCTAAGAAGTTTTTATATTTTACAAATTCAGATACTGCTTTGCCACTTAAGTTCATATAAGTTAAGGGTTTTAATAAAAAAAGAGGATTACCAAATAAGTAACCCTCTGCTAATTCATAATTATTTTTAATTTGAAAATAAAAATTAATCCTTCCAGCCAATAGATTTAATACATTAAAACCTATATTATGCCTGGTATTTTCATATTTTTTACCAGGATTTCCCAATCCAATGATAAGCCATGTCATTCTTTAGGCTCAGCCAGACTTGCTTCCAGTTGGGCTTTCTTTTCTTCTTCTGTTAACTCAACCACTTCTTTTGGTGGAACAACAGTTACAACTGTAATTGAAGGACTTTCAGCAAGATTTACACCTTGAGGAAGTGTAATGTCACCTAAATGAATAGCATCACCAATGTCTAAGCTTGATACATCAACCTCGATAAAATCTGGTACATTTTCAGGAAATGTTTTTATTGTAATTTCATGCTTTTCCTGTTCTAAAATGCCACCTTTAGAAACACCCACGGGCTTGCCTTTCAATTTAATGGGGATTTCAATTTTTATCATTTCTTTGTCTGGTACTATGTAAAAATCTATGTGAAGAATTTTATCTGTTATGGGACATTTATCAATATCTTTTATAAAAACCCTCTTACCATTCAGTGTACTGTCACTGCTTTCTATATTATATAGAATTGCTTTACTCTTTTTTATGTTTTTAGTTATTTCTTTGCTACTTACCATTGCAAGATAATTTTCATTTTTTGAGCTATATAAGACTACAGGTATTTTTCCAGATTTTCTTAACTCTTTAGCATAATTCTTACCAGCCCCATCCCTTTTTTCTAGTGTAATAGACAATGTTTCCATAATACTGTCCTCCTTTCAATAAGTTTTTATAAAAACAGGGCACTTAAAGAGCCACCAGAAGTAATTCTTCTTATTGCTTCACCTATAAGTCCACTTATGGAAACCACTGTTATTTTACCAGAATTTTTTGCTGATTCAGTTAAAGGTATAGTATCGGTAACTATAACAGTGTCTATAGGAGAATTAACAATTCTTTCAATTGCAGGGCCAGAAAAGACAGCATGAGTGGCACAGGCATATATTTTTTTAGCACCATTTATTTTAAGTGCTTCTGCAGAATTACAAAGGGTTCCAGCAGTATCAATAATATCATCTACTAAGATTGCAACTTTGTCTTCCACGTTTCCTATGATATGCATAACTTCTGATTGATTGGGTTTATCTCTTCTTTTATCTATAATTGCAAGGGAAGCATTAAGTCTTTTAGCATATGCCCTTGCTCTTTCTACGCCACCCGCATCAGGAGAGACAATTACAAGATTTTCTTCCTGTAGCATCTTTAAATGTTCAAATAATGTGGGTGATGCATAAAGGTTATCAACAGGAATATTAAAAAAACCTTGAATTTGACCTGCGTGAAGATCAACCGTAAGTACTCTGTGGGCTCCTGCTACAGTAATTAGATCTGCCACTAATTTTGCAGATATAGGTGCCCTTGGAGCAACTTTTCGATCCTGCCGCGCATATCCATAGTAGGGAATTACTGCAGCTATGGTTCTTGCAGAAGCACGTTTTAGTGCATCAATAATGATTAATAGCTCCATAAGATTATCGTTTACAGGTGGGCAGGTGGATTGAATTACAAATACATCTTTACTCCTCACATTCTCATCAATTTCTACCATTACTTCACCATCTGAAAATCTTTTTACCTTTGCAGGTGCAAGTTTTATCCCTAAGTATTGTGCAATCTTTTCTGCCAGGTTGGTGTTTGAAGTTCCAGCAATTAAAAGTGGAATATTGTCCATAATAACTCCCGAAGTGTTATTTTAATTTTAATAATAAGTTAACCCATTTTTTATAAAAAATCAAATTTACTCTTTTGAATTGCAATTTTGCTTCATTAATGCATTTTCCGCATCTTCTATACGTATATTTTTTGAACCCTTCATTTTTTTTAAGATTTTTGGATCATCTAATATTCTGCCCACAATATTTACTTCACTGGCAGGTAAGGGGTCATCATTTGTACTAATTGGTGTGGGGCCGAAAAAAATACATAGTGCCCTTCCAGGTGGCCAATAACAAATATCGCCTGCTTTAACAACCTTTGTGGCAGTATGATCATTTTTGAAAACCACAGGAACTGAAAAATAAAATTCATCCCCCCACTCGTTAATAATGCTTTCTATAGGCAGAGATTGGTATATTTTCATCCCGCAATCTGTATTATATAACTCAGCATTAATTACAATACCTTCGATAAAAATTTTAATTTTGGGCATGGAAAAAAACCATTTATCTATTGTTTTTTGTTTATTTAAAGTATATACTTAAATCCCATGTTAAAAAATTTTAACTCATATAAAGTTGTCAAAAAGATCATAAATATTATAACCTTTCGAGATATTCCATTGCAAAAAAAATTTCTTCTATTTTCAATTGGTTCTCTATTCTGGTTGATGATTGTTGCTGGTATAGGTCTTACTTTTATGTTCTATATGGATAGCAATTCAAAAAAAATGGTGCAGGTTAATGTTCCCCATTCGAAAACACTTAATCTTTTATTAAGTAATGTAAGGGAGATATGTGTTGCTGTTCATAAGATTATCATTATCGAGGATAAAAAGATTGCTAAAAAATACTATGAAAAAGCAGTTTTAAGGTTGAAAGAAAATAAAGATTATTTAAATACCCTTATATCAGGGGGTAAAATTATCCATGTCTCAAGTATGAATCAAAGCAATTCTTTTGAATTCATGGTACATCCTGTGAGAAATGCAGAACAAATAAAATTAATTAGTTCTATTAGTAAACAAATTGATTCTCTTGATTTAATAATTAATGACCTTTGGGATTTAAAAAATAAGCCTCATTTAAATAACGACATCAAAGAAAAATTAATAGAATATGACTACCTTGTTATTCAAATAGAAAAAAACCTACTCGATCTATTAAATATTATGGATAGGGAGTGGGATAGCTTTTCTAATTATATGTCAGTAAGAATTAAGTTAGCGATAGTATTAATGAGTATTGTCCTTGTTGTTGTACTGATTTTGTATTTTGTTTTTGGTAGCCTCATATCTAAAGCTCTAAGAAAGCCAATAAATGACATTATCCATCAACTAAGAGCACTTTCTACAGGCGAAATCGATTTGTCAAAAAAGCTTGAAGTTACATCTAAGGATGAGTTAGGAGAGCTTTCAATGGAGTTTAATAAACTTATGGATACCCTATCTCATGTCGCTCAATTTAAAAGATAGCAGAAGAAGATGATACATTACAGGATGTTTACAATAGATTGGGGAAAGTTTTTGTTGATGAACTGGGTCTAAAAGATGTTGTTATTTACGAGGTTTTTAATAATAAAAAGGGGATGAAAATAGTCTACCCTGAAGAGTTAGTTGGAATAGAAGCAAATTGTTCTATGGATATCCAGTTAGACAGTGATTTATGTAGAGCAAAGAGAACGGGACATGAAGTTTCATCCCTTGAGTATCCAGAAATATGAATGTTTTTTATGGATGGTGATAAACATAGTCATATTTGTGTTCCTATTATGATAAGTGGCAATGTTGGTGGAGTAGTTCAGTTCATATGTGGAAAAAGTATTAATTGTGATATGGATTTTCAAAACAGGATAAGTAGGGCAAAACAATATATAAGAGAGATACAACCAGTAATAGAAACAAAAAGGCTAACACAAACCCTTAAAGAATCAGCAGTAAGAGATGCTTTAACTGGACTGTATAATAGGAGGTTTTTAGAGGAAAGTTATGAAAATATAGCTGCGGGATCTATAAGAAGAGGTAAATCTTTAGGTCTACTTATGTGTGATCTCGATTACTTTAAAAATATAAATGATGTTTATGGTCATGATGTTGGTGATGTTGTTTTAAAAGAAACTTCAAATGTTATTAGAAAAAATGTGAGAGCTTCAGATTTTGTTATAAGATTTGGTGGAGAAGAATTTCTTGTAATTTTAGTTGATATTAGAGAAGATGAAGCAGTAAAAGTTGGGGAGAAAATAAGAGAGAAAGTTGAAGAAACTAAAATTAAAATAACAGGTGGTATTATTCAAAAAACAATAAGTGTTGGCGTAAGTGAGTTTCCCAGGGATGCACAAAATTTTTGGCAGGCTATTAAATACGCAGATGTAGCTCTCTATAAGGCAAAAGAAAAGGGAAGAAATAGGGTTGTAAGATTTACTCAAGATATGTGGGTTGAGGAAAAATACTAAATATATTTAACTTGACATAAATTTTCATTGTGATAAATATCTTTTTATGAAAGTAATACTTGTTTATGATGACATTTTTCTTCAACATCATACTCCTGCTTTTCACCCCGAATCTGTTGATAGGCTAAAGGCAATTCTTAAAGCTATCAGGGAGCGAAGGGATTTAGAAAAATCCATAGAGTGGATAAAACCAAAACAAGCAACAAGGGAGGAAATTACTCTTGTTCATGATGCATCTTATTTTGACTATATAATGAATAGTAAACCGGGATACCTTGATAGCGACACGTATTTATCTGAGGGATCAAAAGAAGCAGCTCTTTATGCAGCGGGTGCAGTTATCACTGCTGTGGAAAATATATCTTCTGATAGAAAAAGGTTTTTTTGTCTTGTAAGACCACCAGGACATCATGCAGAGAGAAATGAAGCAATGGGATTTTGTATTTTTAATAACGTTGCTATTGGTGCATGTTATGCTAAGAAAAAGGGGTATGAACGCATATATATTGTTGATTTTGATGTTCACCATGGTAATGGGACACAACATATATTTGAATATGATCCTGATGTATTTTATTTTAGTACTCATCAATCACCCCTTTATCCAGGAACCGGTAAATCTTCGGAAAAAGGATATGGTAATGCCGAGGGTACGATACTTAATGTGCCTTTAAAACCCGGGGCTGGTGATCAAGAGCTTATGGAAATATATAATAATGATTTCGTTAATTCTTTTAAGAAATTTAATCCCCATATACTTTTTGTTTCAGCTGGATATGACTTAAGGGATAAAGATCCCCTCGCATCCTTAAATGTTACGAAAGAGGGGTTGAGAGAGATAATAAAAATAATTTTAAATACTGCAAAAGAATTACCAATTATATTTTCCCTTGAAGGGGGGTATAATTTATCTTCACTTTCTGAGTCCGTAGTTATAACTGTTGAAGAGATGTGGAAGTCATAGCTTTATTTTTCTTGTAAAAAAATATAAAATATCCTGTAAACATTTTCACTAAGGAGTTTCTTATCGATATTTTAGCCCACTTGAATGAAGAACAAAAGGAAGCGGTGAGACATTATGAAGGTCCACTGCTTATTTTAGCAGGAGCTGGTTCTGGCAAAACGAGGACCATCATTTACAGGATTGCTTATTTAGTTCTAAATTATAATATATCGCACCGTTCTATACTTGCTCTAACATTTACAAACAAAGCAGCAAGGGAGATGATGCAGAGACTTATGAATTTCCCAAATGGTAAATTCTTGAGGGATGTTACTGCATCTACATTCCATTCTTTTGGACATAGGTTTTTAATAGAAAATGCAGATAAAATTGATGACTTTACACCAACATTTCAAGTTTTGGACGAAGAAGACCAAAAAAGGCTTTTGCTGGAAGTTTTAACATATTTAAACATTCCCAAAGATGAAATTAGTCCAAAGGCAATACAAAAAGTAATTGACGACTGGAAAAATAAGGGGGTGGAATTAGAAGAGTTTCTTGACAAAGCTTTTTATTTTGATTTTCTGAGAGATAAATACAGGGATATTCTTAATAAATACGAACAAATAAAGAGGTATAGAAATCTTGTAGATTTTGGTGACCTTCTTTGGATGCCATACCTTTTATTGAAAAAAGATGAAAGCCTGGCAAAGGTTTACAGTGAAAGGTATAGATTTATACTTGTAGATGAGTATCAGGATACTAATGCGATACAATACAAGCTTTTAAAATTACTAACAAAAACTCATAGAAATCTAACAGTTGTGGGAGACGATGATCAGTCTATTTATAGTTTTAGGGGGGCTGAAATAAAAAATATTCATGATTTTCAAAAAGATTTTCCAGAAGCAAAAATTATAAAATTAGGTAGAAATTATCGCTCTTCAAAAATAATTATCGAAGCAGCAAATGCAGTTATAAGATCGAATCGTCACAGGATGGAAAAAGTTCTTATTCCCACCAAAGGCTTAGGAGAAAAGATCAGACTATTTAAGTATATGGATGAGAAAGAAGAAGCTGTAGGTATCATTAATGAGATAAAAAATCTCACTGAAAGGGGATATAGATATCAGGATATAGCAATTTTTTATAGGACAAACCAACTATCCCGACGCTTTGAAGATGCTTTGCGAAAAGCAAGGATACCTTATAGGGTGTATGGGGGCTTTAGATTTTATAACAGAAAAGAGATTAAAGATATATTAGCTTTTGTAAGGTTTTTAGGCAATAGGAAAGATATAATGAGTTTTACAAGACTTGCCTCATACGCCATGGAAGGTGTGGGTAAAACAACCTTAGATAAGATTTTTCATTTTGTAGATGAAAAAAATGATGTAATTGATGCTATTAAAAAAGTTGTAAACCAGAATGTTAAAAAACAAGTAAGTACCCATTTGTTAAACTTTCTTGCTTTATTTGAAAAAATAGAAAAGTTGTACCTGCAAGGTACACCAGATAGTTTAATTGATGGCCTTATAAATCTAACGGGGTATGATAAATATATTTTAAAGGAATGTAAAGATGATAAGGAATCGGAAGAAAGGTTGAAAAATGTGGAGGAACTTAAAATTGCCCTTGTAGAAAATTATAAAGAAGGAAAGACATATACAGATTTTATTAATGAGCTCGTTTTAGATGATATTGTTGAGGAAAAGCAAGGAAATGAAGTAACACTTATGACTGTACATGCATCGAAGGGTTTAGAGTTTCCAGTTGTTTTTATAACAGCCCTTGAGGATGATATATTTCCCCATTTATACTCGAAGGATGAAAAAAATGTAGAGGAAGAAACAAGGTTGTTTTATGTGGCTATTACAAGGGCAATGGAAAAGCTATATTTAAGCTACTGTAATATGAGAAATAATAGAATTATGGTAAGATCGCCTTTTCTCGATTATATACCCGATGATTTAATAGATGTGATAAGCTTTAATATCACTTTTAAGAGTAAAGATATGGATAATAGATATGCTAATAACACTTATCCTGACAGGAGTAAATCAAAAAAGGGTCTTAAGGTTTTGCATGATGTATTTGGTTTTGGAAAGGTTGTTGAAAGAATAGAAAATGGTAGAGATCCTATTTGCATAGTTCAATTTGAGAATGGGGATTTAAAGAGGATAGCAGAGTCCTATTTGAGGTATTTGTAATGGCTTTACAAGGTAGTCCAAAAAAACTTGCTGAAGATATTTCAAAGGGATATTTTTATGTAACTCCACCTTATCTAAAAAATCTTTCCGCAGGGGAGTTTAAAGAGTTATATAATGCATTAAGGATAGTACAAAGAGATACAAGGGCAATTGTGACAACAAATCAAGAGGATACGAAGGATAAATATAACTTAACGCGTAGTTTGAGATTTTTTAACGCATAGTTTGAGATTTTTTACGGGTGCGGCTGAATGTAATATTTGAAACCTTCTTGATAATATTGGAGCTATTAGCGTGTTTGGCGTGGCCAAGCCATGATGTTATTGATTGTTTGATTCTTTTATGAAGTTCAGCCCTGTTGTCATAAAGTATACGGATAGTTTGAGAATTTTTGCAATAAGGGCAAAAACTTGCCCTTTTAAAAATCATTTTATGCTATAACTCAAGTCGTGGTAAGGCGTCAATCCACTCTTCTGCACGAAAGTTTAATAGTTCTTCTTCTGTCATATTTTCTATTTCTTCTATCTTGGCCTCAAGTTGTTGAAAAATACCATAAAACCACTGTGAAATTCCTATCGCCTCCTCTCTCCATTCTTGCGGTGCAGCTGGATTTGCGGCTGTTACTTCTACATCTATATAGTCTTTATATCCCGGCGGTAGTTGTAAATTTATGAAGTCTATAGTGAGGTCTCTAAGTTTTGTTTTAATCATTTCTCTTAACAGGGTTATTGGAATATACTCCTGCATATTTTACCTCCTTTCATTGAATATATTTACAAAATAGGTCCACCTGTATGTTTCGTATGGGAATCTACCCAGGACCAATGCAGGCAGAGCAATGTATATATCGGTATTTGGTCGTAAGTAGAAAAGAAAATTTGTAAATTTTAGAGAGGACAAGCTCGTTACTACTCTACCATATAATTTCCATTCAGAATTAGGATATTCCTGTAGCAAAGGAGCAGAATAACTTGGGTGACTTATCCTGACTGACCCTGTAATAATCTTGCCTAAGGACATAAAAGACATAGGCTGGACCGGGACGACGCTTTCCCATTTCGCACTCATTCCAAAAGTTGGTTGTAAAGCCCAACTCCAATTTGTGAATGTTGATTTGGTTACTATATGAAGAATATTAAATGACATACTTATATGGGCGGTATTGGGGTTGTCTGTGAGGAGTTCTAATAATGATCTTTCATGCCAATTGGTTCTGTTGGAGTTATTATCATAAACAGGTATATACTCAAGCAACTCAACTGTTTCCCACTGCACTATCCAATCAATAGGACGATTCTCACTCGGATGCTTTATAAGAGCCTGGTTTTTGCTTATGCGAATAAAAGGCGTCTCTAAGCGTGCATTAGATATAAAGTTTTGAAATTGCTGTTGAGCCTGGTTTACTGCCTGTTGCCATTGATCAGCCTGGGTTGTAACCCTGTGCACCAGGTTAGCTACATTATTACTTAGTTCTGTCACTCTTTGCTCTAAACTCATCTTTCTTTCCTCCTTTGATTTAGTTTTTTAATTTTAATGCCAGAATGGCGTCTGAAATAAGTGTTATTGTGTTGGCAATATTTAAAAGTTCTATCTTATTCATACTATTAATTATGTTATCTAAGTGTGAGAATTTGACCCTGCACCAGGAGTCAAGACTTGAAATTTCATTTTTAGCGTTAGTCAACTTATCATTTATCTCCACCATTCCTCTTCCCATGTTAACAATAGAATTAGTAAAATTAACAAACTCCGTTGCATAATAAATATTAAGAGGTTGCCCCTGGTCTATAATCTGCACTACATCAAAAGGTATGTCCACTATCTTTATTGTATAGCCAAGTAAAAACCTGTTTATCCTGCTTTTATACCCAAGCTTATAGGTTGGGTGGCTCCATACTGCAAAGAGTGTGCCGTCATCAAGGTAAAATCCCACTTCGCTTATCCAGTATTCCAGGTTACTCTCGATTATGGTGTGTACTACAATAGTAGAATTGGCAGGATCTATTACGCTTGAGACTATGGGAAGTCTCTCCCTTTCATTTACCAGGGCTGTTCTATTTTCGTTTGGTGTATAAGCACCGGACCCAACTCCTATTCTATTAATTGCTATTTTCACACCGTTTATGCTGGCATTGAATGCCTTTTGCTTGCCTATTTGAGTAATTACTGGTGTTAATTTATCCATAATTTATCACCTCTCCTGCATAAATAACAGCAACAGGTCTATGCATAGAAGTCATATAAGGTAGTGACACTGGAATAAGATAATTGCTTTGTGTCTCAGTATATGCATTACATATAGATACAGGCTTAGTCATTGCATCTGTATATCCTGTTTTGGAAATATATTTAGGATACAGAACAAGTTTATTTAAGTGACTTCTCAAATTTTTATATTCGTTGATAAGGGATATTAACCTTTGCTGATTTTCACCTGATAATAACACATCCTTTCCGAACATTTTTGAGCAATTTACAACGATAAAAAATTCATAGGGAGCATTAGAAATATCACCGAAGAAGGTATTATAAGGGTAGGGCAACTCCTGAAACCATTCGTATATATCTGCTTCAAAGCCAACAGCCTTAAGAGCTTCTTTAACAGCCCAGGGGGTGCCCCTGTATCTATGAAGCTCTATAGCTTTTTTAATTAAAGCCCTTTTTTCTTCTTCTGTTTCAGCAAGCTCCCAGCCCTCAAGCCCAGTGACATGGAACTGCTCTGCCAGATGAGGCAGAGCTGAAGGTGTAACATAGTCTATGAGATAGACAAGCAGGGGGGTTAGGTCAATGCTTCCCAGGCGGTCTATAAGCTCATTAAAAGCCTCAGTGCTAAGATCTCTTATGCCCTCTGGTATTAGCCTCTTATCAGCCATCTACTGTTCCTGCTATGTTTATAGATATACTGTTACAGTTTGCCCATTCCTTTTCAGCTAAAACTCTATCTGCCTGAGGTTCAATTAAATCCACTTTATAAATCCCGTAAACGCTATTTATAAGGGCAATAATCTGGCTTCTTACTATATCTCTTCCCAGGCATTTTCTCATTTCTTCTATATATTTACTCAATCTATCCTGCAAAATCTCCTGAACCGTTCTGGAATCTGCAAAATTATAGAGAGTGATATTAGCAGTGATGGAAAAATCTATTTGAACTGGTGGTAAGACCCTGACATAATCTGTGAGTGGTCTTACCTTTTCTGCGTTCAGGGTAGTATATACAAGGTCAAGTATCTCCTGGGTGGGGGTGCCATATCTGGTTAGGGGATAAACCTCAACTATTCCGGGCTGGGGGCTTAACACTGCCACATCCACCATGTCTTGATGGGCAGACATGGCAAAGAAACGGTAGGCGCCTCTTGAGCCAGCGTTGGAGAACCGCTCAGGGGCTTCTTTGATTCTCTGCCTCAGTCTCCCGTCGTCTTCCACCTCTGTGCCACCGAAACTTGTAGTTATATTCTCTACTTTTTCAACATAAGCAAGAGGGGTTATTAAATTATTTATCTCCCCTGGCAGGTAGCCATTTCCTGTGGTGCCTGCAGTTTTACAAAGAGCTTCTACTTCAACAAAAAGCTCGGAAGCCTTTATCACTGCCTCCTTTACTGTTTCAAAAAGGCATTTTCCATCCTTGGCCTCCACTTCAGTGCTTTTGGGTATTAATACATCAAAGTTTTGAGGAGAAAAAAGATAAAATCTTAAGGTAGTTCTTGCAGGCTGTGCTGGAAGCCTCTTTACTCCCACAAGCTCCCCAAGGTAATCAAGCATGGGAAAAGTTGCATACTCAACGAGATTTTGCTTTGCTGCCTCCTGAATGGCAATCCTGAGCAGGTTTTCTCTATAGGCAATGAGGTCTATAAGAAGTCTTTCCACCTGTGCTGGATAAAGTTTTTTACCGGTTAATCTCTCATATAATTCTATTAATTCCTGTGTTATCTTAACGGGATCTCTTTCGATAAACTCTGGTTCTGGAAGCTTTTCCTTCATAGGGTTACCTCACTTACGTAGGGCTCTTGAGTTTCCTTCAGGACCCACTCTATTTTTAAGAAGATTTGAGAGCCTTCTGGCATTGCAGTAATTCTCTTAATCTCAATTCTTGGCTCCCATTTTTCAATAGCCTCCATGGCTTCCCTGATAATGTGGGGGATAGCTTCGTTAACTGGAAAATCAACATATTTCCATATCTCACTTCCCAACTCCGGTCTATGGGGATCACTTCTTTTGGGGGTGGCAAGGATTATTCTTATGCATTGATTGATATCCTCAATATCTTCAACTATGCTTCCTATCTCTCCCCGTTTGGGTTGCCACCATAGAGATTTTATTTCATCAATTTTCACATTTTACTCCCCTACTTAATAATGGTTGTGATGATTTGTGTTACCACCGGCATCGATAATACTCCCTGAGGCATTTATATTGCCCTCTGTTTCGATATTTCCGTATACATATAGATTTCCTCTAATCCTGAAATTTCCCTCAAATTCTCCCTCTGCCGGGCTTCCACCCTTCATATTAAGGGATGGTGCCTGAATTGTAATGTTAGTGGCACTCCTTATAAATATCTGATTCTGGCAATTCACATCGCATCTTCCCGTTACTTTTATGCTTACATCTCCCTTTACATCAGCCCTTAGTTTGTGCTCTGCCCTGTCATACTCAATTGTAGTGCCATCGGCAAATTTAATATGATATTTATCTTTGCTTCTTTCAGGAGGGTTGTCGGCCTCAGAATAGATAGCGCCTAAAACCACGCCTTCTTCACAGGTTTCATCCATAAGACAAACCACATGCTCCCCAATATCAGGCATATAGTAATACCTATCCTTATGACTTTTAGGCACAAGCACAGGTAGCCAGTAAGAAATAGTGCCGTCCATATCCTGAAAATTCACCCTTACCATAGCCCTTTTTTCATCCACATTGGTAACAATTCCAAACCTAAGCAACCCTTTTCACCTCCAGCTCTGTTTTATATCCAGAAGTTCTATCAATATTATGTCTGGATGATACAATATGATACTTGCCGTCAAGGATATGGAGCCCTGTAAGCTCAACATTTGAGCCAGCAACAAGCTTTGGGTTGCCAGTGACAATTATACTTCCCTCGGTTTGAAAGCTATTTTTCTGTCTCAAGGCTGCCTGAGCCTTAGCTATTGCCTGCTCTTTATTTTCACATCTTTCATTAAGTTTCAAAACATCACCCTTTACCACGCCCTCAGCCTTTACCGTATGAGTGATTAACCTTTTCGTCTTCGGGTCATGGTAGGAGACCTCACAGGCACGATAAAGTTCATGGGTTTTATCCCTTAGACTAAAGGAGATAATGTCCTTTCTGTCCATGACAAAGATGGTACCTGCACTCTCAAGTTTTCCTATCTCATAAAAGACAAGCTTGTTATCAGCGATCTTAAAGACATAGCCATAGTCTTCAGCCAGCCTTTTCAAGAAGGCTAAATCTCTTTCTTGTTTCTGGGTAATCCTTTTAATCTTTATGTCCTTTATTTCTCCCACCAGTGCAAAGCCGTGTTTACCTGCTATCTCCTGAGCAATCTGCTTTAGGGTTTTACCTTCGAAGGCTTTAGTGTTTTCCTGTCTTAAGGCTTTTTTAATATTCGTTCCCAGTCCTTTCAGGCTAATAATATCTGGTGGTGCTGATAGCTCAATTTCGTCTATCTCAAAGGAGCCACAGGGAAGTAAAGGCTCTCCTTCATATCCAATTTTCAAGGTTATAACATCCCCTTTTGTGGGATACCAGGAGGATTTCCAGAGATGGTCTCTATCTTCAATCTGTATCTCTATCTCATCAGATTTTCCATGCTCATAATCTGTATAGGTAACTGACAGCACAAAGGGTGTAATATATGCTGTTATATCCCTGCTTTCATATTCCAGAAAAAAGATGGGTTTTCTTACCTGTTCACTCACAGCCTCATCCCCTCTTTAAGAAGTGTATCTATTAAGGTTTTAAGAGCTACTTTTGAGCCCTCCTGGAGAACTTCCTTAAGACTTTGAATAAGGCTTTTTCCCTCTGTTATCCCTTCCGGGATAAGATTAAGCAGGGCTAAGCCTTTAGCAGTTAATACTACATCTATAAAAACATTGTCTGGGGTCACCTTTGCATATCTAATAAAGCCTTCTTCTTTCAAAAATAGCATAGTGTTGACATAGACTTTAATAGCCTCCCTGTCTGCCCTTTCATCAAATTCCTCTGGAGCGACAACGACTGGGTTGGGAAAATTATCATAGAGCAGAGAAAAAAGCTCAGCGGTAAAAAGGTTAAACTCTCTTATATTCTTACCTATGCCCTTTTCCATGGTGGTAGCTCCTCAGGGGGGATGTGATTTTTTAACTCCAGCACAGGTATTCTGAGTTTAAGTCCACCGGGCAGTATAGGTTTTATGCCCACATCAAAAAAATTAGCTCTAACGATGGGCTCATACCTGGTGGCATCTCCATAAAATTCATAGGCCACCAGGTCCCACCTATCGCCTTCTTTTGTAATATACTCGTAGTATTCAACCCTGTCCAACTATCTTCTGCCTCCTTATATCTCCTGGTTCTACCTGTGTCTGTGGCTTTGCCTTTCTTCTGAGTGTCTTTTTTCCAGTGGAGCTCTTCATCGTTACCACCTTATCCCTGACCCACTCTTTTAGCTTAAGCTCCATATCCACTGCCATCAGGGTGCCATCGTTAAATGTCTGCACCTCTATTGTTGTGAGTTCCTCGATCACATAATCACCCTTATAGAGACCATTTCCAAAGATAAATGCAAGTGGCTTATATCTTGATGCAGCCTCCATGATCTTTTTATACTCTGCCTCAGGGTTACAGAAATCCATGTGTAGATTTATCTTAATCCTGATCTCCTCCAGCGCCTCACCCATATACTGCAGTTTTGGCTTCCCCTCAATTACAGCATGCTCTGCATAATTAAACATCTTTGTTGATTCAAGCCCCTCAAAGTATGCGATAAGATCAAACCTTATGTCTCCAAGCTGTGCAAACATCAGTAGGCAAGCCTCATCATTTTGTTTTGTGCATCCCCAATGAGTTTCATCAGTTCATACTGATGCTGTTTAAGCATCTTTACAAATTCCTCTTTTGTCCTATCTGATACACCACTTATATGAATAGTAGGGCTGTAATTAACGGTTATTACAGCCCCTCCTGCTTCTTTTCCAGCCCCCTGCCTGACTGGCTGTATAAGCGGTCCAACCACTGACCTAACTGGCTCAAGCACCTGCCTGACTGGCTGTATAAGTGGTCCAACCACTGACCTCACTGGTTTTAAAGTATTAGAAACAGCTTCTATTAGTGGAGTTGCCTTTATGGTTCGAGCTACTGTTTCAATTATCTTAACCCTATGCAAATCCTTAAAAGGTCCTTCTTTCGCTGGTGAAAAGGGAAGGAGATTTCTTATTTTCTCTGCAATCCCTTTTACTGCTTCAACGGGTTTCATGGCAAAAGCCAGAATCCCCTGCCACAGGGTTTCAATCATCCTTTTCCCGGCCTCAAAGAGATTCACTCCAAAGAGAAACTTAATGAGTGTATTGATAGCCTTAACGGGTGCAGTGATAGGATTTAGCCATAAGAAGACATTAAGGAGTTTTTTCCCCTTCTCCCCAAGCCACTGCCAGACAGAAGATAAAGCCTTGCTAACCCTATCCCAGTTTCTCCAGAGAAGATACCCGGCAGCAACAAGTGCTGCAATGCCAGCAATAAGCCATCCAGCAGGTGTTGTAAGCATAGCCACACTTACAGCCCTGAGCCCTGCAATTGCAGTAAGGCTAAATGCTCTGATGCCAGATAATAAAGCCCTGATTCCAGAAAGAACCCCTGTAAAGGATGCCCTTGCCATCGTGGCAATCCAGGCAGCCATAGCTCTAATATTAGGTATCAGTGCCGTTGTCATCCCTTTTATAGCAGTTATCATCCTCCCTTTATGAGTGGTTAAAAGTGATGCTGCTATCTTCATATTTGTATATCCTTTAATAGCCATGCCGATTGCTATACCCATAACACCAAGTGCAGCAACCACCCCTGATATAGCAATAACCCCACCAAGTAAGATTCCAGAGAGCAGTTTATGCCTCTGAGCAAACTCTGCAATGGGTGTAAGAACCGCCTTAATAACCTTTAACATTACATTAATCACAGGCAGGATTGTTGCGCCAGCAGCAATCCTTATTGCCATAAAGGACTGCTTCATCCTCTCGAACTGCTTTGCCGATGTCTCGGCCATCTTTTTGTAAGCATCCTCTGTTGTGCCCGTTGAGTTTTTAATATCCTTTAGCATTGACAGATACTTATCTCTGTTAGTTCCAAAGTCCTTAACAAACATTTGAGCCTCTTGAGAGCCAAAGATATCTGAGATAAGCTCTGCCTGTTCTTTTAGAGAAAGCTGACCTATTGCCCCCATAAGCTCATCCATTACACCAAGCAGGTCCTTCTGTCTTACTGTCTCTGCATTAATCTCAATGCCAAGCCTTTCAAAAGCCTTCTTTGCCTGATTTGAAGGTGCCACAAGTGCATCAATCACATATTTAAGCGAAGTATATGCCCTTTCAGTCCTTACACCTCCAAGGGTCATCTGCGCAACAGCAGTCTGCACATGCTCAAGTGATATGCCTGCACCTGCAGCAGCAGCTCCAACCTGAGAAAAGCTCTGGGCAATCTCAGTGAATGTAGTCTTACCCTTTCTTACAGTCTGGAAAATCACATCATTGACCTTACCCATCTCAGACATGGGGACGTTATAGGCGTTCTTAATAGAGGTTGCAAGGTCAGTGGCAGTAAATATATCTGACACACCAGCAATAGCAGCCTGACCCGCCTTTTTCATAAAATCTATAGCATCCTTTGGGTCAATGCCAGCAGATATAGCCTGATACAAACCTTTTACGACAGTAGTGGGGTCCTCACCAAGCTCAACAGAAAGCTCAAGCACCTGCTTACCGTACTTATCTTGAAACTCAGAAACCCCCATATCAGTAAGTGTGGCAACCTCTGCCATTGCCTTTTCAAACCCGGCAGCATCAACAGAGGGAGCAAGCCCAAGCATCATACCTGCACCACCTTTTAGAGCCATACCCTGACCTATGCTTTTAAACTTATCTGCTTGCTCTCTAAGTTGCTGGAACGGCGCAGTTGCCTTTTGCACAGTCTTTGCAACTATCTCAAAACTGCGACTGAATTGCTGTCCTGAAGAAGAGACTGCCTTCATGCTTTTTGTGAGATTATCCACCTGCTGAGTAACAGCCCTCATAGGGCTTGACAATTTATCCAGAAGATGTAATCCTATTCCTATGGAAAACAGTGTATTCACTTACATCCTCGCCCTAATATTTTTGCTACCTCTTTTTGCCATTTCCCTGCTTATTCTATATCTTTTCCTCATCCGTCCTTTTCTATGGCTCGTAAGTGGGCTTTATCTCCTCAAAAAACTCCTTGAGCGCAGAAAGCCAGAAACTAAACTCAGAAACACTCATTTTTCTAACCTCATTTAGGCTGAACCCTGCTTCTCTTGTGAGGACAATAACTCCCTTGCCAGCTCCTCTAAACCAAAGCTTTCCATAGCCCTGGCAAAGGCTAAAAAATCTCTTACTCTTAGCCGTCTTAAGTCCTCTGGTGGTAACTTTTTCCCATCAAAAGTGGCTATCTGAGAAAGCACAGCAAGGGCAAAACTAAGTCCCTCAGCACTGCCAGCTATCCTTTCAGCCTGAATAAGATCCTCCACAAGGGGCTCCCTTATCTCCACCTCTGAAAAGGTAAGGACATTAGATTCTACCTTCTTTTTTATCTTCATAGATATCTCCTTCTTCAAGCACCATAAGTATTCTCCTTATGAGTTCCCGGTCCCTTTTCATTTAGCCTCCAATATTTGCCTTATAAGTTGCCAGTATGTCTTCCTTATTGACCTTCCATATATTTGCAAAGGCATCCACCTCAACCACATCCATACCACCTACCTGCAGTTTATAATATGAAACAGCAAGCTCTGTCTCCACTTCTGCAGGGTCCTGATGTTTGAAGCCTATGCCGGGAAATGTCTTAAAGCTTGCAGTCATAAAGCATACCACAGGCAGCTGTGCTATTCTTCCAGAGGAATCAAAGCTCTCAAGAGATGCCCTCAGTTGCAGCTGCACAGGCTTATAGGGGTTTGCCACTTTATACAGCACCTCTGGATAGAGACTGCTCCATTTGATCTTTGCCTCCATCTTCTCAATACCTGCTGGAAGCTCCACCACCCCCACCATGCCAAGCCCCTTGTGTTCCACGGTCTTTGCCTTAATAGCAGGCAGGGTTACCTCTTCAGCCCTGCCGAGAAAACTCACCCCATCCACATAGACATTGGCATTAGTAAGTTTATTTACAGCTATGTTTGCCATTTTCTACCTCCTGAATTTTTTTCTATCTCATCTATACCTTCTGCTGTTAATCTTAAATATCCGAATTGCCTTTTTACCCATCCTTTTTCTATTAGATAGAGAAGGTCAAACTTATAGTCCTCACCCACAAGCCTGGGAAGTTCCCATTCAGGGAATCCGTAGCCCTCAGGGTTTGCTCTCATCTCAGCATAGATAGCCTTCATTATCTTAAAGCGTATCTCCTGCATTATTTGCCCCCCAGATTCTTTAAGAATTCAATATTTATGAAGCTCTCAAAGGTTATGCGTTCCGCTGGAGTAGGAGGCATAAACTCCATATCAAAGGTAAGATGCCCCAAAGCTATTTCAGTGGGTGGGTTTTTAGCTTCTGTGAAGTAACATTTACCATCAATTAAAGCCCCTCTGGCAATAAGGGTTCTAATAAAAGAATTCACAGACTCACAGATGGCATCAATCAAAGCATCATTGATAGGGTAATCAATAAACTGGAGCATAGAGTATTCAATAGACTCATGCAAGATATCCGCTGTCCTTCTTACATTAATGAAGTTCTTTGGATGTGTTATCGTTGGCCATGCCGCGCTTCTATTACCCCAGGTCCTTATTCCAGTGCCAAAGGAGTTAAAAACAGTCGTAATCCCGTTTTCATTAAGAATATTCACCTCACAATTTGGGTCATTAATCATGGCAGATAAGTTTCTTTCTACCCCTACAATGCCCTTTATTTCCGTATTGGATGGGCTCCACCAATACCCCTTTTCTATATCCTTTGCTGCAATCACCCCTGCAAGCCTTTGAGAATAAGGCTCAAGCCTTTCTGTATCTGTAGCAGTATCATAAACCTTAAGGTGTGGGTAGCAGAGTATCATCCTTTCTGAAGAATAATTGAAATTGATAGTGCCGTTAGGACCCCTTCCAGCTATAACCTGACTGAAGGTAGTCCCAACAGGAGCATCCACGATAGCCATAGCTCTAAGTGCATGTGCCATAGCATTGAGCTCACTTGCCACCGAGTTCAAAGTGCCATACACAGGAGCTATTAAGATTTTAGGGAAAAACCCCATAAGGTTGTAACAGTCTCTAAAGGCTTGAAGCCCCTTTCTCTTGCCTGTTGAGGGATCCACTCCGCCAATAATGTCTGCTGCTATTACTTTTGTAGGGTCTGGCTGATTATTGTTATCTTTATGCACTGCTGGATTAAAAACATTTACCACCACCACAATTCCCGCGCCCTGATCAAAAATCGCATCCAGTGCGTAAGGGATAGTATATCCTGTAGCAGGCTGACCAAAGTACTTTACCCCATCCCTCTCATTCAAAATCAAAACAGGCTCATTCACCGTTCTAAACTCTGGATCAACTGTATGAATTGGAGCGGTTCCAACAAGTCCGATCACCGCAGACTTTACTGCCCTTATGGGTCTTGGTCCTTTTTCAATCTCAATGGTTTCCACACCGTGCAAAAAGTTAGCTGGCATCTTCAACCTCCTTCAAAAGGTTTAAAAGTTTTCTTTTCATTCCTTTTCCTCCCTCTTCTTCCTGCTCTCACTTACCTGTTCTACCTTTTTAAGCAGTCCCAGGGAGCACAAAGTTTGCACATACTCATTATCCTCAGGCAATTCCACTTCAGTATTTGGAATTAATAAAATTTCCCTATCTCCTATAGTTACTCCAGAAAAAGCTCCTTCATACACATACTTCATCTTAACACCTCCGTTATTCCATAATCATCCATAACTGTAATTTTCTTAAGAAGCACAACCTGCTCCTCCTCTACCAGCTCAATAGCTGGCATTGTGAAAGCAAAGGTTATCGCATACTGCCAGATACCAGCCTCTTCACTTATAAACTCTTCCCGCAAGGGATACATCTTTGAGCATCCAGGTAAGCGAAAGCCTGTAAGTAGAGTTCTTACTGCATCAAGATAGGCATAAGCACCTTCATGACTTCTTAGATGCCTCATCACCACTACGATATCCAGTTCAACCTTTCTTTCCTGCACCACCACATCCGTTGCCCGTGGTTCTGAAAAGCTTGAGCCCCTGTAACTTACAAGAATTGCCCCCTTATGGTGCAGCAACTTATACTCAGCAGGCTTTTCAGGAAAGGCGATAACCTCTACCCCTGATATCCTGTCCTTAAGCCTTTCAATAATTGTTTTTTCCATATCTGCTATAGTCATCATAGGAGTCCCTTAAGGAAAAGTTCCCTTTCAGCCTTTCTTCTTCTTACAAGCCCCTCAAGCTTTCTTCCTCCCCCATAGCACCACTTCAGGAATTCGTCCGCTGCCTCAAAGAGTTCCCCTGAAAGTATCTTTCTTCTCAGGGTTGATGCTTTGAAGCTGTATATTCCGCAGTTATATGCGAAAGAGGTGAGGGCATCTATACAGTATTCGTGCAATTGAAAACCCTTTAAAAGCCCTCTAACCGCCCTTTCAAACCTATTTAAATCAGCTTTTAAAAGCCCTTCTGCTTCCTCTTTTGTGATACCCCTTACAAATCTTTCCCTCTCCTCTGGAGTAATTACATGTCCATACCCAATAGTCTCATACCCGGCTGGACAGATATATATCTTTGGGCTAAAGCCTTCAAAGGTTTTCACAAGCTCAATTCCTTTCTCTGTCATTTCGCCCTTCCAAAGGTTCTACTAAAAGCCCTTCCTCCAAACCAAAACATCACCACTGCGGAGAGAAACTCATTGTCCGCCTCAGTCCAGATATTAGGTAGACTGGCAAGACCTCCTCCCGCTATCTGCCAGTTTGCATACTTCACCATAAGCCAGCAAGCCACAACCAAATAAGTAAGTGTAGGTCTAACTGTTTGGTTATACATGGCTCCCATCACCTGCAGGGCATCAAGCCAGGTTTTTCCTGTGGGCTTCACCTCTAAAGGTGCATATTTATAAGATTCTCTGTCCAGCTCCAGTGTGGCCAGTGCCCTGGCCTCCTGAATCCTTGCCTCAGCCATCTCCCGCTGATATCTCATCTGAAGCTCAAACATCTCTTTTTCATGCCTGTGATCCTGTCTTTCCTTTAGAAACTTGAGCCCTTCAGGGATTATAGATCCCACCAATCCAAAAATTGCCCCTAAAAGCATTCCAACCTCCTTAAATACCCCTGTTTAAAACCTGTTTAAATTCGTTTACAATCGTTTAAAAACTTTAGGGGATACATTTATATTACCTCTTTAAAAAAACCCCTCTTAAAAGCCAATTTTGGGCTTTTTCAGGTACTTTTGCAGTCTAAATCACCCTTAATTTCACCTCTTTTCTCTCTCAAAACCCTCAAAACCTCTGAAACCCTGTTTAAATCTATTTAAAAAGCTCTTTTACCTCTAAAATTTCAGCCAGAGATCCTCACCAAATACCCTATCCTCTCCAGTTTTATTAGTTTTATAGTGTCCCTGTCCAGGCCCCGATTGTGTCTCTATACCCAGTTTGATAAAGCCCTTTTGTATCTGCTCCAAAAGCCTTATTATCTCCTTTCGTCTTTGAAGCATAGCCTCTGGCATATTAAGTTCGAACCGCCTGCTGTAGAGATGAAACACCGCTAAATCCGCCGCTAACCTCTTAATGAGCTCAGGTACTGGATTGAGGGGGACAGTATACCTTCCCCTCAGGTATCCATCTATCAACTGATCAGCATATGAGATGGCATCATTGACCCTGTTTTGTTCTATCGTTCCAGTGCCTGCATCATCTGTAAGTTCTATGATATTCTTTTCAGGGATTGCCTGCTTAATATCCTCAAGACTGCAATAAGGCATCAGCTCTTACCCTTCTTTTTTGTTTGCTCTGTCTTAACCTCTTGCTCTGCCTCTGGCTTAACTGCAGCCTCTTGCTTGACTGCAGGTTTGGGATTGTCAGCTTGTTCATAGTGTCTTCTCAGTGTCCCTATACCCACAAAACACCTCCTACTGGGTTATTAACTTTGCAGCAGGCAGTGGGTCAAGCTGAAATAGTGCACAGGCAAAGATAGAATTTGCTGCAATCACAGTAGTTCTTTTCAGGATGTCCTGATCTGTCTTAACCTCCATCTCCTTCTTATACCACAGACCAAGTGCTGCTTTTTTTAAAAGCATATTAGTATATGTAGGAGGGGTACCTGAAGTCACCGGGATAAATCTACTTACTACAACTGGCATACCATACACTGTACCCAGAGACCCTTTTAAAATAACTTCAGAGGCTGCCTGAGTGTGGCTTTTAAACTCAGAAAGCTTTCTTAGGTCTCCATAAACCTTGGGATGAAGCACAAGCACCACATCCTCCTGCTCATCCTGAAAAAGGCTAAGGGCATCAACTATCGCATCGAGATTAATAGTTGAATTCACTGAATGGGAAAGTGTGGTTGTATTGGCAGCTGCTATAAGTTCTTTATCAATAGCTCTTGCTGCATATTTTGCAAACTGAGAAGCAAGTTCTTTAAGCGGATCCTCGTAACTGGAGAGAAGCGCAAGCTCTGTAATTTCCACAGACTTCCCGAATTCCTTCACCACTGCTTCAACGGACTGGGCAGTAAGATTAACGGGCGTCATGGCCACACCTTCCTGGAGCTCGTCAAATTCACCCACTGCACCCCAGCGAGGTATTTTTACCCTATCGCCCGGTTTACCTTTTAGATTATCCAGCACCACCACCCTATCCGTGCCAGCAATGGCAAGCTGACCCGGAATCTGGGCAGAAATCATTGCAGAAAGTACCTCTGGAACAACTATATCACTTACCTTTGTCGCCATGCTCTACCTCCTTATTTATTCCTTGATTTTTCTAAAATTTCTGTAAACTCCTGTGGGCTTTCCCTATAAATCCTGAGTAGATCCCATCCACTCAAATCCTTTAAATCCTTTGTAGACCCTTTAGCTTCCACTGCTATATCCTTCGTTGCAACCTCACCAAATTCAACCTGTTTGGGCAGTCCCCTTAAAAAACTCTTAAATTTCTCAAGTGGCTCTGTCTTAAGCTTACCCTCTGGCTCTGAAAACTCAAACTCTCCCACCTGACTTAATATCTCCATAAAATCAATTACCACTGGCTTAACAGCTGGAGTTAACCTTCCCTCTCTGATTAATCCCTCACAGAAGGATTCAAACTCAGCCCTCTTTTTCTCCATCTCAAGCATCCTTATCCTCTCCTTAAGCTTTGCAATCTCCTCATCCTTTTGAATTTCACGCTCCTTATACTCTTTCATGAGCTCTTCCTGTTCCTTAAGTTTTAACCCGAGCTCTTTTAACTCTTCCATTCTTGCCTCCTTTAATTCTATATTGTGTTCCTCAGCCCATTTTTTAGCTGATTCTGGCAAAGCATCAGTCCAGCCATATTTCTTAGCAATCCTTATAATGTTTCTTCTCACCTCATCGGGATCATCTGCATGCCCTGCAAGCCTGAAGGCATCAGCCACATCTTCTGGTGAAGCTATGGGAAAAGTTCTATCAGGTCCAGCAAACTCTCCCTTTATTAATCCCTTTGCCAGCTTTTCCCTCTCCTCAGTTGTCCATTCCCTGAATTCATACTCTGCATATTCCCTGTCAGAGAATTGCACCGGGGTAAGCCCCTTTACTGCTGGGGGCATTGCCCCAAGAAAACCCACATGCCTGAGCCTCAGATCTGGATACAAAGAAATAGAAACCTTCTTGTATAGCCCGGCCTTCACCCAGTCCACAAACTCCTGCACAGTGGGCTTAATTTTAGCCCAGAGAGACTGTCCCCTTCTTTCAAGCTTCTCCACCCAGCCGTAGGCTGGAGCATTATCCACAGGATGTCCTATTACAACAGGAGCCTCATGCTCAGCTGGATTATATTTACTCACAATGGTATCCAGGTCTTTCTCTGTCCAGGTGCGGGTATTGCCCGCTGAGTCAGTGTGAGTACCGGTCTTAAAAATTTCTACTCTCATATTCTTCCTCTCCTTTTCCACATGATAAGTAAATGTAATAAAGATTTCTAATGAACCATTCAGTAGAAAAATATTAGAGCTACAAATATTGTTATATAAAGTATTGTTATAACAGGAGGCAAAAGTGGAAGAATTGAAAAACTTACTGCCCGTGCTTCAGATCATAAGTCAGGGTGGACTTGCCCTTGTAATTTTTGTAATCTGGTATTACACCTTCAAAAAATCAAACGAGATATCCAGAGAGGCCTTTGACAGACACTCTCAACTCTCAGAAAACCTGCTTCAGCTACTTAAAGACGAACAGGAATACAAGGTAATGCTTGCTGGAATTCTCATGAGGCTTGAAGAAAAGCTGAGCAAGCCTGTAGTATGCCCCATATCAAGGGGGGAACATGAGTCTTCGAAATGAACTCCTGCTTATTAAGGCAAAGATATCAGAGAAAAAACAGAAACTCAGAGAGCTTGATCTTAAAGCTAACAACCATATAATCACCATAAGAAATATCATTGATGCCAGCGCCTACGATGAAGATTTCACAGAGTTAGAGCTCGAGCGTGCCAGAGTTGCTTTTGAAGATTTCTACAAAATATGGATCGAGGCAAAGGAGATAAAATCACAGATAAAAAGACTGGAGCAAGAACTAAATGGCTAAAGCGGCCATCTATTTTGAAGAGGCACAGAGGCTCTATGTGCAGGAAGGACTTTCCCTTGATACCATAGCCAATATCCTGGGAGGCAAGGTATCAAGAAAGACCCTCTATAACTGGAAGGTGGCTGGAGACTGGGATACAAAGCGAAAAAACTACCTCAAAGACACAGAAGACATACAGAACCAGCTCATACAACTCTTTAGAACCATGCTAAAAGAGGCACTTAAAAACCCCTCAGCCCAGAATGTCAATGCAGTTTTAAGAACTGCAGGGGCTATAAAACTCTGGCAGGGCGTCAAGGTTATAAAGGAAGAAACAGAGGGCAAGGAGACAAACCTCAAAGACCTGCTTAAGGCAATATCTGAGACAATTGGAGAGTCCTGATGTTCAGGCTCTATCCCTATCAGAAAAGATGGATCGATGATACTTCAAGACTCAAGATCTGCCTTAAGGCACGACAGATAGGCATGACAACAGCCCTGTGCTTTGAGGCATTGAAACTGGCAACAGACAAAAGATGCCATATCCTGATCCTCTCCACCTCAGAAAGACAGTCCTTTGAAGTCATGGACAAAATCCATAACCTCATAGGAGCCTTCAGACAGTTTGCAAAAATTGAGCTACATAGAGAATCAAGAAGCGAACTTGTGCTGCCCAATAAATCAAAGATCATCTCCCTGCCTGCCTCACCTACCACTGTGAGGGGTTATAGCGGTCATGTATTCCTTGATGAGTTTGCCTTTCACCGTGATGCAAAGGCTATCTGGAGAGCAATGCAGCCAACCATATCAAAGGGCTATTCCCTCAGGGTAATATCCACGCCAGCAGGAAAATCAGGCATGTTCTATGAGCTCTGGAGCGACGATGAAAATGGCTTCAGCAAACATAAAATAGACATATATGAGGCAATTAAAGATGGCTTAAAGGTGGACCTGGAACTCCTTAAAAGA
>CALINM010000011.1 GCA_938045315.1 uncultured bacterium | reverse complement strand
CTTTCTCAAGGGTAAAAAATTTCTCTTCGTCTTTTAATACATTACCATCATAAGTTACTATCATAATTCTATATTTTATGTTACCAAACCAACCATTAGATTTTTTCGCAATCTTAAAATCATTATATTTTTATAAATAATCCTGTATCAAGCTTATTTTCAGTTATTTTCTTTATTAATTGTTCAGGGTTCTTTATATTTTCATTAACATCCTGTTCAATTACTTTATTAAAAATACCATTTTCTAACAAAACCAGAACATTTTGATAAAACTCTTTTGGAAGATATGAATAATCGAAATAATAAGGTTGCTTATCCTCAGAAAATTTTAAATCAAATTCAAAAGGTACAACACCAATATAAGCATTTATAGCTTTTGAGGGCTTAAGCCCCTCCGAGACTTTTGGCGGTAAAAGATGCACAGTTATAATAGATGGATCTCTACTCTCATGAGTGAATACAATAAAACACCCTGAGAGTAAGATAAATATTATTAATACTGCAATTTTTTTCATCTATTTGTCGCTATAAAGTTCTTTATGCTCCTATCATATGTTTTTTCAGCCTGTGGTGAGAAGAAACAACCAGGTATCTCATTTCTTTTCCTGTGATAAGAAACACATAAACAACATTTTCCTCTTTTTTCGCATGCAGTGTAAGTACATGTACATTCCTTTAAGTTCTTTTCATAGATACATTCCATATTAAACCTCCTAAAAAATTTTTCCAGGATTTAAAATATTATAGGGATCAAAAACCTTTTTAATTTTTCTCCACTTATCTATATGATAACGGGAAAAGAAATTTTTTAAAAACTCTTTTTTTGCAACTCCTATTCCATGCTCACCAGATGGAAATCCACCTAAATTTTTGACTATCTTCATAATTGAATTAAGCACATTTTTTACATCACAAACATCGGTATTTTTTAGTTCCAGAATATTAACATGTACATTACCATCACCTACATGCCCGAAGCATGCCACTGGCATTTTATCAGTGCTTATTCCCTTGATTTTTTTTACAAATTGAGATATTTTTCCCCTTGGTACAACCACATCAGCCTTATAAACTCTTTTAGAAAACTCTTTGAATGCATATGAGATTTTTTTTCTCGCTTCCCACAATTTTTCTTCATTTATTCTGTCTGAAGCAACAAAAATATTAAGAACATTATTCTTGTTCGCAATTTTTTCAACAAGATCAACATAGTTATCATTATTTTGCCATTCTAATTCGGTAAAAAGGTAACATTTAGCTCTTTCAGAGTAGGGTAAACTCCTCCTTAAAAATCTTTCTACATAATAGATAGCTGTATCATCAATAAATTCAAAAGCCGAGAAGGGTAGATTTGCTTTTTGTACCTGGAGAACAAAATTTAAAGCATCCTCTAAATTTAAAAAGGGCAGCAAAAAAACAATACGTTCCATTGGTAATGGAAGAAATTTTAAAATTGCTCTTGTTATAATACCTAAGGTACCTTCTGAACCACATATAAGTTCATTAAGATTATAACCAGAAGAAAATTTGTAGACCTTACCACCCGTCTTTACAATTCTACCTTCACCAGTAACAATACTCAAGCCCATCACGTAGTCTTTTGTTGTCCCATATTTTACTGCTCTTGGCCCACCTGCATTTGTAGCTATGTTCCCTCCTATAAACGACGTTTCATAGCTCTGGGGATCTGGTGGATAATAATACCCTCTTTCTTCCAGAAATTTTTTTAAATCTCCATTTACGACGCCTGCTTCTACTTCTACACATTGATTTAACTCGTCAAAATCAATTATTTTATTCAACCTCTCTGTAGATAACACTATCCCTCCAAAAATTGCAACAGCCCCACCACATACACCTGTTCCACCACCTCTTGGCACTACTTTTACTTTTCTCTCCTTCGCTATTTTTAAAAATTCTTTAATTTCTTCTTCTGTATCTGGCAAAAAAACTGCTTCAGGATGGGAGTAGTAAATTGTTGATTCATCGTAACTAAACTTCTCAGGTATATTCAAAGTTAAAAGCTTTTTAGAACCAAATGTTCTTTCAAGATAGGATATAGTTGACTTTTTCATTAGATAAATATATATCGAAATAAAAATATCAAAGTTAATATGTATACTACAAAACTTATATCCTTAAATTTAAATAGCAATATTTTTATGATACAAAAGGTTATAAAACTAATCGCGATACCATCAGATATACTAAAACCTAATGGTATTAAAACCACAGCTAAGAATGCAGGAATGCTTTCTTCATAATTAGCGAAATCTATCTTCTTAATATTTGAAATCATTAGAAATCCAACAAAAATTAATGCAGGTGCAATTGTAGGATATAAGACAAGTCCATTTTCTGTAACATATGCAGAACCAACTGTGCGAACTAAAGGATAAAAGAAGATTGATAAAAGAAATAATATACCCGTCACAATACTCGCTATACCAGTTTTTGCACCCACACTAATACCGGATGCACTCTCTATATAACTTGTAACTGTAGAAGTCCCAAATATACTACCTGCAACAGTTCCAATTGCATCAGCTAAAAAAGCCTGTTTTGCCCTCGGTAGTTTACCATTTACAAGAAATTTACCCTGTTCACCTACACCAACAAGGGTACCAACTGTATCAAAAACATCGAGAAAAAGAAAGGTGAAAATTACATTTAAAAAAGACAAACTAAAAAAGTCTTTATTAATTTCTAATTTCCAAAAAGTAGGATATAAAGAAGGTGGGTAATCAACAACACCAGAAAATTTACTAAAGCCTAATAAAAGAGATAAAAAAGTAGAAGTAAGTATACCCCAAATAATTGCCGACTTTTTGTTTTTCAATGTCAAAAATATTATAACAATAAACCCTATTAGACTAATTAAAACATAATTACTATTCAACTTACCAAGGCCAATATAAGTTCCAGGTGCCCCGACCACAATTCCAGACCATTCCAATCCTATAAGGGTAATCAAAAAACCTATACCAACTGATATTCCGTGTTTTATACCCATCGGTATCTCATTAAGTATTTTTTCCCTAAAAGGTATAAATGAAAGAACCACAAATAACATACCTGATATAAAAACAATTCCCAAAGCCTGTTGAAAAGAAAGCCCATATGCAGTAGCAATTGATACAAAAAGAAAGTTATGCCCCATACCTGGGGCTAAAGCAACAGGGTAATTGGCAAGGATTCCCATAGCAAAACATGCAATAGCACTGGAAATACATGTAGCTATCATGACCGCACCTATATCCATATTAAGTCTGGAAAGTACAACAGGCTGTACAAAAATAATATAACACATTGTAAAGAAGGTTGCTAAACCACCTTCAATTTCAGTCTTTAAGTTTAAATTTTTTTTATCGATAGATAAAATACTAAAAAAATTATTCTTCATTCCTTTGATTCAAACCAAACACTTTTACCATATTTTAAATAACCTTTCACATTAAAAAACCTACCGTCCATACCAGGAGAAAATGCTGTTTTTGAATTAGGTATAAGTGGAGTTATATATTTGTCCAATAAAACACCACCTCCACCACTTATTATTACAAAATCAATATCCCAATCATCTACCCAAAATCTTTCAGCATCTGCAACTATCTGATTAGAAAGTTGCTGATAAACTTGCTCTTTGATGGAAGTTAAATCATATTCTTTACCTCTTATTTTGATACTACCCTTTACAAGTGCCTCATAAAGTTTAAAAAGTTCGATATTAACAGAGCTTTTCTCTCTAAGTTTATTGGCAACTACACTAAATGCTTTAGCTATACCATTATCAGTTGTTTTACTTCCCCGCTCAGAATACTGCATTTTATCAGAAACCACATAGTCAGTAGTTCTAAAACCAATATCTATAATTCCAATTTTTTGCTTTATGAGATCACTGTTTCTGGGCTTGCCATCATCATCAAGAAAAAGATTTAATAAACTACCATATGGTTGAGGTATAATGCGAATTTTATTTACTGTAAAAATTTTCTCTAAAGTATCACCATTATTTTTTACAAAAGAATACTTATGCTCCCCCAAAAGGCTATTAGCAAGAGTTTCTTTATATTGTTTATAATATCCCACTGGAAGTCCTGTTACCAAATTAATTATATCATAATTATTGACAAGATTCCCGAGAGCAACAAGTGCAAGAACTCGTGCGAATTGGGCAATAAACTGACTCTGATCAAGGGTAAACAATCTAACATTAGATTGCCTCTCTGCCAGATCACCTGCAAAAAAGTCTTTACCATCTATTCTTATATGAAACATTTCCTGTTTTTTTTTAGGGAACAATTCATCTTGAAATTGAATTTCCGCAGCTTCTCCAAGAATAGATTTAAACACAATATCTTTTACCCCATCAGTAGCTTTTGTATAACCAAAACCAATGTCTATTCCAATTATTGTCATTTTCCACCTCTTATTAGAAGCAAATTTTTATCAATAAACAGCAACAATTTTAAAGCTTTTTATACCTGTATCCTCTATAAGATGCTTTAAAACATATTCAGCCTCCCATTTATCTGTAAAAGGTGAAATAATAACAGCATCGTTTTTACCATGCTTACCTGCTTTTGCTGTATGATAGCCTTTGCCATAAACATCATCTTTTATCTTTTCTGCTTCTCTCCTACTTGATGCTACATATATTAAACTATAAAACCTGGGTTGTTTTTTGGGTTTTGAAACTACTTCCTTTTTCACCTTTTCATCTTGTTTTATTTCTTTTTGCTCCCTTTGTTTTATCTTTTCTTTAGTTTTTTCACTATGCTTCAGATCACCCTCTTTCTGTTCTCTGGATTTAGTTTCCTCTTTTTTCTTATCTGTTTTTAATTCAGCCTTAACTACCACTTTGGATTGTATACTGGTAACAGGTTTCTGAATTATAATTCTCTGCTTTTTGGGCAATTTAGGCTCTTCAACCAGGGGATTCAAAATATAAAAATAATAATAGCTACCAACTAAAATCAAAATGGATGATAAAATGGCTATTAAAATTGGCTTTTTCATATCAAAACCTCTCTTTATTTTTTCCCTAAATTATCAGTATAGGTTGAAAATCTTGAACCTATTTCTATAACATCTCTTATCTCAAGGACATAAGCGATTGAAACATCATCGAAGGAATTTATGACCACCATTCGACCCACATCCTTTAAATTCTCTTTAACATGGGGAATAAATTTTTCTATTTTTAAAATATCCCCTTTTTCAAGCCCATCTTTACTGCCTCTATCTAAAAAAACAAAGTCCCTATTCTGTACAAAAATATGATTATCAGCTATATCTATAATCTTGCCTTCCAAAAAAACTTTTGACTTTTTAATTATTATTTCAGGATTGGTCACTTTTTCAACAGGTGCAAGGAGGTCACCTTGAGTAATCTCAATAAAACTTTCAATTATATAACCTGCAGAAATCTGAGGATACACCTCACTAATCTCAATAATACCTGCAACTGGATATATATAGCCATACTCATTACCTGTTTCTTTATCTTTTAAGATCCTTGGTTTTTTAACTACTTTGAATCTTTTACCCATTTCTATGCCATGAATACTTCCACCATCAATAAAATACTTTCGCCCCGATGAACCTAAAATCACATTGTCATCAGTTCTCAGTAAAACAAAATTATTTTTGAGAGGCATTTTCGTATAGTAATCTAATCTATTTAACTGATCAATATTTACAATATATTTTTTTATTTTTTTATCACCTTCAACATCTACCATAGCAGCATCTTTTTCCCAGATAACAATCTCTTTAACGATGGGCTTTTCTTCTTTTATAGGTAATATTTCCTGCACTGATTCTTTCTTGCCCATTTTTGATGGTATTTTAATTTTTCTGCCTGGATATATCCAATGGGGATCTTTAACATCAGGGTTTATTTTCCAGATCTCCACCCATTTAAAGGGATCGTTTAAATACTTCTCTGTAATTTTCCATAAATTTTCTCCCCTTTGAATCACATGTTCATCATAAGGAGAAAAAGAAAAGCACACTGATGCAGACACTAAAAAGATTAAAAAATTTTTTATTCTCATAATTCCCCCTACTGGGAATACTATTTTATTTTTTTCGCTGCTTCTGAATTTCCAAATTTCTCTAAAAGAAGTTTTTTCCATTGATTTGCTTCCTCTT
Source organism: uncultured bacterium (assembly GCA_938045315.1). Taxonomy (GTDB): domain Bacteria; phylum CALINM01; class CALINM01; order CALINM01; family CALINM01; genus CALINM01. The sequence goes on along the minus strand of CALINM010000011.1, from coordinate 1,114 downwards.
TTTTACCCAGTTCGTTATAGGAATAATAAATTTTTAAATAAGCATCAGGAACTTTATTACCATCAGGATAGTTTTCGGTTTTTTTGAATTCACTTATTGCCCTATCAAACATTTTTTGAGAATAGTAGCATTCACCAATCCAGTATTGTGCATTATCGGCCAAAGCATCATTTGGGAAGTTTTGTAGAAATTCCCTGAATATTGTAATTGCCTGTGCATATTTACCTTTTAGATACATTTCATACCCCTGATTATAAAGTGCTGCTGGATTTGTCTTAATCAACGTTGCTTCTCCTATCTTAGCCTTTACCATACTATCATCTCTTACCTTTTCTACCTGTTTAAATTCTTCTTGAGAGGTTTTTGTAGTTGACTTTTCAAGCTTTTCTATTTCTGATGGTTTTATGGTAATTACTGTACTTGAGGGAGCAGGTTGTAATTTTACTGTATCAAGACTATCAAATAAGGGATGTGCCTTTATTTTAGCAATAGTTTCTTCTGCATCCTTCATTTTTTCCTCTAACCTATCTACTCTATCATACACACTGCTTTTTAAACCCATATCTCTTTGTATTTTAGATTCCAGAACATCTACTCTTTGAGAAAGGGTAACAAGTTGTGTCTGAAAATCTTTAAAATATTCAGACTGATTTCTATCCTGAGTAATAGCACAACCTGAAAATAATAAAATCAATACATAAATCAAGTTTTTCACTTTAATTACCCCCTTTTATAAATTTTAATACATCCTCCACATCCTGTTTACTTCCTATAATCAGGGGTGAACGTTCATGAAGCTCAACAGGAACTTTTTCAAGAATTCTATTATATCCATCTGTTGCTAATCCACCTGCTTGTTCAATAAGATATGCCATAGGAAAGCATTCATATAATAATCTTAATTTACCTGAAGGGTTTTTAATATCACCGGGATACAAAAATATACCACCTTTTAGCAATGTTCTGTGTATATCTGCCACAAGAGTTCCCACATATCTCAAGCTTTTTTCCTTTTTTTTCTTAATATCATTTATATAATTCTTAGTCCAATCTTCCCAATTATTATAATTACCCTCATTTATGCTATATATATTGCCGAAACCATTCTGACGCA
>CALINM010000010.1 GCA_938045315.1 uncultured bacterium | reverse complement strand
GAAGCTAAAATTACGGGGTGAGAAAAATGAGCTCCCCTTGCTATTGCTAAGTCACGAGAGTTATAAGGGAATTTTCCTTCATGTTTGTAGGAAGAATCATGTTCTTCATCCACTATAATCAAACCTGGTTTTTTAACAGGTAGAAAAATTGAAGAACGGGTACCAATAACAACACTCGGTGAATCTATAATTTTTTCAAAAGTAAACCCCCTTATTTTTTGAGACAAACTGCTATGCCATATAAATACATTATTTCTATCGATGTAATGAGTAATTTTCCTGTAAATATAGGAAGCAAGGGATATTTCTGGTACAAGATAAATTACAGACTTACCAGATTTTAAAAGTGTTTTTACAATTTTAATTAAAACTTCTGTTTTACCCGTTCCCGTTTTACCCGTTAATAAATAAAAGATAGATTTATTTAAATTTTCAATGACATGAGAATAAAATTTCTCCTGTTCTTCATTAAGAGGAAGCTCTCCTTCTTCATAACTATCGTTAAAATAATCGAGGGGAGGGAAAATTTTTTTATATAAAAAGTTTGTATCTACTTTTATAAACCCCCTTTTTTCAAGTTCTAAAATATGTTTATATTCAAGGTTTGGGAAGGCTTTAAAGATTTTTTCTAATGTGCATTTTTTTGTCATAGAAATAAATTCCATAACAGGATCAAGGGGATTAAAATTTGTTATTTTAATGATGCTTGATTGTTTAATTAGACTAACTTTAGGAAAAGAAAACTTTATAACATCTTTTAAATTTGTGCAATAGTATGATGCTGTGAACTTATAAAATTTAATGTATTTTTCATCAAAATATTGGGTTGGTGAGATTACATCATGGATATCTAAAATTTTTTCGAAATCTATTTCAATAGGTGGGCATTTTAAAAAATTTATAACAAGACCAGTAGTATGCCTTCCTTTTAAAGTAACAGTAACGAGATTTCCAATACCAATTTTTTCCCTCAAATGTTCGGGTATACTATAAATTAAAGGTTGAAGGTGGAAATCAAACAAAACAACTTCGGCATACTCACTTTTTGGCATAATAAATATAATACAAATATTGGCAAGCTTTTTGCATTATTTTTAATTATGAAAAATGAAAGGGCATTTACGCTTGTGGAAGCTCTTATAGTTATAGCTATAATAGGTATTCTTTCGGGAATAGCTATACCAAATTTTTCACGTATGAGAGAAATATATGTTATGAAAGGGGAGATGCAAAAGATTGTTTCCTTCATAAATTTAGCTAAAAGTGCATCCTTGAAGCATAATGATCAGATTGGCCTTATATTTCCCGAGGGTTATGGGATAACTGTAACGATGTTTATAGACGCTAATAGAAATAATACATTAGATAGTGGAGAGACTGTAATAAATAGGCTTAAGTTAGATCAAAAACTTGCACACGTAACAAATACAGCTAAATATATAGGTATACCACCTACGGGGATAATTTTGGGTACTAATACGACACTTACTTTTAAATATGGAAATAGAATAAAAAACATAATAATTTCTGGATATGGTAGGATCAAAATTCAATGAGGTATAATTATGGATAATAGAGGTTTTAGTTTAATAGAAATTCTAATAGCAATGTCCCTTTTAACAGTGGGTATACTTGCAGTAGTCTCCATGCAAACAACGGCGCTCAAGGTTCAATCAAGAAATAAGCTATCTGCCCAGATGCAAAATATTGGACAAGAGATTATTGAAAGAATTATAAGTAATGCATCAGATGACCAGACACTACTTTCTTACAATGGAATTAAAACTAATGATACTTCAACAAAACCTGCATCTCTACCAGCAAGTAGTGATTTTGATTACTTTAGAGAAATACTTAATAAATACCCCGGTTCATGGGCAGAAATAAGTGTAACAAACACTCGCCCCTTTCCTGTAAGTGTGGTTGTTCACTGGGGTGAAGGCACTTTTAAACATAAGTTAGAATTCGATACTTACATTTTACCCCATTGAGGTAAGGATTATGAATAATAAAGGTTTTTCTCTCGTTGAATTGTTAATAGTAATGGCAGTGGGTGGAATTTTGATTGCATCCCTTGCTTCAGTTTTTGTAACCCAATCTAGAACATACTCTATACATAGCGATATAGGAGAAACACAATATGCGGCTAAAGCAGTTTTAGATTATATGGCTAAGGAAATAAGAATGTTAGGATCTGGACTTAGGGATAAAAATTATTACTTTAAGGATGGCAGAACGTTTGCAGTTTTAAGTAGCATTAATTCTGACACTGGAACTGATGCTATAAGGATCAGGGGGAACTTCCAGGGAATATACGGCAATATAAGCAGTGTACTGGGTACTACTATAGAAGATGATGATCCAAGTAAAGAGACAATAACGGTAGCATACAGGTCGAGAGCAAAATTTTCTGTGGGCAACTACATAACAATAGCAGGTCCCAGTGGAAATTCTGAAATTAGAGTGATAAAAAATGTATCTGGAACCAATAGACAAAATATAGGCTTTGGTAATGGGAATGGTCTTAACTACAACCATAAAGAGGGAACAATTTTTAATGGAATACAGGATTTAAGATACTATGTTGACAACAGTGGAGTGCTACGCAGAAACAATTTTGAAAACAATGGAAATCAGCCTGTTCTTGAAAATGTGGAGGATCTACAGTTCCAATATGGATTAGATACTAATGGTGATGGTTATATAGACCGATGGGTAAATAATGTAAGTGATGGTACTAATAAAGTAGACCAGATTAAAGCAATAAAGATTTGGTTGGTGGTGAGGGGTAGCGTTCCAGATCCTAATTATAATGATGGTAGAACATATTTTCTTGGAATTAGCAGTACAGGGATGGTTTCTGTAGCAAAAAGATATAATCCACCGCCTTCATTAAGAAACTATAGAAGACTTATATTTACAACCACTGTTGACTTAAGAAATGCTTATTTAGGGAGTTAAAAAATGTCAAATAAAGAAAATGGCAGTATTCTAATAACGGCTCTTATATTTATGCTCCTATTAAGTTTTATGCTTATGGCGTATTTAGATATGTCATCAACGGGGATAAAGCAGATGCTTTATGCTGAGCAGGCAAAGCAAGCATTTTACATAGCAGATGGAGGATTAAACTATACCACACATATTGTAGATAGAATACTTAGTGAAAAGTCTATACCACCTGCGGGTGCATATCCTGCAAATATTGTAACATTTAATGATGATGGTACAGGCAACGATAACGATGGGGATGGAAAAAGCCTTGTTGAAGAACTCCTTGGTTTTGCCGTGCCAAACGATGATGTTATAAATTCTCCTGATATTACAATTACGGTTAAAAATGGAAATAAGGCATTTATAAATTTAGGCAAGGTAGGGTCAGTAGATTTTACTGGAACAACAAGTGGTGAGTTCGCGAGTGGATATGAAGGCATAGGCGCAGGAGCTGCATCAGGCGGCGTTTATTACTATATTCAAATAGAATCTTTAGGCAAGACAGAGCTTAATGCAAAATCAAATGTTTTAGGCATTTACAGAAAAGTTCTTGGAATTTCAGGAGGTAAATAAAATGAGCTACAAAGATATACAAAGAGGGGTTTTTGGGCTTTTAATAATAGTTTTATTTTTCTCTTTAACATTAAGGTCCACATTTATAATTGCCGGGACACCTGCTGCTCCTGAAAATTCAGACTACGAAGCTTATCCCCCTTTTAATATTGTAAATGCACCACCTTTAGTTATGCTTGTTTTAGGTAGAGATCACAGAAATTATTATGAGGCATATACAGACACAACAGATCTAAATGATGACGGTATAATTGATACTACTTATAACGATGCTATAGACTACTATGGATACTTTGATCCATGGAAATGCTATGTTTATGACAGCACAGGGCAACCAAAGTTTGTACCTACAAGAGTGATCAATCCATTAACTACTGGTAATCATCACTACTGTGGTGGTGCAAACGAATGGAGTGGGAATTTTCTAAACTGGTTATCAATGGCAAGGATAGATGTGATAAAGAAAGTACTTTATGGAGGTCATAGAAGCACCGATAGTTCATCTGAAACAGTTTTAGAAGGGGCATTTATCCCCCAGGATGCCCATAGCTGGGGAAAAGAGTACTCAGGATCTGATACAAGAATGCTTACCCCCTTTGATCCTCCAACGGGGGCAGGTGGTGCAGTTTGTACAACACCAAATGGTACCGTGCCCTGGAATCAAACAGAAAACAATGGTATATTATGGGTCGTATACAGAGATGGTGTTAATAAACCTGCGCCAACCAATCATAATGAACTAATGGCTACTTACTCACCGTGTAATTATAGATCACACAATTACACAAGACAAATAAATCTCTCTAATCCACTGTTTGGACTGGGTGGTGATCATGGAAATTACTTTGTTGTAACAGAATTTCAGGCAAGTGTAAGTGGTTACTGGGCATTTGCCATAGATGGTGATGATTCAATAGAGTTAGAGATAATAGATGTAAATACGATGACGAGAGTAAACTTTGAGCCCCTTCCAGGAAGTTCAGCAACCATTGATGATGGAATTCTTGGCTGGTATGGAGTTCATGGCGTAAGTAATGGGTTTGCTTATAGAGCACAGATAAATCTAACAGGTGGAAGGTGGTACAGGTTAATAGTAAGGCATAGAGATCTTACAGGAGATGAAGCGGTAATAGTGAAATATGCTTTACCAGGATCAAATTTTGCAAGAGGCAATAGTTATAAAATATTTGGTAGTGTTACAGGTACAGGTGCATTATCACTAAGAGCACCAAATATTGATAACCCCTGCAGGCTTAAAAGGTTGAATGATTTTATAACTTTGGGAGAACCTCTTCCAGGTAATACAACTGTTGATTGTGGAGGTTCGGGAGGAACAGAGAAAAGACATTTATTTTGTATGACATCAACAAGTAATGGTGATGCCCACAAAATAAGGGTACTTCTTGATAGAGAAGAAAGGGTATCTAACTGGGCATCAATAGAAAGGCCGGTGTGTGGAAATCAAATTGTAAATAATTCTGGAACAAGGATAAATGTTACACCAACAGACTACTATGTGAGAGTGAAAGTTTGTGATCCCTCCGTTGGTTTGGAGAGAAACTGTAAAAAGTATGGTAATAATTATAAGCCCGTTGGTTTACTCCAAAAATATGGAGAAGGTCCAGCAAACCAAAAGGTTTGTTCAAAAACAAGGACACCCTGTTCTAATAATGCAGACTGTGGGACAACGGGGGGGTTATGTATTCCCGATGCAAGAATTTATTTTGGTATGATAACAGGTTCGTATACAAAAAATTTGTCGGGCGGTGTTTTAAGAAAAAATATATGGGCCATAAATGATGAAGCAAATGAAAGCTCTGGAATCTTTCAATCCTCTGAAAACGTGGGTGGTAACATAGTTTTAACCCTTGATAGAATGACTGCCATAGGATTTGATTATGGATCGTATAGCTATGGCTGCGTTCCATCAATAGATAAAATGGATGAAACTTCTTATTGCAAGAAGATGTGGGGCAATCCAATAGGAGAGATGATTTATGAGGCGACGAGATACTTCGCCGATAAGAGAACACCTACTTCTGCATATACATATTCAACAAATGCTGATATGGGACTTAGTCTCTCAAAACCCACATGGAATAAATTTTCAACGGGCTCTGCTACATATCCTTTATTTGATAATCCTATTAGTGGTGTTACAAACGGTGTTTACCCCCTTTGCTCGAAGCCCTTTGTGATAACTTTAACAGACAAATACGTAAGCTACGATTCCGACGATTTGCCAGGATCAAGCTTTAAATCCTTTCCCGGCGATTTACCAGATTTAAACGTCTCTACTCTTGCAAATATTATTGGTACTAATGAAGGTATATCAGGAGGTTCATGGATAATTGGTGAATCTGGAAGCACTAAAGATTTTGTATGTTCCTCAAAAAGTGTTATGAATCTTTCATACATAAGGGGCATTTGTCCTTCCGAACCCACTAGAGAAGGCAGTTATTATTCAGCAGCAGTTGCTTATTATGGCCACACTCAACTTAAGGCTAAAACGGGATTTCCAAATGTAGGGTATTATAGTGTCGTTCAAGAAACAAATGTTCCAGATATAGCATTTAATGTGGAAGGAAAAAAAGTTATCCTTGTGCCAACGGGCAAAAGCATAAGTGGAACGCAAGCCTACACTTCATGCTACTCAAAATGTAATGTTACAAAGGATGCTGATGGTTTACATTTAACCAACTGTTCATCAACAGCTTATTGCCCCACAAATCAGATAGTGGATTTCTATTTTGAACGCATAGAATATGACAATACAAATAACCCTATTTACATGAAATTTAAGGTCAACTATGAAGACTCAGAACATGGTTCTGACCACGATATGGATGCGATCGTTACATACGAAATTTGTACAAAAGCAGCTGAATATGCAAATCTTGGTAGTTGCGGTGGATCAGGACTCCAATCAAACCAGATAAAAGTAATTTTAACATCAGATTATGGTGCAGGTAGTGTTGACCAGGTGTTAGGCTTTGTAATAAACGGAACAGATGCGGATAACATATATTTAACTGTAAAAGATAAAGATGTGCCCAACACCAGTGACTATGATACACCCACAAATGTGGCAACACTACCCCTTACATGGTCAAAAACTTTTACAGTAACAGGTACCTCTTCAGGATTATTGAAAGATCCCCTCTGGTACGCAGCAAAATGGGGTAATTTCACAGATAAAAATGGGAACAATATACCTGATTTAACATCTGAGTGGGATGAAAATGGTGATGGTGTGCCTGATAGTTATTTTAGGGTTACCAATCCCCTCAAACTGGAAAAAAAATTAGAAGATGCCTTTTTAGATATACTAAAACGCACCTCGTCAGGTACTGCAGTTTCAGTTCTTGCCTCTTCTGCAGAGGGAGAGGGTGCTTTATTTCAGGCGTTTTTTAAGCCTGCGATAGAAGGGACAAATGGTACAGTTAGCTGGGTTGGTTATCTTCATGGGTTGTTAATCGATCCCTATGGTAATATAAGAGAAGATACTAACCAAAATGGCAGTTTAGAAATGACAATTGATAGGATTTTAAAATTCAAAGTTGATCCAATTTCTAATGATACTGTTGCAGAAAAGTATGTTGATAGTAACGGCGATGGAATACCAGATGCTTCCACTCCTGAGGCGACCGTCCCACTAACTGATGTGAAAAGCCTTTGGGAAGCGGGTAAGAGATTGGCTTTAAGAAGTCCAGAGGATAGAAACTTATTTACGAGTATTAACGGTACTGAAGCTGGTAGAGTTGACTTAGATCCTTTAAACGCCTCTGTATTAAGAGATTACCTTAGAGCAGGAAGTAATTCAGAAGCAGCTAAAATTTTAAGATTTGTTAGAGGAGATCCAGTGGATATAGAAGATAATACATACAGAAGCAGGAGTGTTACAATTGGAGGTGCTAATTATGTATGGAAGCTGGGGGATATTGTATATTCAACGCCTACTGTTGTTGCTGCACCTCAGGAAAATTATGACCTCATTTATGGGGACCAAAGCTATTATAATTTCTACAAGAGACATAAAGACAGGATAAGTGTGGTATATGCGGGTTCTAATGATGGTGTTTTACATGCCTTCTACGCAGGAAAGTTTAACCAGGGAGACAATCCATTAACAACAGCAGTGGAAAATGGATATTTTAGTAATCCACTAACGGGTGTAAACTTTGGGGATGAATTGTGGGGTTATGTTCCCACATCGTTTTTACCCCATTTACAGTGGCAAACAAAAACAACTTATAAACACATTTATGGGATCGATTTAAAGCCCAAGGTGTTTGATGCTAAAATGTTTACACCCGATACTGACCATGTGGATGGTTGGGGAACTGTTCTAATAGGTGGTATGAGACTTGGTGGAGGTGAGATACAAGCAAACATTGGAGGTACAAACAAAACCTTTTACGCATCCTATTTTGCCCTTGATATTACCAACCCACTCCAACCAAAAATTCTGTGGGAATTTTCTCATCCAGATTTGGGTCTTACTTTGAGTTATCCCTGTGTTGTTAGAAGAGGTGATAACTGGTATGCCATATTCGGTTCAGGACCTGAGGGTGGAACAGCAAATAAAGATAGCTCAGGCTATTTCGTCAGGAGCAGTAAAAATGCTAAAATATTTGTAGTAAAAATTAATGGTAATAATTCTACCTGGACCCTAAATAGTAACTATTGGATTATAGATACGGGTGTTACAACGGCCTTTGTTGGCAATCCCGTAAGCATCGATGTAGATTTGGACGGGAATAGTGATGTTGTTTATACAGGGATTGTTCAGGGTACAAATATACCTACTCAAGCGGGTTATTTGTACAGATTAATTACAAATACGGATGCACCATCTGGCTGGGTTTTAAGGAGGGTGTTTACCGCATTTGCGTCGGGTTCGCCTAAACACCCACTAGTGAATGCTCCTGCTGTGGGTATAAGGGGAAGTGATATATGGATTTACATCTCTTCAGGTAGGTTTTTCCATTCAGTATATGATAAAACAGTAACCTACCCAGAAAGAATGTATGGTTTTAAAGATCCTTGCTTTAATGGATCATACAATGTTAGTTGTACCACAGCACTTACTGAGAGTAATTTAACTAATATGTCCAACGTAGTTGTAAAAGATACAGATGATGATGGTGTTGGTGAAACAGTAACTGGGTTTACAGGAGCTACAAACTTTCAGGATATGCTTAATTCTTTTAAAAACAGCCTGGCGGTGGGTTCAACATTTGGTTGGTATGCAGACATGGTAGATAATGGCGAGAGAGGCGTATCAAAACCTGTTTATTTAGGAGACGTAGTCTTATTTACTACTTACTTACCCATCGCAGATATATGTCAGGGCGGTGGTTATGGTTATTTATATGCACTTTATGCTCTAACGGGTACAGCATTTTCAAAGCCTATAATTGGCTATAATCCGAGTACAAAAGAAATTCTTAGAAGAACAGGCCTTGGTGGAGGTACTCCTTCAAGCATTAGTGTACATATGGGTAGAGAAAAGGGTGGGAAGGCTTTTATTCAACAAAGTACGGGTGCGATTATGACCGTTGAGTTCCAGACAGCAGCACAGGCGAAAAGCGGCTTTGTTCTCTGGAGAGAGAAATGGTAAAGGCATTAATATTTGTAGTTACATTTTTAATGGGGCAGAGTTACCCTGCCCCTATTATTCATGATTTTGGTATAACTGTGAGAAATCAAGAGTTAGGCCACATTTTTAAACTAAAAAATGAAAGTAAGGGTTTACTTATTATTGAGGGCATTGAGAGTGGTTGAGGGGTTAAGACAAAAATTCTCTCCGGGAGAGAGGGTATTAAGGAAGGCGAAAGCGCAGAAATATTGGTAAGATTTACTCCCTGTAATGTTGGAAAATTTGAAAATGCAATAATTGTTAGAACCAATAAGGAGCCTAAAACAAGAATTTTTATTATAAAAGGAGAAGCATTAGATTAGTAAAATAGGACATAACAGTAATTTGTTAAGCCCAAATTTTGATTGTGGAGCAAAGGGATTTAATATTTATAAGGGGATTTAAACCATCTACATAAGGGTCCTAATTCAAAATTTTTAGAGGGTACTCCTTGAGAAATTGTAAAAAAAGCACTATATTTGTAATATGGCTGAGAAAGATTACTATAAAATTCTTGGGGTATCAAAAAATGCAACACAAGAGGAGATAAAAAAAGCTTACTGGAATTTAGCAAAAAAGTATCATCCCGATAAAAACCCGGGCAATAAAGAAGCGGAAGAAAAGTTTAAAGATATAAACGAAGCCTATGAAGTTCTATCGGATCCTGAAAAGAGAAAAAATTATGATTTAATGGGTGATGCCTTTTTTAAACCCCAATCTGAAGGTGGTTTTGGTTATACATATTCTGGCAAAGACTTTTTTTCAGATCTTTTTGGTGGCTCTTTTTCAGATATTTTTTCAGATTTCTTTGGTTTTAGTACAAAGGGGAAGGATAAAATTCAAAAGGGTGAGGACATTGAGGTTGAACTGGTTATAAGTTTTGAAGAGGCTGTAATGGGGTGTGTAAAAGAGATAGAATTAAAAGAACAGTTTCCATGCTCCTTTTGTAACGGTTCTGGACTTGATAGATCTAACCAGGTTAAATGTAATGAATGCAAAGGGACGGGATTTAAGAGTGTAAGGAGAGGAAATCTTTTTATTCAAACTCCATGTAATGTTTGCAACGGGCTTGGTTATACAAATGTAAAAAGATGTAGTGTTTGTCAGGGAACAGGGGTTAAGTTTAATGCATCCAAGTTAACAGTTAGAATCCCCTCTGGAGTTGATACTGGCCATAGATTAAAAGTTACTGGAAAAGGAAAACCAGGTAAATCTGGAGGAAAGCCTGGAGACCTATTCATTCATATAATTGTATCACCTCATCCTTACTATTCAAGAGAAGGCAATGATTTATATGTTACTCTTCCCCTATCAATAACAGAAGCCACATTAGGAACAAAAGTTGATGTGCCTCTTCCTGATGGGACAAGGATAAATATAAATATCCCTCCTCTAACAAAAAACGGTCAGAAATTAAGAGTGGCAGGTAGGGGGGTAAAAGATGCCTTTGGAAAAGTAGGGGATCTTTACTGTGTAGTAAAGGTAGAAGTTCCTGAAAAACTGTCAAAAGAGGCAAAGGAATTGCTTGAAAAACTTAAAGAATATATACCTTCTCCAAAGAGATTTTGAGAACTCAACATTTTATTTATTTTTATCATTAGCTGGTTATTTAGTAGGTGTTTTATTTTTTTTTAGCCCCCTTTTTTATCCCCATGTTTTTGTACTTTTGCTTATAATCCCCTTTTTATTTTTGTTAATTAAAGAAAATAACATTTTGTTTGTTGTCCTTTATTTTGTTTTTTTTATGTGTCTGGGTGTTTTAAGAACTTCTTTTACTTATAATGATTACAAAGGTTTAGTTGCTGGTAAAGGTTATATTTCAAATTTCGTAAGAGATAAAAAGTATTATAAACAGGCAACTATTAGAATTACAGATTCTACGGAATCTATACCAGCTAAAATTGAGGCAAGATTTAGCTTAAAAGATGATATAAATATTTTTGATGAAATAACCTTTTTAGGAGAGGTAAAAAAATTACATAGATATAAAAATATTCAAAGTGAATTGGCAGCGTATGAAAGTTTAACCAATAATAAAAATATTTTAAAGATTAGCGAATATATTATAAACAAGCGAAATGTGTTATTAGAAAGTCTAACAAAACTAAGACAAAAGATGATAGAAAGTTTCAAAGAAAATGCTGGGGCGGGGAAAGATTTTTTTATAGAAGTTCTCTTTGGAGAGAGAGTATTAGATGATAATATAAGAAATATTTTTAATCGGACTGGAACAGCACATATTCTTTCAATATCTGGCTTGCATTTTACATTAACTATATTTTTTTCCCTTTTAATAGTTTATTCAATCTCTTTAATTATACCCTCTATAACAGATTTTTTACCGAGGCAAATTCTTGTTGTAATATTTTCAATACCCATGATTTTAACTTATGCCTTTCTTTCAGGCCTATCAATTCCAGCCATGAGGGCATTTTTGTTTTTTTCTCTTTCCACATTTTTTTTAGTTCTCTTTAAAAAAAAATGTAACTCCTTTAATCTTTTGTTTTTAGTAGCGATTATTCTTATAATTAATGACCCCTATGTAATAGCAAACACATCTTTTCAACTTTCATTTATGAGTGTTTTCGCCTTGCTTATAAGTTTTAAACACATGAGTTTTTTGGTAAATGGTTATGGAAAGTCATGGATATTCAAAATTTTAAATTATTTTGCAGGAATAGTTTTTCTCTCTCTAATTATTACTTTTTTTATTCTGCCAGTGCTTGGTAGTTTTTCGAGACTTAATTTCATTGCTTCTTTTTTTGCAAATCCCTTTATAATCCCGCTCTTTTCTTTTATAATACTGCCATTTTTATTTTTATCCTTACCATTTTCAATTTTTAGTACTAGTTTATTTGCAATATCTCTTACCATACCAAATTATGGATGGAAAATTATTTATAGTTATTTATCTTTTTTAAATAATTTACCTTCTGTATATTTGGATTTCGATTTTAACATAATGTCTCTAATTCTTTATTATTCTACAATTTTTGTTGCCCTAATTATGCCCAAAAAATTCAAATTAATTGCAATACCCACTGGTCTTATTGCAATTTTACTTCTCTACTACCCTCACAAAAAGGAAACTTTACTGGTGTTTCCCGATGTGGGACAGGGTGATTGTGCAGTTGTTAAAACAGAAGAGGGGAGAATTATTTTTATTGATGTGGGTGGCAATGTTTGGGATGAAAAACTGGGTTCAAAGGTATATTTGCCGTTAATGAAAAAATTGGGAGCAAAAAAGATTGATTCAGTAATTCTCTCCCATTCCCACCCTGATCACATGAAGGCACTTAACTGGTTAGGTAACAATTTCAATATTGGAAGGGTATTTTATAATGAAGATGTTATTTTATATGATAAAGAAATTTTAATAAATTTTGGTGAAATTAGAGTTTACATTTTGCCAGGAATAAAATCAGAAAAACAAAATAACAGGTCAAATTGGGTGCTTATGGAATATAAAAATTATAAAATACTCTTTACAGGAGATATGGAAAAAGATGGCATTGAAAAGATGCTGAGAAAATATAAAAAGCTATTGAATCAGAAAATTACAATAATTAAAGTTCCCCACCATGGATCAAAAAGCTCTTTTAGTGAGGCTCTTTATAAGAGATTAACTCCTGAATATGCAGTGATAACTGTTGGTAAAGAAAATCCATGGAATTTGCCATCCCGGGAAGTGATACAATTTTTTAGAAGGGAAAGAATAAAATACCTAAGAACAGATGAAGATGGTGAAATTATATTTAATTTAAATAATGGTCAGGTGACTACTTACAGAAGCTATTATAATTTTTAAATGTATAAAAAAGTTTCTCCCCTTATATTCATGGATCCAGGAAAAAATCAAGAGCATTATGTAATATTAAATTCTTCTTCATGGGGGATCTACAATTTGATCAGCCTTGTAAACATACAATTTCTATGAATATTAAGAAGCATTTATACAAAAAATAATAATAAACTAAAGACTTTTAAAGAGCTCCTCATTGAATTTTATTTTTGCATTCTTTTTCAAGCTTTTTAACCATTCTTCAAAAAACAAGTTTTGTTTATTTTCAATAAAATCACTTGCAAATCTTTTATATTCCTCACTATTTTTTTCTAAGACTGGATCTTGAATTTGGGAAAGATAAATAATATAAACAGAGTCTTCAGAACGAAAAGGTTTTTTCAGAATGTTGTTTTCCTTATCTAATGATACAATTGCTTTATCCAGGTCTTTTAGTGTATTCAAAGGAGCAGGAAGGACGCCAGCGGGAGAAAACCAATCTGTTTCCGTTCCTTTTGGTAAGTTTCCTTCTGCAATCAACCTTTTAGCTCTTTCTTCAGCTAAATCCAGAGCTTTATTTTTCATGATAGTTTCTTTAATTTTTTCTTTAACTTCTGCCTCTGTATAGTATCCCTTCTCTATTTTATCAACTTTGCCTACTAAAACCCCTCCTGAGGTATTAATAGGTCCGAAGGTTTTTCCTTCACCGAGGGTGAATATGCTGTTTACCAGTTCAGGTAGGTTAATATTGTTTATTAGGGGTTTATCTTTCTGAATCTCAGCTTTTTCAGCTTTATATTTGCTGTGTAATGCGCCTTTTTCTAATGAATCTTTTATTTCAGAAGCAGTTTTTAAGGCAAGTATTTTTGCTTTATTTTGAATAACTTTTTCTTTTACCACTTCTTTGACTTCGTTAAAGTCTTTTATTTTCTCTTCCTTTATATCATCCACTTTAATAATATGGTAACCATACTCGCTTTCAATAATTTCCGAAACATCCCCTTTTTTCATAGCGGAAATAGAAGAAGCAAGTTTAGGGGTAACCATATTTAGTGTTATTTCTCCTAAAAGTCCCCCTTTATTTTTTGTACCATCTTCATTATATTTCGATGCAACTTTAGAAAAATCTTCTTTGCTTAGACTTTTTTTTGCTTCATCAATTTTGTTTCTTGACGAAGCTCTATCCTTTCCAAAGGCCACAAAAATATGTTTTAAAATATATTTTTTTGGTTCAAAAAACTCATCTTTATGTTCCTCATAATAATTTTTTAAATCCTTTTCATCAGGCTTTATATTTGAAACAAAATCTGATTGGGATATTAAGTAATAGGTTATTGTTGCTTTTTCAGGCTTTTTAAATTGTTCTTTATTAGTATCATAATACTTTTTAATGTCTTCTTCAGTCACAGATACATCTTTATAGAAGTCCTTATAGTTGATTGTAATGTAATTAGCCTTAATTTTTCTATTTTTTAAAATATACCAGCTATCGATTTCTGAATCAGTAATAGTTACAGCATTTTTAAGGAATGTTCTGACCTTACTAAGAAGTAAACTTTTTTCTCTTTGTGCTTCAAATTGAGAGGGCATTATTTTATTATACCTAAGAACTTGTATGTATTTTTCCCTACTGAATACCCCATTTTCTTTGAATGCATCAATTTTTTGAATTTCGTCAATTAATTCTTGAGGGGATACTTTAATTTTTAGTTCCTCTGCAACACCCAATAAAATTGCTTGTTCTACGAGCAAGTCCCATGCTGTTTTTTTAATTTGTTCAGATAAAATTTTGTAATCAAACTTATCACCGAGAATAGCTTTATAATTTTCTGCTATATTATTTGTAGCATTTTGAAACTCCCCTATGGATATTTTTTTACCATTTACTTCTCCTATTATTGTTTGTTCCTTTTCTCTTACTGTACCCACACCCCAGAATATGAAAACGATTATTATGAGAAAAAAAGCAGCTTTAATAAACCAAGAAGATGCTCTTTTGCGAAGAAAATTTAACATTTTGCCTCCCAAAAAATTATTTGCATTTTGTCAAGTTAATATGATAAAAGAAATTTACTTAAAAATCAAAGAACTTATGGAAAAAAAACGGTTTTGTCAGCAATGTAATGAAGATGTTTTAACTTATACTGTTATAAGAAATGGTAAAGAAGAGATATGTTGTCTATATTGTGGACTACCAATTTTAGTTGACACCAGGAGTGTTCATGACAAAAATAAAGAAAATGACAAAGTAATATTCTATGCAGACGATTCTGCATTTATGAGGGAGCTTGTTAAAGATATATTTAATAGCAATAAAATATCAAAAAATTTCGTCACTTTTGATAATGGTGAATTGCTTTTAGAGAAATACACCAAGTTTTTGATAGATAAAAGCCGTGTGGATCTTGTAATTCTTGATATAAAAATGCCATACATAAGCGGCATAAGTGTTGGTATAGCCATGAGAGCCATGGAGAGGGCATTTCAAATAAAACCTACCCCCATTTTATTTTTTTCCGTTAAACAGGCGGATGAAGAAATGCAAAAGTTTTTTGCCCATCTATCACCAGCTTATTACCTTAATAAAGGTGCGTCAACAGATATAGGAGATTTAGAGAAAAGGCTGTTAATGTCACTAAAGGCAATACTTAATCAGTAAACCCTATAGTTTAAAAGATGACTAAAAAATTATTAATAAGACCCTACCTTGTTTTTGGTGATGAAAGGGGGAATGTATATGAGGATAAAAATTACTTTGCTTTAGGGAGATATGGGAATAGTTTTAAACCCCTTTATGAAGAAGAGCTAATAGAGCTTCCAAGAGGAAGTGATTTATTTGTTCTCCCTGCAAGGCACCCGATGGGTATAAATAGAAAAACAGGTAAAATAGAGTGCCTTAATGATGTTCTCGCTATTTCAGCTTTTCTATCCCCAGCTCACACACATTTATTGTTATCTGCATATAAAAGAGAGGAAAAAGCCCCTGTACTTCCCCTTTTCGCCTATTCAGCTGTTGGGTGGCATGACAACAAATTTTATGTTCCTGCAATGAGAATTGATCAAGATAAAAGACAAGAACCATATCTTTTTAATCAGAAAAAAGTTATAGAAATGGGAAAAAAGATTTTAAAAGAATTCCCAAAAAATAAATTGATTGCCCATATAATAAAAAATTGTGCTTTTAAATACTTTTGCCCTGCTGCAAGGAATTTTTGTTTAGGAAGGTTTGAAGCACCCCTTCCCAGTTCACCTCTATGTAACTCCAGATGTTTGGGGTGCATTTCCTTTCAAAATAAAGAGAAATCGCCAATACCATGTACACAACCGAGAATAACATTTATTCCTTCTCCTGAAGAGATTGCTGAAACTGCAATATTTCATTTACAGAGAGCAAAAAATCCTATTGTTAGTTTTGGTCAGGGATGTGAAGGGGAGCCTCTTATGGTAAAAGATGTGTTAATTGAAGCAGTTAAAATAATAAGAGGAAAAACTAAAAAGGGCATTATAAATCTCAACACCAATGGTAGTCTTCCTAAAGCTGTTGAAGAGTTGTTTAAAGCAGGCATTGACAGTATAAGGGTGAGCATAAATAGTGTAAGAAAAGAAATTTATGAAAAATATTACCAACCTATAAATTATAATTTTGAGAATGTATTAGAGACGTTAAGTTTAAGCAAAAGATATGAAAAATGGGTATCAATCAATTATTTCGTATTTCCCGGGGTGACTGATGATGTAGAAGAATGGGAAGCTATGAAAAAAGTTTTGCAAAGTACAAAAATAAATATGATACAGTGGAGAAACTTTAACATTGACCCAGATTGGTATTTAGAGGAGTTAAAAATTACACGGGGAACAAATATACTTGGTATCAGGAACTATGTAAATTTATTAAGAAAAGAATTTCCACAAATTTATTTTGGTTACTTTAATCCAAATGAGGAAATAATAAAACAGTGGCAGTACAAAAAATTTTGACATTTCTTGAATTATTAGAAATAATTATTGATAAAACAAGGAATGAGGTAAGGATATGCCAAAGGGTTTAAGAATTGCTATCAATACGGGTGGAGGAGATGCACCAGGTCTTAATGCAGTTATTGAAGCAGTAACAATGTCAGCTTATCACAGGGGATGGGAAGTATTTGGTATAAAAAATGGTTATCAAGGTTTGCTTGATACCGACGAAATAGTGAGACTTACACCTGAAAAGGTAAGGAATATTTCCAGCACAGGTGGTACAATACTTGGTACTACAAATAGAGGAAATCCCTTTGCAATGCCCGTAAAGAAAGTTGATGGGGAACTGGAGATAAAAGATGTATCAGATAGAGTAATTGAGAACTTTAAGAGATTAAAATTTGACTGTCTTATTGCTGTTGGTGGTGATGGTAGTCTAAAAATTGCGTATGAATTCTTTCAAAAAGGGCTTCCTGTAGTGGGTGTTCCCAAAACTATAGATAATGATTTAGGAGGGACGGTGATTACCTTTGGATTTGACACAGCGGTAAGTATTGCTACAGAGGCGATTGATAGACTGCATTCAACGGCGCGTTCTCATGAAAGGGTGATAATAGTTGAAGTAATGGGGAGAAGGGCTGGATGGATTGCCCTAAATAGTGGTATATCAGGAAATGCACATGTAATTTTAATTCCTGAGATTCCCTTTAATATTGATAAAATATGTGATCACATAACATCATTAGAGCTAGAGGGTATAAAATATGCGATAGTAGTTGCAGCTGAGGGAGCGATACCAGAGGGGGGAAGTGAAATTATAAAAGAGGGGGCTAAAGATGGCAGACAGGATGTTGTGTTAGGGGGAGTAGCTGAATATGTGGCTAAGGAAATTTCTAAAAAAATGGGAAAAGATACGAGATCACTTGTACTAGGACATCTTCAAAGGGGCGGTTCTCCAACTACCTTTGATAGGTTGCTTGCTTTAAGGTTTGGCGCAGCTGCAATAAGAGCAATTGAAGATAAGAAGTTTGGTCATATGGTGGCTCTACATCCTCCCCATGTAACCACTGTAAAACTTGAAGAAGCTTTAAGTTCGATGAAGAGGGTTCCCCTTGATGGAGATACAATAACTACAGCAAGAGATTTAGGTATATCCTTTGGTGATTGATTATGGACATACTATCCTGTACAGGAAATACGCCTATTGCTTTAATTTCTAAACTAAATAAAAATTCAAAGGTAAAACTTTATGCAAAGTTAGAAGGTAATAACCCTGGTGGTTCTGTTAAAGATAGACCGGCTTTGTATATGATCAAGGATGCGGAAAAGAGGGGAGTGTTGACGAAAAATAAGATAGTTTTAGAGCCTACTTCTGGCAATACTGGCATAGGTCTTGCGATGGTGTGTGCTGCCAGGGGGTACAAAGTAAAATTAGTTATGCCCGCATGTGTCAGTGGGGAGAGGAGGATGATTTTAGAAGCCCCTGGAGCAGAAGTAATATTAAGCCCAGCTGATGAAGGAACAGATGGTGCGATAAAACTTGCCCATAACATATATGAAGAAGAACCAGACAAATATTTTATGCCAAACCAATTCGAAAATCCGGCAAATACAATTGCCCATTACGAGACTACTGGTCCTGAGATAATAAAACAAACCAAAGGAGAAGTGACTCATTTTGTTGCTGGTATGGGTACAACGGGTACCCTGATGGGGGTTTCTAAAAGATTAAAGGAGTACAATAATAAAATTAACATTGTTGGCGTTGAACCTGTGGAAGGTCATCACATACAGGGACTAAAAAATATGAGGGAAGCGATAATTCCTGAGATATATAATCCCCAGGTTTTAGATGAACATTATTATGTGACAGACGATGAAGCCTTTGAAACTACGAGAAAGCTTGCACTTGAAGAGGGCATATTTGCAG
The DNA here is from genome assembly GCA_938045315.1 of uncultured bacterium. Classification (GTDB taxonomy): domain Bacteria; phylum CALINM01; class CALINM01; order CALINM01; family CALINM01; genus CALINM01. The sequence continues at coordinate 38,898 of CALINM010000010.1, read as the reverse complement.
GAATGTCAAGTGGCGCAAGCATGTTTATAGCTTTACAATTAGCTCATAAAATAGACAAAGGTGTTATAGTCGTAATTTTACCTGATAGAGGTGATAGATATTTATCAACATCTCTTTTTACCTCAGTTTGTGGAAAATGTCCGCCTTAGAGATTTTCGATGTTTGAGAATTTTTTACTAATTTTCATACCCCTATTTGTTGCCATTGATGGTCTTGGGTTGCTTCCCATTTTTTTAACCATGACACAGAATTTAGATAGTTCATCAAGAAAGAAAATTATTAAACATTCTCTAATTACAGCCTTTTTAGTGGCACTTGTTTTCATTTTTTTAGGAGAACTCATTTTTAAGAGTCTGGGTATAACAGTGAATGATTTTACTATTGCTGGTGGAATCATATTATTGATAATAGCTGTAAACGATATAGTCAAAACACAAGAATACAAAGGTTTTGTTTCTACCTCAATTGGTGTTGTTCCAATTGGTACACCTCTAATTACTGGTCCTGCAACACTAACCACCTGTTTGATTTTAGTGGGTAACTATGGATATATGCCTGTTATAATGTCTTTAATTCTTAATCTTCTAGTTGTTTGGGTAATTTTTAACCAGGCTGTTTTAATTGAGAAAGCAATAGGTGTTGATGGCTTAAAAGGAATAGGGAAAATAGTTTCACTTCTTTTAGCGGCTATAGCAGTCAAACTGATAAGAATCGGAATAACAAATCTTTTAGTGTTAAAGTAGTTTAAAATAGGTAAAATGGGGATAGGCACTTTTACAATAAAATAATAGTAGAGAGTAATAGAGAGAAAAAAATTATGCTTCCGAAAAAGGGAATTTTTAGTAATAAGCTTAATTAATAATTAATACAAAAGGTGTGTACTAAGTATATGGGTACGCAGGATTGAAAGGGTAATGATATACATAGTGAAAATAGGTGTTCAGTAGACAAGTTAAGAAACAAATAAATAGTGGGTAAGCAAAATACGAGGAGTTAAAAAGATAATTACTAGGTGCCCGGATGTGTCTGTTTTTTTACTCTTTAATCATAAAATAGCTAAATTCCAAATTTTGTAAAAAATTTTAAAAATCTTGACATTTACCACTAAATTTAGGGTATAATTGATCTTTAAGGGCTCATAGCTCAGCTTGGTAGAGCCACCGGCTCATAACCGGTCGGTCCCTGGTTCGAATCCAGGTGAGCCCATTTTTAAAAACTTTTTGTAGATAGATATGTTGTACTTACGATACTTAATAAAGCATAAAAATGGATATTACTGTTAAAGATATTTATGAGGCTATTAATAGTTTTGCTCCCTTCATACTGCAAGAATCTTGGGATAACTCAGGGCTACAGATAGGTGATCTTGGTGATAAAGTTAGAAATCCGATTATTTGCTTAGATATAACTTATGAGCTTGTTAGGACTGCGATAAAGGATAACTCAAATTTAATAATTTCACATCATCCCCTTTTTTTCAAGCCAATTATATGCATTAATCGAAGTAACAATTTGATAAATGATCTTATTAACTATAATATAAATGTCATATCAACGCACACGAATTTAGATGTTATTCCACAGGGAGTCAGTTTTTGTCTCGCCTCAAAAATTGGACTTCAAGAGTGTAAGATCCTCTCTCCTCTTAAAGAACAAAAGTTTTACAAAGTGTCCTTTTTTATTACAGAAGATAAAGCAGAAGAGATCTTAGACAATATATTAACAGAAGGTGTGGGGGAGTTTTTAAAATATAAAAACTGTGCATTTACTTCAAAGGGGATTGGACAATTCCGCGTTAAAAAAAAAGCAAAACCATACATAGATAAAGAAAGATTTAATGAAAATAAGGTTGAGTTTATAGTGAGAAAGGATAAAATTAATGAATGCATAAGCAAATTGAAGGATATTCATCCCTATGACGAGATTGCTTTTGATGTATTTGAAGAATGTATAAATCCTTTAGAATTAGGTTATGGTGTTATTGGCAAATATAAAGTATCAAAAAAACTGCATGTAGTACTTAAGGAAGTTAAAGAATTATTAGGAATAGACAAAATTAAATTTAAAGGTGATTTAAATAAAAAAATAAATTCAATAGCCCTCTGTGGTGGTTCAGGGGGGGCTTTTATACCTGACGCATTAAAAAAAGGAGCAGACTTGTACATTACAGGGGATCTAAAATACCATGAAGTACTGGAATATGCTGACAAAATTGCCCTTGCAGATGTAGGGCACAGGGCTTCTGAAATTCCCGTTTTAGATATACTAAAAAAAGAACTGGAAAGTAAGTTTAAAAAATTAGTTTTTAGAGTTTTTGTAGAAAATAAGGATTTCTACAATTATGTTTAAAGGAGGCAAACTTGAAGGATACTATTGCTGCGCTATGGGGCTTACAGAAGTTAGATTTAGAAATTTTAGAATTTGATAAAAGACTTAGTGAAATACCGTCAAAAAAAAAGGAGTTGTGTGAAAAAATAAGAGAAATTGAGGAAGAGGGTAGGAAAAAAAAGGAGGAATTAGCATCCATTGAGGATGAAAAGAATAAATTAGAGAAGGAAATAGAAGAAGAAGCAAATAAGATAAAAACTGTAGAAAGCAGACTGGGTTATATTAGAAACCCTAAAGAATATCAGGAAGTACGGAAAAAAGTAGAATTAGCTAAAAAGGCTAATAAATTACGGGAAGATGAAGTTCTTAAAAAAATGGAGCAAATAGAAGCTATTAATAAAGATTTAGAAACCCTGATGCCCCAGATTGAAAAAGAGGTAAAATTAATAAAGGATAATTTAAAGATTTATGAAGAAGAGGAGTTAAAACTAAAAGAAGCAAAGGAAAAACTTCTTTCAGGAAGAAATGTGTATATATCGAAAATCCCCGAAGATATTTATAAAAAATATGAAATGATTCGAAATAAAAGCAGAGGGATAGGTGTTAGTCAAGCAAAAAATGAGTCATGCGAAGGATGTTTTATGAACTTACCGCCGCAACTTTATAACCTTATATTAAAGGGAGATAATTTATATAACTGCCCATATTGTCAAAGATTTCTTGTTTATATTCCAGAAGCGGAACCAGCTGAAGAGGAAAAGGGTAATTAGTCAAAAATTTTTTGGAAATTTTTAGGGATATTTAATAGAATAATTTTATACGAGTAGAGGATACGACCACCCCGATATAAAGGGGAGGAAAGTCCGGGCTCCAGAGGGCAGGGTGCTTCCTAACAGGAAGTTTCGGTGACGAAAGGAAAGTGCCACAGAAAATATACCGCTCCGTATATACGGAGTAAGGGTGAAAAGGTGAGGTAAGAGCTCACCGCTTCAGTGGTGACACTGGAGGCATGGCAAACCCCACCCGGAGCAAGGCCAAATAGGCACCGCAGTGCTTTTTAAAGAGCACTGATTTATGCCCAAATTCTCGATAAGAGGCGGTGCGGGTAGGCTGCATGAGGTGGCTTGCAAAAGCCTTCCCAAGATAAATGGTCGTACTCGACAGAACCCGGCTTATACCTCTGCTCGATGTTTTTTATGAAGAAATTTTATAAAGAATTTGTTATTTATGACAGCAAGGATTTTCCCATCCACCCTCTAACTATAAAGCTAAAAGAGTATTCACTTATTACAAAAAGAATTGATTTACTTTCAGTATTTGTAGAAAATATTACAAAGGAAAAGGAGCTAAAAAAAATTATTAAAGATTATAATTATAAGGAATTTCCATTAAAGAGGGATAAAATACCTCCCCAAAATTATAATAATGTCTCGATTTATAATGAACTGATAATCTCCAGGAGAGGACCCAGTAATAAAAAGTGTATAGTAATAAAGCCAGGAATATCTTTTGGATATGATCATCCAGCAACAATTCTTACATTAAAAAAGCTATTAAATTATAAAGAATTATATCAGAATAAAAGAGCTCTTGATGTGGGGACTGGTTCTGGCATTTTATCTTTAGTGATGGCGAAATTGGGAGCAAAAAAAGTAATTGGGCTGGATATATGCCCTTATGTAGTAGAGGAAGCCATAAATAATGTTAGAAAAAATCGTATTAAGTTTAAGAAAGTCAAAGTTATCTTAAAAGATATCAGTGCCTTAAAAAAAAATTTTTCCTTTATAGTAGCTAATGTACCTTTTAATGTGCATAAGCTTGTCTCAAATAATGTTAAAAGGTTATTATCAAAAGGTGGAGCTCTTTTGTTGGGTGGTATAATGAAAGAGAGTGTATGGCTCATTAAAAAAATCTATTCAGATTTCCAGGAAATTGATTTCGAAACCCTCGATGATTGGTCAGTAATTCTATTAAAATATACTTAGCACTGTGACCATACTTTATTGATAATAATTCTTTACAATATGGCCTTATGAATTTAAAATTTAAGCATGTTAAAAGATATGAGACACTCATATGCAGTAATTGACTTAAATGCCCTGGTAAATAACATTAAAGAAATAAAGAGAGTGGCTGGAAATAAAAAACTTATCTCTATTATTAAGGACAATGCCTATGGTCATGGTGCAGTTAGAGTGATTGAAAAATTAAATGATTATACAAGTATTTATGGAGTAGCAAATATAAAAGAAGCATTATACCTTAAAAAATACACAGATAAACCTTTTATTATTTTGGGTGGCTTTTTTCCAGAGGAAATAAAGTATTTTAACGATAGAATGATGCCTGTTGTATTCGATATGGAAAGCCTAAATCTTCTTTCTAAAACAGATAAAAAATTATATGTACACCTCGAGTTTGACACAGGTATGGGTAGAACTGGGTTTAGTATTCAAGAAGTAGAAGATATTATAAAGATTTTAAAAGGAGTCAAAAAAGTAAAATTAATGGGTATAATGGCTCACTTAGCCTGTGCAGAAAGTGATGAAGAGTATACAAAAAGGCAAATTAACATTTTCTATGATATTATTGATAAGTTAAGAAAATATGGTATAAATTTTGATGATGCCCATATTGCTAATAGTGCTGGTATGTTCTATAAATTAGATGATGTTTTAAATGCTGTAAGACCTGGAATTATGATTTATGGTAGTTATCCAGCCCCAAAGTATAAAAAATTAATTGAATTAAAACCTGTTATGACTTTTAAAAGCCGTATTGTTTATTTGAAAACTGTTGACAAAGGAACATATATAAGTTATGGGTGCACTTTTAAGACACGGAAAAAAAGTTTGATTGCCACCGTTTCTGCTGGCTATGGGGATGGGTATCCAAGAAATCTATCAAATAGAGGCATCGTATATGTTGAAAACAGGGGTTTAGCTCCCGTAGTAGGAACAGTTTGTATGGATATGTTTATGATAGATGTAACTGATTTGCCAGATGTGAAGAAAGGTGATAGCGTTGTTTTATGGGGAGATGGGCATGGTGAAGTTCATCCCGACAATGTAGCAAAAAGGGCAGAAACAATCTCCTATGAACTCTTTTGTCATTTACCTGAAAGGGTTAAGAGGGTTTACAGGTGAATAAAATTATTGAATGGATAGGAAGAACATTTATCAATTTTATATCAGAAGCGGGAAAAATGCTTCTTTTGCTAATACAAGTTGTAAAAGAGGCATTAAAGCCTCCTTTGAAACTGGAAAGAATTTTTATACAAATGGAGTTTATAGGGGTAAAATCACTCTTTGTTGTAATTCTTGTGAGCACTTTTACAGGGATGGTTTTAGCCCTTCAGACTTATACCGGTTTTAGACGTTTTAGTGCTGAAAGTATGGTAGGAGCTATTGTTGCAATTAGTTTATGCAGGGAGTTAGGACCAGTTTTGACAAGTATAATGGTCACAGCAAGAGCTGGATCAGCTATGGCTGCTGAAATTGGTACCATGAGGGTCACGGAACAAATAGATGCGTTAACTGTTATGGCGGTAAATCCTGTTAAATACTTGATAGTACCAAGGATAATTGCTTCTATTCTTGTAATTCCAATTTTAACAATCATATCCGACTATACGGGTATTTTAGGTGGCTATATTGTGGGAGTGAAACTTCTTAATATAAATGAAGGAGTATACATTAATAGGACAATAGATCTTTTAGAAATGAGCGATATTTTTAATGGGCTTTTTAAGTCGGTTGTGTTCGCATTACTTCTTTCCTTAATTGGATGCTATAAAGGATACTATACAAAAGGTGGTGCCAGAGGTGTTGGTAAAGCAACAACTGAGGCTGTTGTTTTGTCCTGTGTTGTTATTTTTATAGCCGATTATATATTAACATCCTTTTTATTTTGATATGGAAGAGAGCATTATAAAAATAAGAAAACTTAGCAAACGTTTTGGAACGCAAGAGGTTTTAAGGGAGCTTGATCTTGATATACCGAAGGGCATGATTACTGTAATTATAGGTAGGAGTGGTGGTGGAAAAAGTGTCTTACTAAAACACATTATTGGGCTTATAAAACCAGATAGTGGTGAAATTTATATCGATGGTATTAATATCGTAAAGGAGCCAGAAGATAAGTTAAATGAAATAAGAAAGCGTTTTGGTATGCTTTTTCAGGAAGGGGCTCTTTTTGATTCAATGACTATTGAGGAAAATGTGGCATTCCCCCTTGTGGAACATACAAAACTATCGCACAAGGAGATAAAAGAAAGGACTAAAGAGGTACTTGCTCTTGTAGGCTTAACTGGTGCTGAGAAAAAATACCCTTCGGAGATTTCAGGAGGTATGAGAAAAAGAGCAGGTCTTGCAAGGGCCATAATAGCAAAACCCGATATCATACTTTTTGATGAACCCACAAGTGGTTTAGATCCTATTATGTCCGCTCACATTGACAACCTTATTGTGGAGATTCAAAAAAGATTAAATGTGACTTGTATTATTATAAGCCATGATATACAATCTACATTTAGAATAGCTCATAAAATTGCCATGTTGTTTGAAGGCAAAATTATTGCAGAAGGTACACCAGATGTTATGAGAGCTTTAGATAATCCTTATTTAAAGCAATTTATTGAAGGTTTATCAGAAGGACCAATACAGGTGGTGGATAATGAATAAGGCTTTATCATCAGAGTTTAAAGTAGGTATATTTGTTATTATAGGCTGTTTAATACTAATTTATATGTCTTTTAAAGTTGGAAAGTTTAAGCTTTTTGGTGGTGGAAAGACTTATGAAGTATACGTTCTTTTTGATAATACTGAAGGCCTCGATGTAGGCGGAGCAGTTCAGATTTCTGGTGTAACAATTGGAAGAGTTAAGGATATAAAACTGGAAGGTAAAAAAGCAAGGGTAGTTCTTGAATTGGGTGAGGATGTGGTGTTAAAAAAAGATGCAACAGCAACGATAAAAACTAAGGGAGTTCTGGGAGAGAAATTTGTAGAGTTGTATCCTGGGGATTCGGAAGAGAGAATACCAAAGAATGGTGAGATTGTAAATGTGAAGAAGACAATGGACATTGATAAGCTACTTGCTTCTGTTGATACTGTTATGGAAGACATAAAAGCCGTTACAATAAATTTAAGAAAAACCCTTGGTGGCGATGAAGGAGAATTAGCACTTAAAGGAATCAGGGATAATCTTTATGAACTAACTTTAAACATTAATAGATTAGTTAAAAAAAATGATGAAAGCCTTTCAAATACGGTAAAGAATTTAGAAAAATTCTCAGCTATCCTTGCAGAAAAAACCCCGGAACTTTCTGAAGAACTCAAGGAAATTACAAGAAATTTGAAAGAAATACTTAGTGAAAATAGGGGAGATGTTAGAGAAAGCATTGAAAATATTAAAAAAGCTTCAGAAAGACTAGATCAGACCCTTGCATCAATAAAAAGTGTATCTGACAAAATTGATAAGGGAGAAGGAACACTGGGAAAACTAATAAACGAAGATTCTGTCCATGAAAATCTAAATAAAACCCTCGCTGGTGTTAATAAAATGTTGAATAAGGCAGACTCTTTAAGAACTTTTTTTGAGTTTAAGTCAGAATATTTACAAAGATTAAGTGATGCCAGATCACAGGTAAATCTTAAGATATTTCCTAAATCAGATTATTTTTACATGATAGGCGGTGTTGATAGTCCAAAGGGTAGACTTTCGAGAAAAACTGAAAGGGTTTCAGGGTTAAGAGCGCCAATAATTACAACCACAGAGACAGAAAAGGAAAGAACAGTTCTTATAAATGCTCAGATCGGTAAAAGGTTTCATGATGTGGAGATAAGGGGAGGGCTTTTTGAGTCCACCGGGGGATTGGGAGTTGATTGGTATACTCATAATGACAAATTTAAACACACCTTTGAAATTTATGATTTTGACAAAAAGTATAATCCCCACGTTAAAATTGGGACTAATTACAATATCTTCAAATATTTCTTTTTATCAGCAGGCGTTGATGATGTTATAAGCGATAGAAAAAGAAGAAGTGTATATATGGGAGGAGGAATTAAATTCGAAGATGAAGATATTAAATATTTACTAACATCAGCTCCACTCCCAACAAAATAATTTATCATGGACAAAAAGATTAATCTTTTGGAATATGCTACAGCGGCAGGTTGAGCAGCTAAGGTAGGTCCGGGTGACCTTGCCAATATCATAAAAAATCTGATATTCAAAAAAGATGAGAGAGTTATTATTGGTTCAGATAATAATGATGATGCTGCTGTTGTAATTGTTGGAAGAGAAAAAGTAATCCAAACTGCTGATATCATAACACCCGTTGTAGAAGATCCTTATATATTTGGGCAGATAGCAGCAGCCAACGCCCTTTCTGATGTCTATGCTATGGGGGGTAAACCTGTTAGTGTTTTAAATATTGCAGGTTTTCCTGTTGATTGCCTGGATTTAAAAATACTTGAAGATATTTTTAGTGGTGGTTTAAGCAAAATTGAAGAAGCTGGTGCATGTCTTGTTGGTGGGCACACGATTATAGATAGGGAGATTAAATATGGACTTTCTGTTGTGGGAATACCTGGCGAGAATATTTTTCACAATGCTATTGCAAAAGAGGGCCTGGATATAATATTAACTAAACCTCTTGGTGGGGGAATTATCAGCACTGCTCTTAAAGCTGAAATGGTAGAGGAAAAACATAAAACTGAGATGATAAATTACATGACAAGATTAAATAAATATTCTGCAAAAGTGGCAGAAGAAGCAGGAATTGTTACAATGACAGATATAACAGGTTTTGGACTTTTAGGGCACTTGCTGGAAGTACTAAAGGCAAGTCATATTTCTGCAAGGATATATAGAGAAAATGTTCCTTTTATGAGTGGTTTTGATTTATATATTTCTTATGGACTTGTACCAGCTGGAGCTTATAGAAATAAAGAGTTTGTTCAAGATTTTATTAAAGGAGATAAAGAATGGATTTTAAAGTTTTCTGTTCCAGAAACATCGGGTGGGCTTTTGATATTCTGTGATAAGAAGAAGACAGAAAGAATATTGAGAGAAATAAAAAACAATGGTGATAAAGAAGTGTCACTTATCGGAGAAACGATTAAACTGCAGGAAAAACATATCTACCTCATTTAAGGCATATTTTTTGACTCATCTGTTGCCGTAGCTATTTTTTTTAGTAAATTTAAACCCTGTAAAATGAGCTCTTTATTCTCAATTCTTTTAATGTATAGCATTTTGTAAGCTTCATTCAGCCATGTGAGTATTTCATCTTTTAATTCTGGGGAAAGAAAAGTTCTATCAAGGGCATCTTTTATTTTTGAAGGAGAAGCGGTTAAGAGCTCTTCGGTGGTAATATTTTCCAGGGCTTTTAAAATAGATCGTTGAATTGAAGATAAATTTATATTATTTTCAGTAACTGCAGGCAAAAATTTCTTTTTATCAACATCCTTTTTAGTCCTAAAATATAAAATAACAGTCAATAGGGTTATAAATATAAAAAACCCCAAAAAAAAGTAAAAATCATAATCGGGACGAATTCTAATATTTAAATTTTTTTGAAAATCTTCACTTTCTTTTGATTGTAGGTTACTTGGTAAATGCACCTTTATAGTTTTTGTAATTGATGAAAGATTCATGAAGACATTGCTATTGGGTTTGAATATTTTTATTGTGGGAATTTTAATTGTATACATTCCTTCTTTAGGGGGTACAAAAAAATACGATAGTGTATATGAACCGCTATATTCAGGAAACTTGCTTAAATATTCCTTTTTTTCTTCTTTCAAAAAAACCTCAGTTGATGGTGTTACATCTATGTTTAGTGGCATGATCTGTTCCAGAAAACTTGTTCCCATAATAACAACTTCAATATTAACTATATTTTTCTCAGTAGTTGAAAGGGAATTCAACTTTATTGAAAAATCACCTATAAAAAAATTGTCACTACTATCTTTATCAATTTCTTTTACATCAAAATTTAACACACTTGTAGAAAAAACGAGCTCCTTATGGGAAGAATTTTTTATAGAAATTTTAAGAGGAGCTAAATTGTATTTTCCAGCTTTTGTAAAAATTGCAGAAAAAATAATTTCCTTTCTACCATCTTTTTTTATTTTTTCTTCTACTTTATCTATTATTACACTTTTCCATCCAGGCCAGTAAAATAATAATTCTTCAGTTGATGCAGGAACATCTATTATTAAATAAGCAGGCATAAATGGATAAAAATACTTATGGGACAACAAAGTATAAAATTTTGGTGGTGCCTCTTGTATGTTTGATTTTACTTCTTTGAAGATGATATTTTCTTTTCCTTTTACATCAATAATAATTTTATTTATTGACACTGAATTACCCATGGAGTCATAAAACACAAAGGGACCTAATTCATATTTACCCTCCTTTTCAAATATACAATATAGATCTAATTTGTTTGAGTAAGTACCTTTGAAATTGGTTTTCAAAATCTGATTTATAATCACACTATTTTCCGGATATAAAAAGATAGGGGGGCTTTTTATGGGGTTTTCTGTGTTAAATTGTATACTTATTTTTGTAATTCTGTTTGTAATGGTAGTTATTACCTCCTGAGATAAAAGCTGTCTGGGAATTAAAAGCAAAAAAATTATTATGATCTTCTTTAGGGCAGGGTTCATTAAAAAATAGTATATAAAAAAAATCAGTTTATAATAAGATCTTGTTTTTCAGAAAGTAAAAGTTTTAGCTTTTTTAAAGCCTTTTCTTCTATTTGTCTTACCCTCTCTCTTGTAATCCCCAGGTCATCTCCTATTTCCTGCAAGGTCTTTGGGTTCTCATCGAGGATCCTTTTTTCTATTACATATCTTTCTTTTTCAGTGAGTTTTGATAAGGCTTCTTTTATAAGTTTTGCATTGTGGATCTTCTCATCTTCTTCTTCTATTTTTTCTACATAATTTTCTCTGGTATCTGGTATAATATCAAGAAGTTGCTGATCACTATCGTAATTTGTGTATTCTAAGGAAAAATCTCTACCAGAAAGTCTCATTTCCATTTCGGAAACTTCCACAGGTTTAACGTCAAGAATTTCTGCTATTGCCTCTATGGTAGGACCTTCAATATTTTTTTGTTCCAATTCTCTTTTTATTTTACCTAAATTATAAAAGAGTTTTCTTTGGTTTTGAGTAGTACCGACTTTTATTAGACTGTAATTATTCATTATATATGCCTGAATATAAGCCCTGATCCACCAAACAGCATAAGATATTAGTCTGTAGTTTTTGTAGGGATTGAATTTTTTAACAGCCATCATTAATCCAATTGTACCTTCCTGTATAAGATCCATAATGTTAAAGCCATATCCAGAATATTCGTTGGCTATTTTAACTACAAATCTCAAATTAGCAGTAACAAGAGTTTTAGCTAAATCTAAATCTTTAGTTTCATAATATTTGATAGCAATTCTTCTTTCTTCCTCTGGCGTCAATACAGGGTAAGATTGAATCTCCTTAAGATAAAGCTCTAATTCTGTTGGTTTATAAACCTGTATTTCTTTTGTCAAATTTAGCCTCCTAAAATTAGCACTTAAAGTATTAGAGTGCTAATTTTAATATAATCTACGACTTTGGGTTTGTCAACCCCACATGTTTTTCTTTCTCATCTTATTATAGACAATTTAAAGCAAAAAAGATAAAATTTAATTTAAAAACAGGGGGTTAATATGGTTATAGATAATCAGAAAGCAAAAGCTCTGGAGATAACCCTTTCTCAAATAGAAAAACAGTTTGGAAAAGGTTCCATAATGAGATTGGGTGAGAAAAAACAGGAAGCAATAGATGTTATATCCACTGGATCTATTGGTTTAGATGTTGCCTTGGGTGTTGGTGGTGTACCAAGGGGCAGGATTATTGAAATTTATGGTCCAGAATCATCTGGCAAAACAACTTTGTGTCTTCACATCATTGCAGAAGCCCAGAAGAAAGGTGGAATTGCAGCATTCATCGATGCCGAACATGCTCTTGATGTTAACTATGCACGCTCTTTGGGGGTTAACACTGATGACCTTTTAATATCTCAGCCCGATACTGGGGAACAGGCATTAGAAATAGCAGATTACTTAGTTAGAAGTAATGCAGTAGATGTTATTGTAATAGATTCTGTTGCTGCTTTAGTCCCTAAGGCAGAAATTGAGGGAGAAATGGGTGATGCCCATATGGGCCTTCAGGCAAGGCTTATGTCTCAAGCACTCAGGAAATTGACAGCAAATATATCAAAATCAGGAACTACAGTCATTTTTACAAACCAGATTCGTATGAAAATAGGAGTATTTTTTGGCAATCCAGAAACAACAACGGGTGGTTATGCTTTGAAATTTTATGCTTCAGTGAGAATGGATATAAGACCTGTAGGACCTATAAAAGAGGGTAATGATAAAATTGGAACAAGGACAAAGGTTAAGATTGTAAAAAATAAAGTAGCACCACCTTTTAGAGAGGCGGAATTTGATATTCTTTACGGTGTGGGGATTTCGAGGGAAGGAGAAGTTATAGACATAGGGTCAGAACTTGGGATTATAGAAAAAAGTGGAGCCTGGTACTCATATAAGGGCGAAAGAATAGGTCAGGGTAAAGAAAATGCAAAACAATACTTAAAAGAACATCCTGATAGGCTTGTTGAGATTGAAAATATAATTTTTGAAAAATACGGGCTTCAAAAAAGGAGTGAAAGTTGAGCTCAAAAGATAAGCTTGATGAAATTTTGAAAATTGCCGTCAAAATTGGGGCTTCTGATGTGCATTTAAAACCAGGTAAAGCTCCAATTTTTAGAATTGATGAAAGGCTAACGAGTTTGAAGAATGCTCCAGTTTTAAACTTTCAAGAAGCAAGTGAGATGCTTTTTAGCATGCTCACAGAAAAACAAAAAGAAGAATTTAACAAAAGAATGGATTTAGATTTTGCCTATAGTGTCCCCGGTGTTGGAAGATTCAGAGTCAATCTTTATAAACAAAGAGGCTCACCATGTGCTGTCATGAGAGCAATCCCATTTAATATAAAAACTATCAGAGAATTAAATTTGCCTACGATTCTTGAAAAAATAGCCTGTGAAAGAAGAGGGCTAATACTTGTTACAGGGACCACAGGTTCAGGTAAATCTACTACCCTTGCATCTATGATTGATTTCATGAACAATAATTTTAACTATAATATAATAACAATTGAAGATCCTATTGAGTTTCTTTTCAGAGATCACAAATGCCTCATTAATCAAAGGGAGGTTGGTTTTGATACCCTATCCTTTAGTAATGCATTAAGAGCAGCTTTAAGACAGGATCCTGATGTTATCTTTGTAGGTGAAATGAGAGATATGGAAACCATTGAGATTGCTCTTACTGCGGCAGAGACTGGACATTTAGTTTTAAGTACCCTTCATACTTTAGATGCAACTGAGACGGTAAATAGAATAATTGGAATTTTTCCACCCCATCAACAGCAGCAGATTAGATACCAGCTTGCATCCACATTAAAGGCAGTAATATCACAAAGGCTTGTCCCAAGGATTGATGGTAAGGGAAGAGTTCCCGCTGTGGAGATATTGATTGCCACAAACAGGATCAAAGAATATATAGAAGATCCAGACAAAACAAAGTTAATAAGACAAGCAATTTCTGAAGGACATTCAGTATATGGTATGCAAACCTTTGATCAAAGCCTTCTTGACCTCTGTAAGAAAAAACTTATAACCTATGAAGAGGGTCTAAAAAATGCCACAAGTCCCTCAGATTTTGCCCTTGCAATGAGTGGTATTGATACCTCTTCAGATAAAACTCAATGGCAGAAAGAAGCTCAAACAGAAGAGGAATCTCCAGCAAAGATCGAGAGATTCTAATCTGGGATTATGCTTGCTTTCTTTTGAGCAAGCGCATTTATTCAGAGAGGGAGCTTTTAACAAAGCTTCAAAAAAAATATTCACAGGATACTGATAACATTGAAAAAGTAATGAAAAAACTAAAGTATTATGATTATTTGAACGATAGAAAAAATTCTCAAATTGTCATAGAACAACTTAAAGCTAAAGGTTATGGCCCTCGCTATATTTATAATTATCTAACAAAAAGGGGATTCTCCTGCACAAATATTGATGTTAAATATGATGACAGAGATTTAAAAAAGTGGTATTTAAAGAGAATGGGTAATGAAAAAATTAGGGATTTAAAAACCTTCAGAAAAATGTATAATTACCTTTTAAGCAAGGGATTTATGGCAGAAGACATAACAGAATTTTTAAAAGGATGGTCAGAACTATGAAAGGTAGTGAGATTAGGAAAAAATTTCTTGATTATTTTGCAGGACATCATCATCAAGTAGTAAAAAGTTCAAGCCTTGTACCCAAAAATGACCCCACTCTTCTTTTCACTAATGCAGGTATGAACCAATTTAAAGATTGTTTTCTTGGTATTGAGAAAAGGCCATACAAAAGGGCGTGCAGTGTTCAGAAATGTGTTAGAGCAGGGGGGAAGCATAACGACCTTGAAAATGTAGGATACACAGCAAGACACCATACATTTTTTGAAATGTTAGGTAATTTTTCTTTTGGAGATTACTTTAAAAGAGAAGCAATCTTTTATGGTTGGGATTTTTTAACACGAGAAATGGGACTACCAAAGGAAAAATTGTGGGTAACAATTTACAAGGATGATGATGAA
This sequence comes from uncultured bacterium, assembly GCA_938045315.1. Classification (GTDB taxonomy): domain Bacteria; phylum CALINM01; class CALINM01; order CALINM01; family CALINM01; genus CALINM01. The sequence goes on along the minus strand of CALINM010000010.1, from coordinate 23,867 downwards.
GCCTTTGAGCTCTGGCAAAAAGTAGCGGATGTCAAACCAGATAGAATAGTTAGGCTTGGAGAAAAGGATAATTTTTGGGCAATGGGTGATGAGGGTCCATGTGGCCCCTGTTCTGAGATAATTATCGATCAGGGAGAAGATGTAGGATGTGGAAGTAAGGATTGCAAGATCGGTTGTGATTGTGACAGATTTCTTGAGTTATGGAACCTGGTGTTTATGCAATACAATAAATTGAAAGATGGTACTCTCCAGCCGCTACCCAATCCAAGTATAGATACTGGTATGGGTCTCGAAAGGATAACGGCAATTATACAGGGAAAAAAGACCAATTTTGAGACAGATCTTTTATTCCCCTATATAGAAAAGATGGCAAGTATTGCAAAGGTTGAGTATGGTAAAGAAAGAAAGGTAGATATTCATTTGAGAGTTATAGCTGACCATATTCGGGCAATGACCTTTCTTATTTCCGATGGTGTCTTTCCCTCAAACGAAGGTAGAGGATATGTTTTACGGAGAATAATGCGCAGGGCGATAAGACATGTAAAAATGCTTGGTTTTGATAAACCAATACTTTTTAATCTTACAGAAGAGGTAGTAAATGTTATGAAAGATGCGTATCCTGAACTTATTGATTCGAGAGAGCTAGTAAAAAAGGTTGTATTAAATGAAGAGGAACGCTTCTTTGAAACACTTGATAGTGGATTAAAAATACTTAATGAGCATCTGGAAAAGATGAAGCTTAAGGGAGAAAAGGTCTTTTCGGGAGAGATTGCCTTTAAATTATACGATACTTACGGATTTCCTATTGATCTTACTCAAGACATATTAAGGGAACAACAAATACAGGTCAACATGGAAGAGTTTGAAAAATGTATGGAGAAACAAAGGGAAAATGCAAGAAAACACTGGAAAGGTGAAGAAGAAGCGATAGATACCCTTTATAAAATGCTTTCACAGGAAATAAAAGTGAGCTTCATTGGGTATGACTCCCTTATGGGCGAAGGAAAGATAATAAAACTGATACAAAATGGATCTATAACAAGGGAAATTATGGAAGGTGAAGAAGGAGAAATTATAACAGATAAAACCCCATTTTATGGTGAATCGGGTGGACAGGTTGGGGATGTGGGTACTATTGAATCGAAAAATTTCATCTTTGAAGTGAAGGATACAAAAAAATTTAATGATTTAATAATTCATCGGGGAAAAGTTATTAAGGGGATAGTAAAAGAAGGGACCTTATGCATTTTAAGGGTTAAAGATGATTTACGAGATAACACAATGTCACATCATACTGCTACCCACCTGCTTCAGGCAGCTTTACAGAAAATACTTGGTTCTCATGTAAAACAGGCTGGAAGCTTGGTTACCCCCGAAAGATTGAGATTCGATTTTACGCATTTTACACAGGTTACAGGGGAAGAATTAGATAATATTGAGGAGATTATAAACCAGTGGATCAGGGAGAATAGAAAAGTAGAAATTAGTTTTTTGCCCTATGATGAAGCAATAAAAAGGGGTGCAATGGCAATCTTTGGTGAAAAATATGGGGATGTTGTTAGACTGGTGGAAATAGAGGGAGTGAGTAAAGAATTATGTGGGGGAACTCACCAGAAATATACAGGCAATATTGGTGTTTTTAAGATTGTTTCTGAGGAAAGTGTTGCATCAGGTATAAGACGCATAGAGGCCTGCGCAGGGTTAGCGGGACTTAGATTTGTAAAAGAAAAAGAGAGATTAGTTGAAAAATTTGCGAATATGCTTAAAAGCAATCCTTTAGAACTGGAAACAAAATTAGAAAAAATATTGAAGAGGGAGAAAGAACTTGAAAGTGAAGTTGAATATTTACGAACAAGGCTTTTAAAATATGAACTTGAGGAGGGGTTGAAGGAAAAAAAATTACCCAGTGGTATTAGCGTAGTTACAGTGGAGATAAAGGTAAATGATAGTGATGAAATGAGGGCTGTTTTAGATAATGTTAAAAATAAGCATCATAATTCGATAATATTTATAATTGGTTTGATGGAAGAAAAAAAAGGCTGTCTTCTCTTTGTCCCCCATGAGCTTACAGAGAAGTATGATGCTGGTAAAATACTGCAGACTATAATGAAATCAGTTGGTGGCAGGGGTGGTGGGAAAAAAGGATTAGCTCAGGGTGGCTTTTCATGCGATATTAATTCAAAAGATGTAATGGATGTTTTTTTCCGTACAATGGAGCAAAGTTGAGTATGGAAGCAATGGTTATAGTTACTCGAGGAGGGTATCCAGAATGTATTCACAGATTTCACATAGTTTTAGTAGATAAAGAGGGGAATACCATCTTTGAAAGGGGAGACATAAACTTTCTAACATGTCTCAGATCGTCTGCCAAGCCATTTCAGGCAATAACCGCTTTAAGAGCAGGTATAGTTGAACATTTCGGACTGAATGACAAAGAAGTTGCCATACTAACTGGTTCGATAAACGCTGAACCTTTTCAGGTTGAGATAGTAAGAAGCATTCTTAACAAAGGTGGTTTGGATGAAAGCTTTCTTCAATGTGGTATACAGTACCCAAGCCATAAAGCAACTGCAGAAAAATTAAAAAAAGAAGGTCAACCACCCCTTGCAATATATCATAATTGCTCGGCAAAACATGCAGGAATGCTCCTTGCCTGTAAGGCTAAAAAATATAGCCTTGAAAACTATCTCCACTTTGAGCATCCATTCCAGAAAGAAATTTTAAGAACCGTGTCACAATTTACCGAGATGGAAGAAAATCAGATAAAAACTGTAGTTGATGGCTGTGGAGCTCCTGTTTTTTTTATGCCCCTTAAAAATCTTGCGGTAGGTTATAAAAACCTTTCCATTTCAAACGAACCTTATCTTTTGAAATTAATTAAATCTGTCATAAAACACCCCCTGATGATAGCAGGTAACGATAGATTATGTTCTGAAATCATAGAATTAACCAATGGTCGAATTTTTATTAAGATAGGTGCTGATGGCGTATATGCTGGTTTTAACAATATCACAAAAGAGGGGCTGGCGTTGAAAATAGAGGATGGAAGTGTGAAACCCATGTACTTGATGTTACTTTATATTTTAAAAAAAATTGAATGGATCAGGGAAAATGAGTTTGAAGCATTAAAAAAATACTGGCATTTAACAGTTAAAAACTCAAAAAATTATGTTGTGGGAGAATATATTGCAAAATTTTAAAAGGAGTTCGAAATGTTTAATCAAAAAAAACAGGACAAAGCTAGTATAAACAACGAGAAACCAAAACAGTCAGTAGAGGTGCTTACTTTTCTGGGAATGGGTACAGAATTTAAAGGTAAAATAATTTTTCAGGGCACATTGAGAATTGACGGCGTAGTGGAGGGAGAGGTAGAAGGAAATGATACATTAATGCTTGGTGAAAATGGTATTGTTAAAGGGGTTTGTAGGGTTGCTAAAGCCGTTATTTCTGGCAAATTTCGGGGAGAGCTTCTTGCAAACGAAAAGATAATTTTAAAAAATAATGCAGACGTGGAGGGAAAAATTTTTACACCTTCACTTATAATTGAGGAAGGTGCCTATTTTAATGGTACCTGTAAAATGAGTGAAATAACGAAAAAGGTTATTGAACAAAACAATACTGAAGAACTTGAAGAGGTTGTGAAGGTGTAGTTAATGCAGGAATCTCATAATATTAAGGCTATGTTTGATAACATAGCCAATAAATATGACTTTTTAAATCACCTTCTTTCTTTGGGATTGGATTTCTGCTGGAGAAAAGAGCTGTTGAATGCGCTATATCCTTTAGATATAAAAAGTATTATTTGCGATTTAGCAACAGGAACAGGTGATAGCGCTAAAGTTATTATCAAAAAAGGATTTAAAGTTGTTGGTGTGGATTTAAGTCTAAAGATGATCAAAATTTCGAAAAAAAAGCTTTCTAAAAAATCATTTTTTCCCCTTTGTGGTTCAGGTTATCAACTTCCCTTTAAAGATGAGACCTTTGATGCTGTGACCTGTGCTTTTGGTATAAGGAATATGCATTCCATTGACAAGGCTTTGATAGAAATATTTAGAATTCTGAAAAAGGGTGGTAAGGCGGTAATTCTTGAATTTTCATTGCCATCAGGAGCTTTTAAAATTTTTTATTCATTCTACATGAAATATATTTTGCCAAACATTGCAGCTTTATTTTCTGAGAAGGAGGCTTACGAATATTTATGGAATTCTATTTGTAATTTTCCTTCAACCGATGAGTTCTCCGATTTATTAATCAAAACTGGCTTCATGGGAATAGAACAAAAATCCATGAGCTTTGGTACAGTTTACATCCATAAGGCTTATAAGTTCTAATTTTAACTCATCCAAGTACTTTGAATGTATAGTATAAGCAGCTCTTAAAAAATAGTAATTAATAAAGGTGCAGGTGTAAAAGAAAGTATGATAACAAAAAAACAACTCTCGTGGGTGAAAAATGTTCTATCAAAATTTCTCACCATTAACAATAGTTATAGAAAAAGTAGAAAACATATCTAATGATTCTGATATTGTGATAAGTATAGATGATACAAAAGTAAAAACTATATCTCGTAGTAGTTATTTTTCAGTAAAGTGTGTTCAATGCTTTGTTTATAAAAAGGTATTATTTGGTAAATAATGATCTTAGAAACGATAAACTCCTCTTGCCCTTTGTGTACAATTTTAAATTATTTAAATGTTTAAATTCAGTTTTTTTCCCTTTTTAAAATTAAAGAGTGATTTTTTATTGATTTTAAAACAATTTTTTAGTATTGTGTGTATCATGAAAAAAATTAATGTTCTCCTTTTAACATTTTTTTCTTTTTTATTTATACCTTCTCTAGTTTTACCAGTAGAGCATAAGATTAATTCTAAAGCAAAAAAGAGAGAGGTATCAAAGGTTAAAAAGGGGACACAAAAAGGAAATGTTATAGTTCATAGAGTAAGAAAAGGTGATACACCTGCCAGGATTGCTAAAACATATGGAGTTTCCTTAGAAGAATTTTTGAATATGAATAAAAATATTAATCCAAAAAACTTAAAAGTAGGAAGTGTCGTTAAAATCCCTGCTAAACAAAATTCAAAATCTTTTGCTGAAAATAGTCGTGAAAAAGAAGTCTATATTGTAAAAAAGGGTGACACACTATACTCCATTTCAAAAAAATACAGTATAAGCATCGAAGAAATAAAAAAGCTTAATAAAATTAATAATGATGCCATTACTGTGGGCACTCAACTAATTTTAAAGAAAAATTATCTGACCTATAAACCTAAAAATAAAATCCCTGGGGATTATACTTTAAGAAATGATGTGGATAGCTCGATTTATAATATGGAAGATGATATGGAAGAAGAACAAGATGAAATAAAGCTTGCGGAAGGAAGTAGAGAAGTAAATGAGGAAATGAAAGAGACAGATTTTAAAAACATAAAATATACCCTTACGGATAGGGATGTTAATAAACTAATAGCTTCTGCTTTAGATTATATTGGTGCATCATATAAATACGGTGGTAATCATCCAGCGTCAATAGATTGTTCTGCATTTGTAAAAAGGGTATTTAATGAGGTGAACATACACTTACCAAGAACTTCAAGGGAGCAGTTTGAATTAGGGGTTGAAGTGCCTTTAGATCAACTTGCTGTGGGAGACTTATTATTTTTCAAAAGAAAGAAAAGAATTGGACATGTAGGTATTTATATTGGCGACAATATGTTTATTCATGCTGCTAGTAAAGAAAAGGGTGTAATAATATCATCAGTAGATTCCCCATATTTTAAAAAGACATTCGTCGGCGCAAAGAGGCTATTTATCAAAGAAAGCAATAAATCTAATACCCAGGGTAAAACTCTAAGCTTAGTGGAAAAACCATTGATAAATTAAACTTACTATCAATGTTCCACTTATACAAATAAAAAGATAATATAAAATTACCCTTTTTCTAAACATTGTGAGAAAAATAGTTTTACTGGTATTGCCCTAACAGGACCACCAATTAGGAAAGCAAGAGCTGCCCCATTACTAATTCCTTTTTCAACAAGGCCATATAACATTGCTGAGGCAGTAATCTGGTTTACATAAAGGGGTATGGAAAATATTGTGACCAAGAAAATGCTGGTAAAACTTCCTTCACTTAAATAGTTAGAGATCCAATCTCCAGGAACATATTTTAGTATTAGTATTTCAAATAAAATGCCGATTAGAACATATTTGCCTATTCTAACTGATCCTTCATAAAATTTAGCAAGAAATATGAAAAACTTGTTTTTAGTTTTTTCTTCTACATTATGACTGAATTGTTTATGACAGCAGCATCCAAGCTCTTATATAGGGAAATTGGGATCATGAAAATCCATGTCATGAGGAATTTCACATATTTTTAAAATTTGGTGATGCTTGAAGTATTTTTTTTCAAGTAGAAGTGTTAAAAAACCAGCATAAAGCCCCATAAAAGCGGCTGAAAAAGTTTTTGCAAGGGCCCATGTAGTTCCCTGGCTCCCACTGGGTTAAAGTATAGCCAGCAGGACTCAAAAGGGGAGAAGAAATAACAAGGGTCATCATGATAGAGAAGGGGACGCCTCCAAATAAAAGACCTAATGATAATGGTAATACTCCACATGCACATAAGGGGCTTATCAAACCAGTAAAGTTGCTATAAGAATAGAGAGTGCCCCGTATTTATGAATGGTTTGTTTTATTTTTATATGCCATTTATAAGTTCTTATTATAGCTTCACTGATTACTCCAGCAATAAAATAGGGGAGTACTGAAATAAATTCAGCAATGTAGTCTTTAAAAAAATCAACGATGTGAGCAGTTAGAGACATACAGTTTTTTAATTAAAGCATAAAGTGTGCCTGAAATATATTTGATGTTTAGTCAATATTTTTTTTATTTTATGGCAAAGGTTTGACATTTGACGAGTTTCTATCATCTCATTTTTTACTTCTTTCAGATATAAGCTGTTTTATTTTTTCTAAATCTTCTGTTTTTGAAAGAATGTCAACAAAGCATGAAATTACATTATCTTTTGAAAATTCAAGAAGCGCCTGTAATGTTTTTTTTGTTACTTCTTCTACGTATTGTTCTCTCGTAAGTAGTGGTCTATAAAATATAAATTTACCGTCTTTCTCTTTTTTTAGAATGCCCTTTTCTGTTAATCTGTCTAAAATTGTAAAAACAGTTGTTAATGCAATATTTCTTTTTTTAGAGATATTTTCATGAACACTTTTGGCAGTAACTGATTCATTTTTATCCCACAGAAATTGCATGATCTCATTTTCCAGCTCACCAAGAGCATGTTCAAAACCTTTTTTATAGGGCCTAAATAAAAACTTCATTTTTTTATTTTATTTGAATAAGTATTTGCATACAACTGATTTTTATTTAAAGCTGGGGCGGGAGGCATCGAACCTCCAAACTCCAGAGTCAAAGTCTGGTGGCTTTACCAATTCGCCTACGCCCCAATTGTTTTACAGTTAAATATATTATAGCTTTTAAATTGTTTTTTTGCTTCTCTAAATGCAATAATAAGAGAATTTTTATCATTAAAAATTCCAAATACTGCTGAACCGCTACCTGTCATCATTGCCTTTTTAGCTCCCCTTTCTATTAAGAACCTTTTGATGTTTTTTATAGAAGAATACTCCTTTTCCACTACTACCTCTAAATCATTTTTCATTAAATTAATTAATTGCAATTCACTTATTTTAGAATTATTTAAATTACTATTGTATATATTTTTTGTCAACGGTAATTTTACATTGCTATATGCCCATTTAGTGGAAATTGAAAAGTCCGGGACAATGATTAAAAAATTCAGATTTGGAAATTTTTTGAATGGAATAACTTTCTCTCCAATACCTCTAACAATAGCTGGTTTATTATATAAAAAAAAGGGTACATCTGCACCTACTTTATTAGCAATCTCAGTAAGCATTTTTTGATTCCATTTAATCTTTTTTTGCTCCAATACATATTTTATAAAAAAACCGGCATCACTACTACCACCCCCCATACCTGAACCACTGGGAATAACCTTTTTGATTGAAACTTTTAGATTAATATCCCCCACCCAATTTTTAAGTAAGCAATAAGCTTTATAAAGGGTAGTTTTTTCAAGAGGACAATCGATAGGGGGATAAAAAAATTGATCAAATTTTGAATCTGGTTCAATTGATATCTCATCATACAAATTTATTGGAACATTTATCATTTCGAGATTATGAAAACCATTGGGGAGCCTGTCAATAATATGTAACATTAGATTTAGTTTAGCATTTGCATAAATAATCATTAATCACCTACTACAAATGATTGAGTAAATCCTTCTTTTTTCATCTTATCTTTAAATTTTTCTGCATCCTCAATACTTTTAAATTTTCCTACCTGAACTCTATAAAATAGTTCGTCTTTCTTTCGAAACTCAGTTATCTTGGCATCAATAGATTTTTTCTGGAAATCTGTAGCAAGTTTAATCGCATTTTCTTTTATTCTAAATGAAGCTATCTGTACTCTATATGTCTCTATACTGTAGCTTGTGGGTTTTTGAAATGTCATTTTTTGTCCATCATAAATGGGAAATCCAAGGGCTTCAATTTCAACCGGTGTTATCCCTTCATCGACAAAATCAAGTTCTTTTGCTGCAGCATAAGAAAGATCAATAATACGTCCTTCTACAAAGGGACCTCTGTCATTAAGTCTTACAATGCTTGTTTTACCATTTTTCAAGTTTCTTACTTTAACATACAACCCCAGTGGCAAAGTCTTATGAGCAGCTGTATAGTCATACATGTCATATATCTCACCTGTAGATGTTGGAAGTCCATGAAAGTCTGCACCATACCATGATGCAATTCCTCTTTCTCGATATGCAATTGCGTCCTCAGGTTTTATAGGTGTATAGATTTTCCCAAATCTTTCATAGGGCTTCATATATGCTGGCTCTTTTTCGTAATAAGTATACCAGCCAAATTCGGGATAAGAATGGGTGCAACCATATAGAATCATTAGGGTTAATAGAATAATTACTTTTTCCATGTTCTTTTCACTTCTTCTGCAAATATATGAGCGGATCTTATTGGCTCAGGGAGTTTAAATTTTTCTGTTAATTTTAAAATAATTTTTACTGAACTGTCTATATCAATCATGTGACCCGGGGAAATAAAAATAGGTTTAATATTCTTTTTTGTTCTCAAAACGGCTCCTATTTTTTTTGAGTTGTCATATAAATAACTAAAAGCACCCTTAAAATTTTCCGGTTCATTATATTCACCTATTAACCTCGATTTTGCACAGCCTATAGTGGGCTTATTTAGCGTAACGCCTAAATGGGAAGCGAATCCGAAATTTCTTGGGTGTGCTATGCCCTGTCCATCTACAATAATAATATCATAAGGTTCTTTAACTTTGTTTACTGCATTTAAAGTATTATCTATTTCTCTGAAAGACAAAAATCCGGGGATATATGGGAAATTAACCTTTTCTACTGAATAATGCTTTTCAATAACACATTTCTCAATATTATTGTATACAATTGCTACGGAGAAAATTTTATCAAGCATTTTTGAGTAGCTCGAATCTACAGCTAATATAGAGGAAAAATTTTTATCAAAGGGCTTTAAAATAATCTTTTCTTTTAAAGCATTTTGTAGTTCAATTAAGTTCTTTAACTCCATATACCCGGTATTTTAGCATTGCAAAATGAACAAATACCATCTTTTATGAAATTTTTTGTGATTATAAAACCAACTCTTTCAATAATTTTTTTATTACAATCAGGGCAAAAAGTGGACTCACCTTCTGTATTTAAAACATTACCAGTATAAACGAATTTAAGCCCCTCTTCTTTACCAATTTCCCAGGCATTTTTTAATTTAGTTAAAGGTGTTTTTGGGGCATCTGTTAGCTTGTAGGTAGGATAAAAGGCGGTAACATGCCAGGGTACATAATCACCCAACTCAGTTTTTATAAATCGTGCTATATCTCTTAATTCCTTTTCACTGTCATTATATCCTGTTATTACTAAGGTAGTAACTTCGATCCAGATATTGAGCTTTCTATATAGTTTTAAAGTATCAAGAACTGCTTGAAGTTTAGCACCGCAAATCTTTTTATAGAAATCATCAGTAAAAGCCTTTAAATCAACATTTGCTGCATCCAAGTAAGGGGAAATATCCTTTAAGGCTTCTTCACCTGTATAACCATTGGTAACAAAAATATTTTTTAACCCCACTTTTTTTGCAATTACTGCAGTGTCATAAGCATATTCATAGTAGATCGTTGGTTCTGTATATGTATAAGATATGCTTTTACATTTATATTTAAGAGCATCTTTTATTACTATTTCGGGTGGGTAAATTTCACCAAGTATTATATCCTGATCCCTTGGAATTTGAGAAATTTCGTAATTTTGACAATGGGCACACCTAAAATTACACCCCACAGTTGCAATTGAATAGGAAGTAGTTCCAGGAAGTACATGAAAAAGGGGTTTTTTTTCAATGGGATCTACGTTTTTTGCAATACATCTCTCATATGTGAGCGCATATAGAGTACCATCTATATTTTTTCTCACGGCACATAGTCCTGTTTTGCCCTCATGTATCAAACAGTTATGCCTGCAAAGAAAGCATCTAACTTTTTTATTATCTAATTTTTCAAAATATTTTGCCTCTTTCATCCTGTAATATCCGTAAGGTTCTTTTCCTGATGCTGTCTATAATTTTGATAAAACATGCAACTTCCAATAAATACAGAAATAATTATAGGACCTAAAAATATCCCGATTATGCCAAATGCTTTGATGCCACCAAATAAACTAAAAAAGGTCAATAATAGATGTAGCGATAGGTACTGATGTAAGAATATGGGTCTAACAAAATTATCAACGAGACTAATAAAAAATACACCCACAAGAATAACAAGAATTCCTTTAAGAAATAGACCAGTTGCAATAAGATAAATGGCAAGAGGTACCCAAACAAGAGCACTTCCTACTACAGGTACCAAAGATGCAATTGATACCATAAGTCCCAAAAGAAGGGAGGATCTAATACCAATAAAAAAGAAAGAGATAAAAGCAATTAAACCTTGAATAAATGCTGTAAGCAGAACCCCAATGAAGGTTGCATAGACAACCTTCTTAAGATTGTCAAAATAATAGTCTAATTCAGTTTTAGAGAGGGGGATTAGATTTTTTAAAAGATTACCAAAAGTTTTACCATCTCTAAAAAGGAAAAAAGAAGTAAAAAAAGTAATAAAAAAATTGACAAATCCTGAAGGTAAATCAAGAAGGATTTTTTCCGCCTTTGTAATTATAAGAATACCTAAATCCTTTAGCTTCTCAGAAAATGTTGTCTTTAATTCATCAAGACTAATATGAAAAGATTGTTCTAGGCGCTTCAAAATATCTATGACAATGGGATGTTCTGAAAGTTTAGTTATATCTATGTTTGTTTCTGTTGTGATTTTTTTTGCAAAATCTATTATCTCAGAAATTAGCAGCGTAATTACAAAACCACTGGGAATAATTACAATAAGAACAATTAATATCATTGTAATACTTGCAGCCAAAGTTTCTCTGTGCTTTGTTAAAGTAAGGAGCTTTCTGTATATGGGAGAAAAAATAACTGTTAATATACCAGCCCAAAGTATGGGGTAAAGAAAAGGTTTCATCAAAAGATAAAGGAGATAAAACAGAACTAAGTATAATCCCCATAGTAAGATAGAGCCAATAGGTTTTATTTGGTTCATGTTTAAATTTTATCCTTATCTTTAAAAAGTTCAAAATTTATATTTTTTATAACAGGATTAAAGGATTTATCACTTTTCTGTTCAACACTCACATTTAATAATTTTTCTTCTTCATTTACGCCATTTACTGCACCTTTATATAATTGCCTATCAAATGATTTTACAATTCCTGTCCAGTCTCCATTTTGTGTGTCTTTCTCCAATGCAGTAATAAACCCATTTATTTTGGCATCTAAATTATCAATAAAATGTATAATCATTGCCTCTAAAGTTTTTGGCCTTTTGGGTGAGCCGAATTCATATTCCCCGTGATGGCTAATTAATATGTGCCTCAATAGGTTAAGGGTTTTTTGAGGAAAATTTTCAATTTTACTGACTTTTCTAATAATTAACTCATCGGCAAGGATTATATGTCCTAATAGTTTTCCCTCTGTTGTATAGTTTGTAATATAAGAAAAGTTAAGCTCATAAATTTTTCCAATATCGTGAAGAGCCGATGCGATTATAATGAGATCTTTATTAACATTATTTTCATAGAAGTCACATATGTACTTTGAGAGTTTGACCACGTTTAGTGAGTGTTCTAATAAACCACCTCTATAGGCATGGTGAAGACTTTTGGCAGCTGGATAGTTTTTAAATTTTTCTTGAATCTCTTTATCTTCAATAAAAATTAGATTAAATAATTTTTTAAGATATGGGTCTTTTATAATTTTGCATGTATTGATAAAATCTTGCCACAACATTTCAATATCTTTTCCTGAGTCTGGAATAAAGTGTTCAAGAAAGATCTCACTTTCATGAGCTTTCCTTATATCACTTATAATGATCTGGTAGGTGCCTTGATATGATTGAACAGTGCCTTTAATGAAAACAAAATCATCTCTCTCAAAAAGACCACTATAATGCTCAACTTTATCCCAGATTTTTCCATCAAGTGTGCCACTTTTGTCAGAAAGTTTAAGAGAAAGATAACTTTTTCCTGTTTTGCCCATTCCTAAGTTTTTTTCTGCGACAAAAAAGATGCTTTCCACATGATCATTTTCTTTTAATTCTGTTATAAACTTTCGATTCATTGTTCATCACCTATTATAAACTATTTTTTCAACTATTTTAAGTCCATCAGCTGCAGATGTAACTATACCTCCTGAATAACCAGCCCCCTCTCCACAGGGAAATAAATTTTTTGTATTGATTGACATACCATTTTCTCCCCTTGTTATTCTCACTGGTGTGGAAGTTCTTGTTTCGGAAGCTAAAAGCAAAACATCATCAGAGATTATTCCATCCATTTTTTTATTGAAATCAATAAGGGCTTTTTTGAAAAATTCCTTCCAATCTTTGAATATTTCCCATATGGGATAAGGTCTAACACCAAAAGGATAAGAGCTCTTTCTTAGAGAAAAAGAGATTTTTTCTTCTACAAAGTCCCTTGTTGTTACAGCCGGTGCTGTATAATCGCTTCCACCGGCAATAAAAGTTTCATGTTCGATTCTTTTTTGTAGTTCCATACCCCCAAATATTTTATTATTCCAGATCTTAGGGCTCAGTGATATAACTACCGCAGCATTACCAAAAAAACCACTACGATTATAATAACTCATTCCATTTAAAACAAGAAATCCTTTTTTTGAACATGCGGGAATAATTATTCCTCCAGGGCACATACAAAAAGTATAAACCGACACCCCCACTTCTTTAAAATGAGTTTTTAAGAAAAACTCAGCAGGTGGAAGTAATTTGGATACACATCCATATTGAATTTTATCAATTTTTTTTTGAGGAAGTTCTATTCTAAAGCCCGCAGCAAAGCCTTTAGGCTCCATATAAACACCTTGGTGAAATAGATTTTCATATGTATCTCGTGCACTATATCCTATAGCAAGTATTACATAATCACAGGTTATTTCTCTTTTAGAAGTAATTAATCCTTTTACAACCCTATCTTTATCAAGAATTAATTGCTCAAACTTTTCGTTGTAATAAATTTCTACCCCCAGAGATAAAAGCTTGTTTCTAAGATTTTTAATAACAATTCTTAATCTATCAGTTCCAATATGAGGATTTGAGAGATATCTTATTTCTTCAGGGGCGCCTGCTTTTATTAGTTCATCAAATATAAAATAATGATATGCACTTTTTGTTCTTGATGTAAGTTTTCCATCTGAGAAGGTTCCTGCTCCTCCTTCTCCAAATTGAATATTTGATTCTTCATTTAGTTGTCTTGTTATAAAAAAATTCTTTACATCTTTAATCCTTTCTTCAACTTTATTGCCCCTCTCAATGATTATGCACTTTCCACCGCTAAGAGCTAACCTTATAGCAGCAAATATTCCACTTGGTCCCATGCCGATGATTGCTACTTTTTTGTCTTTTAAACCTTGCAATATAAGAGAAGGTGCAGTTTCAGTAGTGGTTTTTTTAAGATTGCCCTTTAATGTTTTTTTACAAGAAAACCTGATTCTGTAAAACCATTTAATGTTTTTTTTATTCCTTGCATCCAGGGATTTTTTTTCAATGTAAATATCTTCTATGAGATCTTTATGTATTTTTAATTTCTTTGAGATAAAATCCCTTATCTCTTTTATTTCACATAAATTTTTTTTATGAAAAAAATCCATACTATACATGTGCACTGCGCATGGGCAACTGAATATGGTAAATGATTCCCTTGTCAATATCTTCAATTTGAATTTTTCCACCCATTTCTTTCAAAGCAAGAACCGCTTTTGTCATTTCTAATCCTTCTTGTTCACTTTGTGTAGGATCAAAAATATGAAGTTTATTTTCGCAAAAAGGTACAATACCAATTAGTTTTATATCAATAATGTATGCTTGTTGGTGAAGATATACATCAACAAAAAGTTGACCTTTATTTTCGTAGCATTCCATTGATTTTGTAATAAGGTTACCAAAGAAAGTAAAAAAATTTAAGCGATATCCGAAATAAAGGGGTAGATTTTTCTGAAAATTGAGTTTTATATAAATATCTTTTTCCTTAAATTTATCTTTTAAGTCATTTAAAACTTTTTTAATAGCTGTTTTAAGGGAAAAGCTTTCTTCTAAAAGGGAAATTTCTGGTTTTTTTAATATATCAAGAGCAGATTTGATTTCGTTTGCTTTTTTTCTTATGATATCAAAAAATCTTTGTCTGTCAGTATCTTCAATATAACCCTTTTCTAATAATTCTGTATAATTCAGTATTGTTTGTAATGAGTTTTTTATTGCATGGGAAAGTTTTGAAAGCAGCATCTTATAGCTTATAGCCTTTTCAGTAAAAATAATGTCCTGTATTTTATCTAAAAGGGGTGATTCAATATCTATCAAATTATTTTTGTTGTTATTTTCAATATGTTGATTCAAAAAAAATTTTTTTATTTTAATAATTTTGTTTATACTTTGGATAAGTGTATCAATATCAAAGGGCTTTTTTACTATATCCACAATATTATCAGGAAGTTTTTTGGGGAGAAAATCTGTGTCTGATGCAGTAAAAAAGATAATTGGTACTTTGATATTAGCTTCTAAAAACATTTTTGCTATTGATAACCCATCCACATGGGGCATGAAATAATCTAATAGAATTACATCAGCTTCAACGCCCCATAGAATTATTTTTTCCACATCCTGAATATTATAACAGGCTGAAACATCAAATTTATTATTTTCTAATGCTAATCTTAGGAGATTGACTATTTCAAAATCATCATCAACAATTAATACTTTCTTTTTCAAGGCACACTACTTAAAAAATATGGTTAATTCTTTCATTAATTTATTTATTGCTTCACTTTTGGAATTGATTTCGATAAACATGGAGTTCATAAAGTTATTTATATCCTGAAACATGCTAACTATGTTTTTTATGCTTGTTGCCTCATCGTCGTTGGCTTTTACCATCTGACTTGCTAATCCACTTATTTCTTCATTTGCATTGACTATTTGATTGCTACCCTTTTCCTGTTCTTCAGCAGCATTTGATATTTTTCTGGTTGCATCCCGTATTTCATCCGTTGCTTTAGAAATATAGCTAATCCCTACAAGTTGTTCTGAAACGGCTTTTTCTATTTTTTCCGTTAATTCTTTTGAATTTAAAGCTACTTTTTGTAGTTCGTTATAAATATTTCTTGACTTGGTTGCCATAGAAATACCCTGTTCAAGCATGGAATAAGTTTTTTCAATAATAGACAATACTTCTTCAGAATCTTTTTTCAATTCATCAACTATTGTCTTAATTTCCTTAGCAGAAAACTTAGTTCTTTCTGATAAAGATTTAATTTCGTTTGCAACAACAAAAAATGGTTTCCCATATTCACCAGCTTGAGAGGCAATAATGGATGCATTAAGAGATAGTAAGTTTGTTTGTTCCGTTATGGTTGTAATAGTAAGTACAATTTGGTATACACCTTGTATAGTATTACTGAATTTCTCAAAAACTTCTTTTGAGACTGTAAGAGTATTTCTAACATTTTCTATAAAATCATAAATACTATTAACAATTGCATTTCCTTCGTGAGCAGCATCACTAAGCTTTATACTGCTTTCCAGACTTTCTTTAGTATTATTTGATATTTCTTGAGCAAGTTCCCTCATTTCAAAAGCTGTTGTAGCCAGTTCTTCCGCTGATTTATAAAGCCCTTTAAGAGCTGTAGATGTTTCTGAAATGGAAGAGTGTATCTGTGTTGTTGAGGCAACACTTCTTTCAAGGGAATGGAAAAGATTATGCATACTCTCCGATAAGTAGGAGTAATTAGCGTTTATTTCATTAATCGTAAGAGAAAATTTGTTAAAAATTTCTTTTTGTTTTTCCCTTTGTTCTAAAATGGAGCTAAAAGTTTTTTCCAATTCTATGGAAAGCTTATTAATGCTCTCTATAAAATAAAGATTTGTTATAGCCTGGGAAACTTGTTGTGCAAGAAGCGACAAAACTGCAAGTTCATCTTCTGAAGCAATTTTCTTTTTATACTTATTATCAACATTTATAACTCCCACAGGTATGCCCAGTCTATGAAAGGGTAAGCAGAAAAAAGATTTGGTCCTGAATGCCTCCACATTACTATATGGTGGTTGTAATACAAAATCTTCTGGAAGATCATGTATATTTTTTACAATGTATATTTTATTTTCGTGAATTGCTCTATATAAAAGGCCACCTTCTGGTGAATTGGGTACCCAGATTTTTTCAATGGAATCTTTAGTACCATAAGATACTACACATTTAATTTTTTCACCCCTTTCGTCAATCATCAGTATATTTACACGGTCAAATTCGAGAATTTCATAAGCGCATTTACCAACTTCGTCAAGTGCCTCATAAATAGAGCCAGAAGATTGAATTTTTTTGCTTGCTTCTAAAAGTTTATTTGTTTTTATTCTAAGATTATCGAGGGTTGTTTTATACTCAAATTCTCTTTTCTGAATTTCCTCCTTACTTTTCTGTAATTCTAAATGTTTTTCCAGTAGATTATCTCTTGTTTTACCAATAAGATAACCGAGAGTTCCAAGAACAAAAATCGAAGTAGAAAAATAAAAAATTAAAGATAAATTATAGTTTTGTAAAAAGAAATTAAACAAATAATCTAAAATACTTTCCTGAGGTGCTCTAAAAGCAATAAGTGATATGAATATCCATCCCATGGGCGCGCATAGGCCAGCAATTATTCCCGCAATACAAAATTTAACTTTATGGGTATCTAATTTTATATTCATTATGCCCCTTTAGGTTTAATTACTAAAACTGGACAATTAGATTTTTTTACAACCTTTTCAGCAGTGCTACCAAAAACCATTTTTTCAATACCCTTTTTACCTTGGCTACCGATAACAATTAAATCAACTTCTTTATCCTTGGCAAATCTGACAATCTCTTCAGCAGGACTTCCAAAAATAATCATTGTTTCTGCACCAGGTAAATCTTGAAGCTTTTTTTCTTTTAGTTCTTCCATAATCTTTTTTGCACCTGACTCTATTTCTGAGCGTATTTTGTCAAAGGAAATATGGGGAACATAGAAACCTGTAAAATCTGCAGGCTCATATATAATATGAACAACATAAAGTTTAGAATTAAAATTTTTAGAAAGGGTTTTAGCAAACTCAAGGGCATCATAAGAGTATTCTGAAAAATCAATGGGGCATAATATTTTTTTAAAACTCATTTTTTTCCTCCTTTTTAGATCACTGTATTTTTAAGTTCTTCAGCTGCAATCTCAGGTAAAATTGGGTTAAAGAAAAAACCCGTTCCCCACTCCAGTCCAGACATACGATATAATCTTGGAGAAATTTCAATATGCCAGTGGAAGTCAAACATAATGGTACTCCAGTATCCAGGTCTATTAATAAGGTTTGGTGCTGTATGAACGGTTAAAGTATATGGTGGCACAGATAAAAGCTTGGCTAACTTTTTTAAAGCAATAATGACGGTATCAGTTAAATCATTTGCCTCTGGGGGGTTAATTTCTTCAAAAAGATGGTTATGTTTTTTAGGCAGAATGAACATTTCATAAGGCGATAGGGCGGCAAAAGGGCTTATAACAATCATATTATCAGTTTCAAAAATAACCCTTTCTTTCATCCTTGATTCTTGTTTTATAACATCACAAAAAAGACATCTTTCTTTATCTTGATAATAATCTTTTGACTGCATTAATTCATCTTTTATTTTACGTGGTATTATAGGAGTTGCAAGTAGCTGAGAATGGCTGTGCTCCATGCTGCCAAAAGTACCGAGACCAAAATTCTTAAATATAGTTACATACTTCAATCTGGGATCCTTTTTTAAAGCTGAAATTCTTTCTTTAAAAGCCCAAAGAACATCTCTTACCTGCCCGAATGGTAGCTCTTCCAGTTGAGTTAAATGTTTTGGTGTTTCAACAATAATTTCGTGAATACCAAATCCAGTAGTTACATCATACATGCCGATTGGATGTCTATCTAAATCTTCATCTGGTTGTAATACTGCTCCTTTGTTTTCAAAAATTCTAATCCACCAACCCGGTTTGTTTGATTGCGTCCCCGAATGTCTATAAGCCATGGTTTCACTGGGTGTCTCCGATTCATTGCCTTCACAAAAGCTACATTTTTCTATTTTTGGAGTTTCATAATGTCTGTCTTTCCAGAATTCAAAAATTTTGTCTCTTAGAGCAGAATTAAAAACAACCCAGTGACCTGTAAAAGGGTCTTTTCTAATCTCTTTCATTGTCTTCTCTCTCTATTTTTTTAAGAAGATTGATAATTTCTTCCAGTAGAACAGGCTTATTCATATATTCATAAGCGCCAAGAGACATAATATCACAGTAACTCTGACAATCACCATAAGCAGTCATCATTATAAATGTAGCTGAAATATTGTTTTCCTTACAATATTTTAAAAGTTCAGCACCGTCCATTTTTGGCATTTTAAGATCTGATAAAATTACGTCTATTTTCTCTTTTTGCAGAATTTCTTTTGCCACAAGCCCATTTTCAGCTTCAAAGGCTAAAAAACCCTCTTTTTTCAAGTAATGACATATTCCCCATCGGGTGTCTGGTTCATCTTCTACAACTAAAATATTTTTTACTTTCATAAAGGTAGTTTACTTTTATGACTATAAATTGTCAACATCATCTATACTTATTTTTGCAAGTTTTTCTTTTAAAAGTTCCTGTAAAATTTTTGGATTTGCTTTGCCCCCAGTTTTTTTCATTACCTGGCCTACAAAAAAAGCAAATAGTTTATCCTTACCTGAAAGGTATTCTTTTAGTTCTTTTTTGTTGCTTTTTAAAACTTCTATTATTACACTCTCAAGAGTTGATGTATCACTAATCTGCATCAAACCCATTTCTTCCAAAAGAATTGAGGGAGATTTTCCAGTGTCTATAATTTTTGGTAGAAGAGCCTTGGCACCATTGTAATTAAGCTTTTGCTCATCCAGCAATTTGAAGATTTCTACAATATTTTCTGCGTTAAGTTTTGTATCCCCTATCTTACACTTACGTTCATTTAATTCTTTTAGTAGCTCAGTCATAAAAAAATTGCTAAGTGCTTTTGGATTATTATATAAAGAGAGACATTTTTCATAAAAGTCCGCAACTTCTTTTTCGTTAGTTAAAATATCAATATCATATTCAGGTAGACCATATTGTTCCCTGAACCTGAGTATTTTTTGATAGGGCAATTCGGGTAGAAAGTTTTTAATATTTTCTATATGGGCATCGTCAATAAAAACAGGCATGAGATCTGGCTCTGGAAAATATCTATAATCATGAGCTTCTTCCTTTGACCTCATTGGAATTGTTATGCCTTTAGATGAATCAAAAAGGCGCGTCTCTTGAATAATTGTATTCCCCGATTCGATAATGTCAATCTGTCTTTCTATTTCATATTCTAAAGCCCTCTGTATAAACCTGAAGGAGTTAATATTTTTTAGCTCTGTTTTAATTCCTAACTTATTATCACCCTTTTTTCTAACAGAAACATTCGCATCGCATCTAAAACTACCTTCTTCCATGTTACCATCACAAATACCGAGATAAAGTAAAATCTGCCTTAATTCTTTAAGATAAGCTACTGCTTCTTCTGGCGACCTCATATCAGGTTCACTAACTATTTCAAGAAGCGGTGTGCCCGTTCTATTTAGATCAACTAAACTATAAGTTCCTTCATGTATAAGTTTACCAGCATCTTCTTCCATATGAATTCTGGTTATACCAATCTTTTTTTCACCGTCCTTTGTTTTAATAATTAGATGCCCGTTACTACAGATAGGTAGTTCGTATTGAGAAATCTGATACCCCTTTGGTAAATCGGGATAAAAATAATTTTTTCTTGCAAAGTAACTGTTTTTATTAATTGTGCTGTTTGTTGCAAGCCCTAACATTATAGCAAAATCTACAACTTTTCTATTTAAAACAGGTAGTACCCCTGGCATCCCTAAGCATACAGGACATGTTTGAGAGTTTGGGGTAGAACCAAATTGAGTCGAACAACCACAAAAAATTTTTGATTTCGTTAGAAGTTGAGCATGAACTTCAAGTCCTATTACAGCTTCAAATTCCATTTATTCCTCCTGAAAGGGGCTAAATTTAAATCCTCCAACAGCTTTTTCATAAGCATAGGAGGCATTTAGTATCACTTGTTCTTCAAAATAATTACCTATTATTTGCATACCTATTGGCAATCCCTTTTTATCAAATCCACAGGGCACTGATATGGCTGGGATACCTGCCAAGTTAACATTAATTGTAAAAATGTCTGATAGATACATCTGTATGGGATCGTTAGTTTTTTCCCCGATCTTAAATGCTGTTGTTGGAGAAGTGGGGCATAGGATGACATCTACCTTTTCAAAGGCATTAACAAAATCGTTTTTAATTAAAGTCCGCACTTTACTTGCCTTTTTGTAATAGGCATCATAATATCCCGATGCTAAAGAAAAAGTACCAAGCATTATTCTTCTTTTTACTTCTTCTCCAAAACCTTCTTTTTTTGTCTTTATATACATCTCTTTAAGATCTTTTACATTTTCAGCGCGAAAGCCATATTTTACTCCATCATATCTTGCCAGGTTTGAGCTTGCTTCTGCTGTTGCTATAAGATAATAAACTGCAATACCATATTTTGTATGGGGTAGACTAATTTCTCGTATCTCAGCCCCCAGTTTTTTTAATATTTCAACTGCATCATTAATGCCTTTTATAATGTCCTCTTCTACTCCATCAATAAAATATTCCTTGGGAACCCCAATTTTAAGGCCCCTGATATCTTCGTTTAAATTTTTTAAATATTCTGGTGTCTTTAAATTTATGGATGTTGAGTCCCTGGGATCATATTTAGAAATAACCTCAAGTATTAAAGCGCAATCTTCAATCGATCTTGCAAAAGGACCAATTTGGTCAAGAGAAGAACCAAAGGCTATAAGCCCATATCTACTGATTCTACCGTATGTTGGTTTCATACCAACAACACCACACAATGATGCTGGTTGTCTTATTGACCCTCCTGTGTCACTCCCTAATGATGCAGGTGCTAAAATCGCGGATACTGCAACGGCAGAACCACCACTACTACCACCCGGTATTCTTTCCATATCCCACGGGTTCTTTACTGGACCGAAATAAGATGTCTCATTAGAAGATCCCATTGCAAACTCATCCATGTTTGTTTTTCCAAAAATAATAGCACCTTCTTTTTTGAGATTTTCTATGACCGTAGCATCATATGGTGGTACAAAGTTTGAGAGTATTTTAGAGGCGCATGTAGTTCTTAAACCTTTTGTACAGATATTATCTTTTATGGCAATAGGGACGCCGGTTAGTTTACCCTTAAAACCTTTTTCTACTTGATTATCGATATCCTTTGCCTGTTTAAGTATGTTTTCTTCATCGAGTGTTATGAATGCATTGGTTTTTTCTTGCAGGGAAATTGCCCTTTTAAGATAATATTCAGCTATTTCCTGCGCTTTAATTTCTCTATTTTCTATGGAGTTTTTGATTTCAATTGTATTTAGCTTCTTTATATTCATATTTTTACTCCAGTACCCTTGGAACTTTGAAAAAACCCTCTTTTTTGTCCGGTGCATTTCTCAAAACCTGAGATATTTCAAGAGATTCTCTTACCTCATCTTCTCTCATGGCATTATAATTAAAATTTATATGATAAGTGGGTGCAACGTTATCTACATTAAGCTCTTTGAGTTGTTCTACATAATCAAGAATATTTTTAAATTTTTCAGTAAAATCATCTAATTCTTCTTCGTCAAACTCTAATCTTGCAAGTGCTGCTATATATTTGACTAAGTCTTTATTTATTTCAGCCACAAATATTCCCCCTTTTTAAGCTTAAAATAATATTTGAATATAATACTAAATTATGTGAGTATTGACAAAAAAAAAATTATATGTTTGAATATTCAAAAACAGCCGGAGTGGTGGAACTGGCAGACGCGCTGGACTCAAAATCCAGTGAGGGCAACCTCGTGCGAGTTCGATTCTCGCCTCCGGCATTGAACTTAAATACATATAGTTAGAAATTTTTTTTGGGTTTGATTAGTATTTATTATTTTTCCCATTGATTAGGTGGATTAAATAGGGGGGTCAGTTAATAATTTAATCTGTACATATTTAATAAAGCTTTTTTAGCCTTCTTGATTACATCTACACTTAGTTCAATAATACAATCTTCATCAATCAAAGCTTTATAAACATCTTCTAATCGTGTAAGCTTCATGTTAGGGCACACAAGTCTTTCAGAAGCTAGAATGAATTTTTTTTCTGGATTTTCTTTCTGCAATCTATGCAATATTCCCATTTCCGTACCAATAATAAACGTATTACTAATATCTTCATGGCAATACTTTATTATTCCAGAGGTACTTAGTGCCCTATCAGCAATATCAATGACTTCTGGCTTGCATTCGGGATGAACAAGAACCTTTGCTTCTGGATTATTTTTTTTCTTTTCAAGAATGTCTTTTACCTCTAATCTTTCATGGGTAGGACAAAAACCCTGCCAGGGTATAATATCTTTTTTTACAAATCTTGAAACATAATGAGCAAGATTTCTATCGGGAACAAAAATTATCTTTTGAGAATCAATATTTCTTACAATGTTTATGGCATTTGAAGATGTACAGCAGGAGTCGCTCAACGCCTTTACATCTGCCGTTGAATTAACATATGTAACGACTTTATAATCGGGGTATTGATTTTTAAGCTCTAATAGCCCATCACTGGTAACCATGTCTGCCATAGGACATCCTGCGTCCATTCTTGGTAATATAACCTTTTTTTCTGGAGATAAAATTTTTGCTGTTTCTGCCATGAAATGGACGCCACAAAAAATAATAATTTGTGCATTTGTATCCTTTGCCTTTGTGCTCAACTCTAAGGAGTCCCCTACAAAATCAGCTATATCTTGCACCTCTGGTCTCTGATAGTTATGCGCAAGTATTATCGCCTTTTTTTCCTTCTTTATTTTTTCAATATCCTTCTGAATATTTTCCATAGTAAACCCCTTTTTCTATATTTTAGCAATTTATTTATTCAAAAAATAGACCCTATTTTTTGTCTGTTATTTTCGCTAAATATAGTTTATAATATAAATAAAAAAAGGAGTGGAAAATGATTACAAAAGACATGAC
>CALINM010000009.1 GCA_938045315.1 uncultured bacterium | reverse complement strand
TAAAAATGACAGTTGAATGGAATTTAAATAATAGAACTTGGCTCTTTAAAAAGCTCTTTTACTATGAAGATTTATGGAACAAGCTTTACAGAGAAGATTAATTTACCACATCACAACTTTTGGCAAGCCCATTGAAGCCATTTATGATATTTACGGCGTTACAAACTCCTACCACCGCAAAGGCAACAAAGAGGAGAGAAACAGTAAGAAGGCTTAAAATATTATCTGTCTTCCCCCTTTTTGCCATCTCAATCCTCTTTTCTTTTTTCCATTGTAAGTATCTTTTTCATAGGTTTAACCAGGCTTAAAACAAAAGAAATTTCCCATACTTGGCCCAAGAACTTTACCCAGATGAAAAAAATATCATGTCTAAACAAAGCTTATTGCGTTGGGTATGTTTATCTTGTGGACTATAGCTGGTTTGCTTAGCTTAGTTAAATTTTTATTTTTAATGGTTATAGATTTTTTAGTTTTTAAACTAATTTTGTAACAATTTCAAAAACTCTTGAAATTTGTAAAATAAATTTCATATAATAATTTTTTGACTTTGTTGAATTCAAATAACTCTTCAAATCTTTTTAGAGCACCTTTTGACAGAGATTCATAAAGCTCCTTGTTAAAGTAAAGTTTTTCGATAGACTTAGCAAGTTGATGGAAATCTCCAACTTCAACTGTTAATCCTGATTCACCATGTAAGCTAACCCATGGAACTCCTGTAGGGAGATTTGTATTGATCACTGGTTTGCCGTAAACCATAGCTTCGAGCTGAACAATTCCGAATGCTTCGCTTGGAAAAGTTGATGGAAAGACAAGAAATTTTGAATTTTTAAGCAAGTATTTCTTTTCTTCTTCTGAAAGTTTTCTATTGATGAAATATATCCTTCCATTGGCTTTTTTAAGTGATTCTTTAATTTCTTTTGATAGTTCTCCTTCTCCCGCTATCACAAAGGGTATCCTTTTATCTACAATTTCTATTGCATTTAAAAGTACATCTATTCCTTTGTAGTAGGATAATCTTCCTAAGAATAATACGTAGTCCGAGGGAAGATTTGTCAAATCTGGACTTAATTTATCTTCGCTAATGCTGGTGAGGTAATCCTCCTTTTTTATTGATAATGGAACAATTTTGATCTTCTCTTTAAATTTTCTCAAGATGGGAGAAAATTCTACCATTCTCATTGAAGAAGTCATAATTATTTCAGCATTCTTGCAAAGTTTTTTTTGAAAAAATTCTGCAATTTTTTTGAAAGTTTTTTGCCGAATGATATCGCTGTGCCAGTAGACAAAGATTCTTTTAGATTTTGGAACAAGTAAGCTTCCTATACTTCCGAGTGGAAAAGGCTCATGAAAATGTATTATATCCGCCTTTTTAGCAAGACGAAATAGATGCCAAAAGAAAGAAATAGATAAGGGCATAGACATATACGTACTTAAGGAAGAACATCTATTTATTGTCACATTATTAATTTTCTCTATAGTGGTTCTAAAATTAAAATTTTTATGTACACACAGAACTACTACTTCATCAAAGTTACTTAAGAATTCAGAGAACTGTTTTACAACTGTTTCTATTCCTCCTAACTCGGGTGCGTATAGTTTAGTAACTTGTAAAATCATATTTATTGACCTCCCTGTTTAATGGATAGAAAATAATTTATGTAATCTTCTATTATTTTATTTTTATCGAAAAGCTTTAACCTGTTCTGTCCCTCCTCCAATATTTCAATGGTTAAATCCCTATTTTTTATTACTATATAAATCTTTTCTGCAATATCATCTGCATTATATGGGTCAAAACAAGCTATCTTATTTCCCAAAATTTCCCTTAATACTGGAATATTTGAGGTAATTGTAGGACAGCCACAAGAGATAGCTTCTAATGGTGGCAATCCGAAGCCTTCATACAGAGAAGGAAATACAAAAAGTGTGGCATATTTATATAAGTTTATAACTTCTTCGTCGGATGGAGATGTAAAAGTAATGATTCGCTCCTTTAGATTTAACTCGTTTATTAATGAATCTATTTCATCTTCTGATAAGCTTTTATCTTTTGAACCTGCAATAACAAGTTTTAATTTTATATCATCTTTTATTTTGTCAAAAGCTAAAACAAGATTTTTTAAATTTTTATGTTTTTTTCGGTTTCCAATAAATAAAATATAATCTTCTTTAACTATTCTATCCGATAGACTAGTATCGTTCATAAATATATCGTCTATAAATTCATAAATTACTTTTGTTTTTTTGCCTATATTGCCAAAATAGCTCTCAAGATCATTCTTTACTGCATAAGATACTGTTATAATACCTTTAGAGTTGTTTATAGCTCTTTTAAGATAAAAGGTAAAAATTCTCCTTTTTATCTCACTTCTATCCCAGAAATTGGTAAGAGGTATCAAATCATGGATTGTTACGACAGTATTCTGAGGTATATAATTGGGTAAATTGATATGTGGAAAAAAGTATAAATCAACATTGTTTTTCAATTTTTTCAAAATGTTTGATTGTTTAAAGAAAGCCTTTATTGAAAATTTGTCATAATTTTCATAAATAGCTTCAATATTATTTGAAACTTTTTTGAACTCACTCTCAAAGCTATTTTTGAGTCTTTCTGGAACACATGTATAAATTTTTATTCCTTTTGCAGCAAGCTCTTTGGTTAAAGATGCATAATATCTTCCAATCCCTGAACCTTTGTAGAATAGACCGTCAACGTAAAGACGCATTTTTTAACTCCTTTTAAAATTTGATATGCTAGTTTTAGAGTGTCTGTAAGTTAGGTACTTTTTAATTATAAACTTTGGTAACTTCTTACCTAAATGCCACTTTAATAATGGTATAAGCAATTCTACAGCCAATTCAATTTTTTGCCGCAGAGTAAAGTGGCTTCTAAAAGGCAACAGTGTTTTTAATCTCTCTTTATAGACCAGAAAAAGCCTGTAACTGGAAAAACCACCTATTAAATACTTACAAATACACTCATTTATATAATAAAACTTTTTACCTTGAAAGTATAAATTTAGAAGGTAAAAACTATCAGATGTAATATTAAAATTATTATCAAAATATTTGCATATAATTTTCTTTACGAAAACAGATTGATGACATATGCTGTATATAGTTTTAAAAGCTTCTTTGAGGCTTAATACTTTGTTAATATCTTTGATTTTTTTGTAGACATTTAGATTCAAATCCTTATAAACTAAAATCACATCTCCATATATAACATCAAACTTGCTTACATCCTTCTCAAATACCCTTGATAATACCCTTTGATCAAGGAAAGTATCTCCTGCATTCATGAAATTTATCCACTCTCCCACGGCTACCCTTATCCCCTTATTCATGGCATCATAAATTCCCTTGTCCTTTTCACTCACCCAGTAATC
>CALINM010000008.1 GCA_938045315.1 uncultured bacterium | reverse complement strand
AAATAGGTTAGATTTTACCAAATCTACGCTCCCGTTTCATATATTCCTTAATTGCCAATTCAAGTTCTTCAATAGTAAAGTCAGGCCATAGGGTATTGGTAAAAAAAAGTTCCGTATAAGCTATCTGCCATAATAGAAAGTTGCTTATTCTATATTCGCCGCTGGTCCTAATTAATAAATCTGGCTCAGGTTGCCCAGAAGTATCGAGATAGGAAGAAAAAAGTTTTTCATCAAGATCTTCAATGTTAATTTTACCATCTTTAACATCTTTACAAATTTTCTTAACGGCTCTTATAATTTCCTCTTTACTCCCATAACTTAATGCTAAATTAAGAATCATTTTTTTCTGACCCGCTGTTTTCTCCATGGCATTTAAAGCAACATCCCTAACATCTTGTGGTAGTCTATCAATATTTCCAATGACATTAAACCTCACCCCTAATTCTATAAGCCAACTTAACTCTGATGCGAGATATTTTTTTAAAAACCCCATAAGAGCCTTAACTTCTGTTTGCGGTCTCTGCCAGTTTTCAGATGAAAAGGCAAACAAAGTTAAAAAATTAATGCCCCTTTTACAGCAATATTCAATAACATCTTTAACTACTGTAATACCCTTTCTATGACCAAAAGTTCGGGGTCTATTTTTTAATTTAGCCCATCTACCATTGCCATCCATTATTATTGCAATGTGTTTTGGCAATTTCTCTTTCATATGTTTTCCAAAACTTCTATTCTAAACTTTTTTCCCGTTAGAATTTCATAAGCCTGCTTGTATTTTTGAAATGTATTTCTCACAACATCTACTGGTAGTTCTGGAATTGTATCTGAACTTTGCCAGTTTAAACTAATTAAATAATCACGAATGTATTGTTTGTCTAAACTTACTTGTGATTCACCGGGCTTATATGTATCCATCGGCCAGAAACGTGAAGAATCAGGGGTAAATACCTCATCAATAAGAATTATTTTATCTTTATATAACCCAAACTCTAATTTTGTATCAGCAATAATAATACCCTTTGTTAACGCATAATCACGAGCCTTTATATATAAGTTTATAGATAATTCTTTTAAAATATACGCAACTTCCTTCCCAACAATATCAATCATTTTATTAAAACTTATATTTTCATCATGTTCACCTTCATCAGCTTTTGTGGAAGGTGTAAATATTGGTTCATCTAATTTATCAGATTCTTTTAAACCCTCCTTTAACCTTATCCCACATATTGTCCCAGTCTTTTTATACTCCTTCCAACCTGAACCTGAAATATATCCCCTCACAATACACTCTACACTGAAAGGCTTTGCCTTTCTGACCAATACGGATCTATATTCCAGAATATTCTTGTATTTCTTAAACTCATCAGGATAATCATTTACATCCGATGTTATTATATGATTATCAACAGAACCTTTTAGGAAATCAAACCAAAAAAGTGATAGCTGATTTAGTATTTCACCTTTATAAGGTATTGGAGTTGGTAATACAACATCAAAAGCAGAAATTCTATCAGTTGAAATTATTAACAAACTATCACCATAATCATAAATATCCCTAACTTTCCCTTTTTTTAATAACTTCAATCCCAACAAATTAGTATCTTTTACTACCATAACACCTCCAAAAAACTCTTAAAATAAAATGGCATGGTATAAACCATGCCATTCGTAGCTCGCAGGTAAATAAGAACCATGTTACTCTTAGCCCTGCATCATTTTTTCTTTTCTTGCCTTCTTGAGTGCCCTTCTACGAGCGGCTTTTAATCTTCTTTTTTTACGCTCGCTTGGCTTCTCATAAAACTCTCTTTTTTTAAGTTCAGAAAGAATTCCAGCTTTTTCAACTTCTTTCTTGAATCTTTTGAGAAGCCTTTCAAAATCTTCTCCCTCGAGGGCTTTTACTTCTGCCATTCAAATCACCAACCTTTTTTTAGTTTTTAGATTAACAAAATTTCTTTTTCTTTTAAAGTCATAATTTCATCTATTTTCTTAATATAACTATCTGTAAGTTCTTGTATTTCCTTTTGTAGTCTCTTAGAATCATCTTCTGATAAAGTTTTATTTTTTTCTTCGCTTTTAACCTTTTCTATGGCATCTCTTCTCTCATTACGAATTGCAACTTTATTTTCTTCACAGATTTTCTTTGCTAATTTAATAAGCTCTTTTCTACGTTCTTCCGTTAGCTGGGGCATTACCAGTCTGATTACCTTACCATCATTTGAAGGTGTTATCCCAAGCTCTGATTTTAAAATTGCCTTTTCAATAACAGATATACTTGAAGAATCCCATGGCTGTATTAATATCAAGCGTGGTTCGGGAATACTAATCGTTGCAAGTTGTGAGATTGGCATCAAGGAACCATAATAATCAACTTTTATGTCATCAAGCAAAGACGCTGAAGCCCTTCCAGTCCTTACTTTACTCAATTCTTTTTTTAAATGTTCCACTGTTTTTTCCATTTTTTGTTTTGTCTCTTTTATTACAGTGGATTCCATTTTAATCCTCCTTCACCAAGGTGCCAATATTTTCACCATAAATTACCTTTTTAATATTACCTTTTTCAGTAACATCAAAAACTATTATAGGAATCTTATTATCTCTGCAAAGTGAAAAGGCTGAAGCATCTAAAATTTTTAAATCTTTCTCTATGGCTTCTGAATAGGTAATCTGCCTGTATTTAACGGCCGATGGATATAAAACTGGATCTTTATCGTATACACCATCTACTTTTGTTGCTTTTAGAAAAACATCTGCTTTAATCTCTGCTGCTCTTAATGCTGCTGCAGTGTCAGTTGTAAAAAAGGGATTTCCCGTACCTGCTGCAAAAATTATTACTCTTCCCTTTTCTAAATGCCTTAATGCCCTCCTTCTTATGTATGGTTCAGCAACTTCACGAACATCAAGGGCTGAAAGAACCCTTGTTTGAGCACCCCTTTTTTCAAGAACCTCCTGTATAATTACAGCGTTCATTAAGGTAGCAAGCATGCCTACATAATCTGCTGTTGCCCTTTCAATACCAAGGGATGCACTTGACATACCTCTAAAAATATTACCACCACCAACGACAATAGCAACTTCAATTCCCTCTTTTTGTAATTCAACAATCTCCTCTGCAACTTCATTAATTTTTTCAGTTGAGATACCAAAGCCTTTTTCACCACCTAAAATTTCACCACTAACCTTTAAAAGAACTCTTTTATATTTTGGTATGCTCATCTATTCTCCTAACTGAAATCTGACAAATCTCTTTACCTGTATATTTTCCCCTATTTTACCAACTGCCTGGGCAATTAAATCCTTTATTTTCAATTTAGGATCCTTAATAAAAGGCTGCTCATAGAGACAGACTTCCTGATAGTAACTCTCTAACTTACCCTCAACTATCTTATCCCAGACTTTTTCCGGTTTACCAGAATTTTTAGCCTGTGTCATATAAATTTCTTTTTCTCTTGCAAGGACATCCTCTGGTACATCTTCCCTTTTTACATACAAAGGTTTAACGGCTGCTATTTGCATTGCTATATCTTTTGCTAATTCTTTAAAATCATCATTACGAGCAACAAAATCTGTCTCACAATTAACCTCTACAAGGACGCCAATTTTACCCCCTGCATGTATATAGGAAGCTATTAGACCTTCTTTAGCAGTTCTTGAAGCTTTTTTCTGAGCGGCTGCCATACCTCTTTCTCTAAGAAAAAGAATAGCCTTTTCCATGTCACCATTTGTTGCTTCAAGGGCTTTTTTACATTCCATCATCCCTGCACCAGTTTTTTCTCTTAATTCTTTTACCATTTCAGCAGTTATAGCCATTATTCAATTTCCTCCTTTTTTTCTACCGAAATTTCTTCATGTTCTGTATTTTCTGCCGAACTTATCATTTGATCTTCAAAGGTTTCTTCTTTTTGTTCCAACGCTTCCTTTTCTCTTCTCCCTTCATCATATGCATCAGCAATTCTTCCTGCAAGAAGTTTGACAGCTCTTATAGCATCATCATTAGCTGGTATTATATAATCCACATCATCAGGATCACAGTTCGTATCAACAATCCCGATCACGGGGATGCCAAGACGATTGGCCTCGCCGACGGCGAGCGATTCTTTTTTCGGGTCCACCACGAAGATAGCGTCCGGCAGGCTCGAAAGATCACGAATACCTTCGAGGTTCCGATTGATCTTGAGGCGCTCACGGTCGAGACGCAGCTTTTCCTTCTTGGTTAGCTGCGAGTCCTCGTCCGCCAGCCACTTCTCAATGTCCTTCAAGCGCTCTACAGAAGC
>CALINM010000007.1 GCA_938045315.1 uncultured bacterium | reverse complement strand
AGAGAATTTTAAAAAAGAGATAAACTCTATGGAGAGTTTTATTAAAGAATTGTCATCTTGCATCAGATGTCACAATTGTATGGTTAACTGTCCTGCTGATTATTGTAAAGAGTGTATATTTAGGTCCCCCGTGTTTGATCATCCATCTGAAAATTACGAGTTATGGTTGGAACGGAAGGGGATGATTAAACTTCCTACTGATACTTTATTATTTCATCTAACAAGGTTAAATCACATGAGCACATCTTGTGTATCCTGTGGTATGTGCGAAACATCCTGCCCTGTGGGGATAAAACTTACAAGAATTTTTAGCTTTATTGGTGAAGAAACGCAAAAGATTTTTGATTATGAACCAGGAAGGAGCCTAACCGAGGAACTTCCTGTAGCTACTTTTAGAGAAAAAGAGCTTGACAAAGTTTAGATTTTAGGAGGCTTTATGAAGGGAATATTATTGACTGGGGACAAACCAATTATACCAGAAGGAACAAAAATGGTCCCAGTGTTCATAATGGGGAAAAAATATTTAGTGCCTGAAACTTTGACTATTCAAAAAGCTCTCGAGTATGTAGGTTATCAATTAATTCGTGGATGTGGGTGTAGGGGTGGAATTTGTGGAGCTTGTGCAACTGTTTACAGGATAATGGGGGAACATAAGCTATATTTTGGACTTGCCTGTCAAACAGTAATTAAGGAAAATATGGTTCTAACTCAGATACCATTTTATCCATATAAAAGAAAGATACATGATATAGACAATTTAGAACCTACAGCAGAGACGATGGCAAAGATTTATCCAGAAATTATGAAATGTGTTGGTTGTAATACCTGTACAAGAGCCTGTCCAATGGATATAAAAGTGATGGATTATATAAATGCAGCCATACGGGGTGACATAGAAAAATGTGCTAAACTTTCATTAGATTGTATAATGTGTGGGCTTTGCACATCAAGATGTCCAGCTCAAATTACTCACTATAATGTAGGTATTCTTGCAAGAAGGCTCACGGGTGCGAAGATTTTTAAAAGGGCAGATCATTTAAAAGTAAGGGTACAGGAGATTCAATCTGGCAAGTTTGATCCCTTTTTAAAAGAACTTATTGAGGTAAACGAGGAGGAATTAAGGAGAAGATATGTTGAGGAAAGAGAGTGGGAGCCGCTTGATTCAAAGGAGAAAGGATGGAAACCACAGGACCAGAGATATTTATAAAATTGCATTTGTTGTAAATGTTTAATGGTTTATTTCCTGGTTATGGGTTTAAAAAATTTGAAAAATAAAGGAGTTGAAAAATGTCTGGATATCCAGAAAGTTTAAGAGAATCAATAAAATTAGTGGAAAAAACGAGATCAGAAAGAGTAGAAAAGGCAAAAAGGGGTGAAATATTTAAACCCCTTACCATGGAACAGAGGAAAGAGGTCTTGTCTAAATTTCATCCCGATTACATGGAGGGGACAAAAAGAGTTGTGAATGTGGGGCCTGACAAAGGAGAATTATTCCCTAATGAATTAGCTGACCTTTTAGAGGCCCATAGTAGAATAAATCCAAAGGATTTTGACCTTAGTAATTGTGACATGGAAACAGATGTACTTGTCATTGGTGGTGGTGGTGCTGGTTCTTCTGCAGCAATAATGGCAGCAAGTAAGGGGGCAAAGGTAATTTTAGCTACCAAGCTTCGCCATGGAGATGCAAATACTGTTATGGCAGAAGGTGGTATACAGGCAGCAGATCAGGAAGTGGATTCACCATATTATCATTTTCTTGATACCATGGGTGGTGGACATTTTTTAAATGACAGAAAAATTGTTGCAGCACTTACTTCTGATGCCCCAATTGTAGTTTCCTGGTTGGAAAAATTAGGTATGATGTTTGATAAATATCCCGATGGGAGAATGAAGGTAAGACACGGTGGTGGAACATGCAGAAAACGCATGCATTCGTGTGGTGATATGACTGGCTCAGAAATCATGAGAGTATTAAGAGATGAAGTTAGAAATCACCCTGATAAAATTGAAGTTCTTGAATTTTCTCCAGCTGTTGAGCTTTTGTTGGATGAGAATGGTAGGTGTGCAGGTGCAATTCTATACAATTTAGAGACAGAAGAGTATATAGTAGTTAAAGCAAAAGCTGTTATTATGGCTACTGGTGGTTTTGGAAGGCTTCATTTTAATGGATTTCCCTGTACTAATCATTATGGAGCAACGGCTGATGGGATAGTTATGGCTTATAGAGCGGGAATAAAATTAAGATTTATGGACTCTGTACAATATCATCCTACTGGAGTCGTTTTCCCTGAACAAAATGTGGGTTTATTAATTACAGAAAAAGTAAGAGGGCTTGGTGCTACACTTCTTAATAAATATGGACAGGAGTTTGTGTTTCCCTTAGAGCCAAGAGATGTTGAGTCAGCTTGTATAATTCGTGAGTGTACAGAAAGAGGTAATGGTGTTGTTACACCTACGGGAAGACTTGGCGTATGGCTTGATTCTCCTATGATTGATATGCTTGAAGGTGAAGGAACAGTTAAAAGGGAACTCCCAGCCAAATATATTCAATTCATCAGACATGGTATTGATATATCAAAGGAACCGATGCTAATTTTCCCAACGGTGCACTATCAAAATGGTGGACTCTGGATGGATGAAAATGCTAAAACCCAAATAGAGGGTCTATATAGTGCAGGTGAGGTTTCTGGTGGTGTACATGGCAGAAATAGGTTAATGGGTAATTCTCTTCTTGATATCCTTGTTTTTGGAAGAAGAGCAGGTATACATGCAGCAGAGTATGCTGCAACATATAACCCCAAAAAACTTACATTGGATCATGTAGTAAAGTATGAGGAAGAGTTAGATCAAGCAGGTATTAAAACAGATAGAATTGCTCCAATGCTACTTCCCGATTATATAAGAGAAGAAGTAAAGAAAAAGGAAAAGACCTCTCATTATTTTGGAACATTGAGATAAAATTTAGAGGCTTCAGTAGATGCTACTGGAGCCTTTTTTTGTATAATATTCTTTCAATCTCCTCGTCAGTTAAAATTTTTTGTTCTTTTATTAAATCTATTATGGCTTTTCCAGTTTTTTTAGATAATTTTACTATCTCTGAAGTTTTTTCGTATCCCATATGGGGAGATAAAATTGTGGCAAGGGCAAGACTGGACTGGGCATACCTTCTTAAAACTTCTTTATTGGCTTTTATGCCGGATATGCATTTTTTATTAAGTACATCTATGGCATTTGTTAAGTATTCAATTGACCATAACAAAGAGTTAGCAATTATTGGCATCATAACATTTAGTTCCAATTGTCCAGCCTGAACAGCCAAGGATATTGTATTTTCCAAACCTATTACAAAAAAACAGACCATTTCTGTCATTTCCAGGATTGATGGATTTATTTTCCCTGGCATAATAGAGGAACCAGCCTGAACTTCCGGTAGTTTTATTTCGTTAAAACCAGTATTTGGACCAGAGGAAAGAAGTCTTAAATCATTAGTAATTCTAATCAAATTTAATGACATGGTTTTTATACCACCCATAACTCTTGCAAAATCAGCCTGATTTTGCATAGCTTCAAAAAGGTCTAAATTTTGTTTAAGAGGAAGTTTTGTTGTTTTTGAAAGATAATTTGTTATTTTTTTCTTATATTCCTCAGGTGCATTAATACCAGATCCTGTTGCTGTACCACCCAGCCCTATGGAAAATAATGGTTCTAAGAGTATTTGTAAGTAATCACAATCTTTTTTTATAGCGTTTCCATAGGCTTGAAATTCGTCTCCAAGGGTAATTGGTGTTGCATCCATAAGATGAGTTCTACCTGCCTTTATTAAGCTTTTGAATTCGTTACCTTTTTTAAAGAAAGTTTTTGATAATTTATTACCCTTTTCAATGAGTTTATATGCCATTCTGATTGTGGCAATTCTCATGGCAGTAGGAAATACATCATTTGTAGATTGGGCCATGTTAACAGTATCATTGGGATGAATAGGGTGATAAGAACCCTTTGGAAAACCGAGAATTTCGTTTGCTCGATTAGCAATTACCTCATTTATATTCATGTTTAGGGAAGTGCCAGCGCCAGCTTGAAAAGCGTCTATAACTATTTGATCTAATAACTTACCTGAGAGAATTTCTTTACATGAGCTTATAATTGCATTTCCATGTTTTAAATCAATTTTTTTTAAATTCATAAATAACTTGCAAACAGAAAGTTTTATTTCCGTAATTGCTTTTATAAGTTCCACGTGGTTTTTAAGACCTGAGATAGGAAAATTTTCTAATGCCCTTTTAGTATGAACACCATAATATACATTTTCCGGGATTTCCAAGTATCCAAGAAAGTCTTTTTCTAATCTGTTTTTCATAAGCTAAATATAACATTGAAAGTTAAATAGGGCAACCAATAATTATTTTTCGTTTATTTCCTACTTTTTTTATGATAATATTTTGTTAAACTTTATTTGTGAGGTAAAAGTATGCAAATAGAAACTTTACTTACACAAGCAGGAAGCAGATGGGATGAAAAAACTGGTTCTATTTCAATGCCCATTTATCAGGTTGCTACTTTTAGACACCCTGCTTTGGGCAAGTCAACAGGGTTTGATTATTCGAGAAGTGGTAACCCCACTAGAAGTGCTTTAGAAAATATAATGGCAGAACTTGAAGGTGGTAGCAGGGGTTTAGCCTTTTCATCGGGTATGGCAGGGATAGATTGTCTTATGAGAATATTTAAGCCCGGGGATCATATTATTGTTACCGAAGATTTGTATGGTGGTACATTCAGGCTCTTTGAACAATATAAAGGTTTAGGTTTGGAATTT
>CALINM010000006.1 GCA_938045315.1 uncultured bacterium | reverse complement strand
CTTTGGCAGAACTTCTTTTATTCTGGAACTGTTAGGCAAAACAGTGGCTTGGAGGATGGTATATGATTAAAGAAGGAACAATAATTGAAGGTTCATTTTGGCCTGAACCTGTGGAGGTAAAAAAAGTTGAGGAATTTGGGGATTATATCCACATTGTAGGTGCAACTATCTACTCTAAAACACATATAGACCGATTAATACCTAAGGAAGAAATTGAAAAACTTAAAACCAAGGAGTTTTCTTTAGATTTTACAGGTAACGGTTCTGAGGCATTTTTAGCCATTGAGGCAATTCGTTTTCGCTTTGCATCACTTTTTGACCCGCTCTTAGCCATGAACATTTCCAAGATAGACCCCTTGCCTTTCCAGATAGAAGCAGTGTATGGTTACATCTTAAAACTCCCTCGTATAAGATTTCTCATCGCAGATGACCCAGGTGCTGGTAAAACTATTATGGCAGGGTTGATTATTAAGGAATTAAAATTAAGGGGTATTGCACGTCGCATTTTAATAGTTGTCCCCGGTCATCTTAAAGACCAGTGGAGAAGAGAACTTAAGGAAAAGTTTCAAGAATCTTTCACGGTTATTGATAGGGGCTTAATAGAGGCCCACTATGCGGAGAATGTATGGCAAAAGGAGAATCAAGTTATTACTTCAATAGATTTTGCTAAGCAGGAGGAAATTTTACCCTCTCTTAGTAGCGTTGAGTGGGACTTGGTGATAGTGGATGAAGCTCATAAGATGGCTGCTTATAGATACGGGGATAAACTATCAAAAACCGAGCGTTACAAATTGGGGGAAGTTCTTTCAAGAACTACTAACCATCTACTCTTTCTTACTGCAACACCACACAAGGGAGACCCAGAAAACTATAGATTGCTTCTGGACCTTTTAGTACCTGGATTTTTTGCTACAGAGGAGTTGATTGAAGAATCCTTAAAGAACAGAGACAATCCTCTCTTTATTAGGAGGATGAAAGAGGATTTGAAAGACTTTGATGGTAAGCCTATCTTTACCAATCGCTATTCTAAGACAATAAAGTTTAGATTATCCGAAAAAGAAAAGATTTTATATAATGAACTCTCAAAATATGTAACCTCCCAATACAATAAGGCCCTCCAAACTGACAAGAAAAGAAATGTTGCCTTTGCCTTGCTAATTCTCCAGAGGAGGATGGCATCAAGCACTTATGCACTATTAAAGTCCCTTGAAAGAAGAAAAAAGAGGCTTGAAGATTTACTTAAAGAACCTGAACTAAAAAAAGAAACTTCCACTTATTTTGATATTGAAGAGATTGATGATTATGAAGAGAAGAAACGCTGGGAACTGGAAGAAAAATGGGAAACCCTAAGCATTGCTGAAAACAGAGAAGAATTAGAAAAAGAAATTAGCACTCTTAATAAGTTGATAGAAAAAGCAAAGGAAATCCTTAAATCGCCTGAGCAGGAAGTTAAACTCGTAGAATTAAAGAAAGCCCTGGAAGAAGGTTTTAGGAAAATAAGGGAAATGAAGGGAAATGAGAAAATTTTAATCTTTACAGAATCCAAAGACACAATGGATTACCTTGTATCCAAAATAAGTTCATGGGGATATTCTGTAAATTTCATTCATGGTGGTATGAGCTTAGAAGAAAGGATAAAAGCTGAAAAGGAATTTCAACATGAAACCCAGATTATGGTTGCAACCGAAGCCGCAGGAGAAGGAATAAATCTTCAGTTTTGTCACCTTTTGATCAATTATGACATACCTTGGAACCCGAATAGCATAGAGCAAAGAATAGGAAGAATTCACAGATATGGACAACAAAAAGATACTTATTCCTTCAACCTTGTGGCAGAAGATACAAGAGAAGGTCAAGTTTTGAAAAAAATATTAGATAAACTTGAAGAAGTTAGAAATGCAATAGGAAGTGACAAGGTTTACGATGTTATCGGTGATATATTTCAAGGGAAAAATCTTTATCAACTCATTTTAGATGCTGTAGCCAATACAAGGAGTATAGACGAGATAATAAAGGAACTGGATATTAAAGTAGACGAAGAATACATTAAAAAGATTAAGGAATCCTTGGGAGAGAGTCTGGCAACAAGGCACATTGATTACACAAGAATAAAAGAAATGGCCGAGAAGGCAAAAGAATATCGGTTAATTCCAGAATATGTGGAAGAATTTTTTAAAAAAGCCTTTGAGAAGGCAGGTGGAAAATTCAGAGTAAGAAAGGATGGGTTTATTGCTATAGATTCAATCCCTGATGAAATAAAAAAGATAGCAGAAGAAGTAAACTTTAAAAACCGCTACGGCTTAATCCTTAAATCATATCCAAAAGTAACTTTTGATAAAGATATTGCTTCCAAAAACCCTGATGCAGAGTTTATCTCCTTTGGACATCCTCTCCTTGAAGCACTCATTGAGTGGATAAACAGAAATTACTTTGTCAAATTGCGAAGGGGCGCAGTTCTTGAAGATCCCTCTGGAAAATACAATGGTGTTTTATCGTTTTTTGAGGGAGAAGTAAGGGATGGAAAAGGGGACATTG
>CALINM010000005.1 GCA_938045315.1 uncultured bacterium | reverse complement strand
TGGTGAAGCATTAACTTTTGATGATGTTTTATTATTACCATCCTATTCAGAAGTATTACCGAAGGACGTTGATATTTCAACATATCTTACAAAAGATTTGAAACTTAATATGCCATTGATAAGTGCGGCTATGGATACAGTAACAGAGTCTGCAACTGCAATTACTATGGCAAGAGAAGGCGGAATTGGTGTTATTCATAAAAATCTGTCCATAGAATCTCAAGCTCTTGAAGTCGATAAAGTGAAAAAGTCCGAAAGTGGTATGATTGTGGATCCAATTACTATGGAACCAGAAAATAAGATTTATGAA
Source organism: uncultured bacterium (assembly GCA_938045315.1). Lineage (GTDB taxonomy): Bacteria > CALINM01 > CALINM01 > CALINM01 > CALINM01 > CALINM01. The sequence goes on along the minus strand of CALINM010000005.1, from coordinate 10,156 downwards.
GCCTTAGAAATTATGAAGAGATATAAAATTTCTGGAGTGCCCATAACAAAAAACAGGGTTCTGGTTGGGATCTTAACTAACAGGGATCTTAGGTTTGAGAAGAATTTAAATAGACCTATTTATGAAGTTATGACAAAAGAAAATTTGATAACAGTTCCAGAAGGTACAACACTTGAAGAGGCAAAGGAACTACTTCAAAAATATAGAATTGAAAAACTACCGGTTGTGGATAAAAATTTCAGACTAAAAGGGCTGATTACTATAAAAGATATTGAAAAGGCCAGAAAATATCCGAATGCCTGTAAAGATAGTCTGGGTAGACTGAGAGTAGGTGCCGCAGTTGGTGTTGGTTCCGATAGAGATGCAAGGGTTGAAGCTCTTATTAAAGCAGGTTGTGATGTAATTTTTGTGGATACAGCTCATGGGCACTCAAAGCTTGTGATTGAATCAGTGAAGATTATAAAAAAGAGATATCCAAACTTACCACTTGTTGCTGGAAACATTGCTACAGCTGAGGCAGCTCTGGCATTAATAAAGGCAGGTGTAGATGCCATTAAGGTTGGTGTTGGGCCAGGATCGATATGTACAACAAGGATTATTGCTGGTGTTGGTGTGCCACAGATAACTGCTATTATGGAGTGCTATGAAGTAGCTAAAAAATATGGTATACCAGTAATTGCTGATGGTGGAATTAAGTATTCTGGTGATATAACAAAGGCACTTGCAGCCGGTGCTGATACTGTAATGGTTGGTAGTCTTTTTGCTGGAACAGATGAAAGTCCAGGGGAAAGTATACTTTATCAGGGTCGTACTTATAAAGTTTATAGAGGTATGGGATCTCTTGAAGCTATGAAAAAAGGTAGCTCGGATAGATATTTCCAGGGTGATGTAGAAGATGTTAAACTTGTTCCTGAAGGTATTGAAGGAAGGGTTCCTTACAGAGGTCCCCTTTCTCAGACAATTTTTCAATTAATCGGTGGTCTTAGATCTGGTATGGGATATTTGGGTTGTAAGAATATTGAAGAGTTGAAAACAAAAACAAAGTTTATCAAAATAACATCAGCGGGGCTTAGAGAAAGCCATGTTCATGATGTAATTATTACAAAAGAAGCACCAAATTATAGGTTGGATTAATTATTATGAAAGAAGATAACCTTCATAGGGAAAGAATTTTAATACTTGATTTTGGTTCCCAGTATACTCAGCTAATTGCAAGAAGAGTTAGGGAGTCAAAAGTTTATTGTGAGATTGTAACGTATTCAATAAAGATTGATGAAATTAAACAATTTAAACCGAGAGGAATAATTTTGTCGGGCGGGCCTAAGAGCGTTTATGATAGTGATGCTCCATTAATTTCTAGGGAAATATTTGAATTAGGTATTCCAGTTTTAGGTATATGTTATGGGATGCAGCTTATTACTCATTTATTAGGTGGTAGAGTTGCTCGTGCAAGAGAGCGAGAATATGGATTTGCAAATTTAAAAATATTGGATAATGAAGATATCTTTTCTTTCATTATGGAAGATGAAATACCTGTATGGATGAGTCATGGTGACAGAATTGAAAAACTACCAAACGAATTTAAAAGTATTGCGAAAACTTCAAATTCTCCCTATGCAGCAATAAAATCTAAGGGAAAAAATATTTTTGGCGTACAGTTTCATCCGGAAGTTTATCATACACCACAGGGAAAAGAGATAATTAAGGCTTTTTTATATAAAGTATGCGGTCTTAAAGGTTTGTGGGACATGCATTCTTTTATAGAAAGGAGTATTGTGGATATTAAAAAAATTGTTAGGGATAAAAAAGTATTATGTGCATTAAGTGGTGGTGTTGATTCCTCTGTAGCTGCAGTTTTAATCAATAAAGCTATCGGGAAGAACCTATTTTGTATCTTTGTTGATAATGGTCTTTTAAGAAAAAATGAGGCAAAACATGTGGAGCGTTGTTTTAGGGACAATTTTAATATTAACCTGAAAGTCGTTGATGCAAAAAAAGTCTTTTTACAAAGATTGAAAGGGGTTATAGACCCGGAAAGAAAAAGAAAAATAATTGGTCACACATTTATAGAGGTTTTTGAGGAAGAAGCAAAAAAAATAGGTAAAGTAGATTTTTTAGCTCAGGGTACTTTATATCCGGATGTTATAGAAAGTGTTTCTTTCAAGGGCCCTTCTGCAGTTATTAAAAGTCATCATAATGTGGGTGGTCTTCCGGAAAAAATGAAATTAAAACTTTTGGAGCCACTCAGGGAGCTATTTAAAGATGAAGTTAGAGAGGTGGGAAGGCAATTGGGAATAACTGATGATATTATATTAAGACAACCTTTTCCTGGGCCAGGGTTAGCAGTAAGAATTCTGGGAGAAGTGACAGAAGAGAAGATCAAAATTTTACAGGACGTGGATGAGATTGTTGAAGAGGAAATGAAAAAAAGTGGATATTACTGGAAGGTATGGCAATCTTTTCCAGTGCTTTTACCTATCAAAACTGTTGGTGTCATGGGAGATGAGAGGACATATGATAACGTGGTAGCCTTAAGGATTGTAGATAGTATGGATGGCATGACCGCTGACTGGGTTAGGTTGCCCTATGATATTCTTGCAGAAATCTCAAGAAGGGTTATCAATGAGGTAAAAGGTGTTAATAGAGTTGTTTATGACATAAGTTCTAAGCCTCCAAGCACTATTGAGTGGGAGTAGTTTATGCATTTTGCTGACTTTGTTCATCTTCACCTACACACAGAGTATAGTCTGCTGGATGGTGCTATTAGGATTGAAGATCTTGTTAAAAGAGCAAAAGAATTAAAGATTCCAGCTATGGCAATAACGGATCATTCAAATATTTTTGGGGCCTTCGATTTTTTTTCATTGGCTAAAAAGAATGGTGTAAAACCTATACTTGGTTGTGAAATGTATATAGCACCGGAAAGCATGTATAAAAAGGGGATCAATGGAAATGGTGAAAAATCTGAAGAAAATTATTTTCATCTTGTTTTAATTGTTAAAAACGATATTGGATACAAAAACCTCTGTAAACTTTTAACAGCTGCAAATTTTGAAGGTTTTTATTACAAACCTAGAATTGATAAAGATATATTAAGAAAAAATAGTGAAGGATTAATCGGCCTTTCTGCCTGTTTAAAGGGAGAAATTTCACATTATATATTAAAAAATGACTTATCAAGTGCTGAAAAAACAGCACTTACCTATAGAGAGATTTTTGGAGAAGATAACTTTTATCTTGAAATACAGGAAAATGGCTTACCTGAACAAAAAATAGTGAATAATGCCCTAATAGAGATTTCAAAAAAAAATAATATTCCCCTTGTAGCTACAAATGATTGTCATTATTTAAATAAAGAAGATTATACCTTTCATGATATTCTCCTTTGCATACAGACGAAAAAAACTGTTCACGAAAAAGATAGACTAAGAATGGCAACAAATGAATTTTATTTGAAAAGTCCAGTAGAGATGAAGGATAGGTTTGCTCATATCCCTGAAGCGATTGAGAATACATTAAAAATTGCAGAATCATGTTACTTTGATTTTGTTACCGATGGGTTTCATTTTCCTGAATTAGGTATCCCAAAAGATGAAGTTGAAAAGGTTTTTTTGAAAGAAGTAATGGAAGGATTTGAGTCAAATATAGAAAAACTTGTTAAAAACAGTGAGGGGAGGTTTACAAAGAAAGATTATGAAGAGAGGCTAAATTTTGAGTTAAGTGTAATAAAAAAAATGGGTTTTCAAGGATATTTTTTAATTGTATCAGATTTTATAAAATTCGCCAGAAATAATGAGATACCAGTGGGGCCAGGCAGAGGATCAGCTGCTGGTAGTCTTGTAGCGTATTGTTTGGGTATAACTAAATTAGATCCCTTGAAGTATGATTTACTTTTTGAAAGATTTTTAAACGTTGACAGAGCTACTATGCCTGATGTGGATGTTGATTTTTGCCAAGATAGAAGGGGAGAAGTTATAGATTACATTATATCAAAATATGGTAAAGATAAAGTAGCACAGATCATAACCTTTGGGTCAATGAAGGCAAGAGCTGTCATAAAAGATGTGGCAAGGGCATTGGAAATACCTTATGCTGAAGCAGATAAGATAACTAAATTGATACCCGCTAACAAAACTATCAAAGAGGCCTTAGAATTAGAGCCCCAATTAAAAAAGATGTACAAGGAATCACCTAACATAAAAGAGTTGATTGATTATTCATTGTCCCTTGAAAAATTACCAAGACATACAGGTATACACGCAGCTGGGGTTGTAATTGCTGATAAATCTTTGGATAATTATATGCCTCTTCATAGGGGTGAAAATGGGGAAGTGGTGACCCAGTTTCCTATGAAAATTATTGAAAAGATGGGTCTTATTAAATTTGATCTCCTTGGATTAAAAACCCTAACGATGTTAAAAGACGCAGTTAGAAATATTAAAAAGACCCATGGTGTGGATATAGATCTCGATAATTTGCCACTTAATGATCAGAAGGTGTATGAACTTCTCTCATCAGGAGATACAACAGGTGTTTTCCAGCTTGAAAGCTCAGGGATGAAACAATTGCTTAAAAAATTGAAGCCTTCTACATTTGAGGATATAATTGCAGCTGTGGCTTTGTATAGACCCGGTCCTCTTGGAAGTGGTATGGACAAGGAATTTATAGCTCGGAAACATGGTCATGTAAAGGTGGAATACGAAATTCCAGAGTTAGAAGAAATTCTAAAAGATACTTATGGTGTAATTGTTTATCAAGAGCAAGTAATGCTTATTGCAACTAAAATAGCTGACTTTTCAAAAGGAGAAGCAGATACACTAAGAAAAGCGATGAGCAAAAAATTAGCTGAAGAGCTTGATAAATTAGAAAGTGATTTTGTAGAAAGGGCTGTCAAAAAGGGCTATGAAAGATCTAAAGTGCAAAAATTATTTGATCAAATTAAAAAATTTGGAGAATATGGTTTTAATAAATCCCATTCAGCAGCATATGCATTAATAACCTATCAAACTGCTTATGTAAAAGCGCACTATCCCTTAGAGTTTATAGCTGCGCTTCTTACTTCTGAGATTACTGATACAGATAAGGTTGTAAAGCACATTAATGAGTGTAGAGAAAAGGGTATAGAAATACTTCCACCCGATATTCATGAAAGTGATGAAACTTTTACAGTAACTAGTGATGGGAAAATACGCTTTGGACTTGGTGCGATAAAGAATGTTGGGACTGCTGCAATTGAAGTGATAAAGGAAGAAAAAAACAAGAATGGTAGGTTTAGAAATTTTATAGATTTTGTGCAAAGAGTTGCTGGTGCTAAGGTAAATAAAAAAGTAATAGAAAGTTTAATTAAAAGTGGTGCCCTTGATTCTTTAGGGGGGCATAGGGCACAATATCTTGAATATTTAGATGTTCTTTTACAGAAGGTTACAGAAAATAAAAATAAAAAGAAAGATATGATGCCCGCAATGTTTGATTTGCAAGATACTGAAGATAGGATAGAAAAATTACCTGATGTAGAAAAATTTCCTATGTCACAAATACTTTCTTTTGAAAAAGAAGTTCTCGGGTTTTATGTATCTGGTCATCCACTTTTAGAATTTAGTAGTGAGATAAAGCACTTTATTGACACTACGATAAGCAGTATTACCAATAAATCTGATAACTCAATTATTAGTTTGGCAGGAATAGTTTCTTCCCTAAAAGAAACAAAAACTAAAGCAGGTAAAAAAATGGGGATAGCAAAATTTGAAGATCTAACTGGTTCCGTAGAGATTATTTTTTACTCTGATGTTTATGAAAAATATAAGAATTTGATAAGTGGTGATGAAGCTCTTTATGTCAGGGGAACTGTTACAACAGATACGGATGGGATAACGAAAAAGGTAATTGCAAGGGAAGTTTTATATTTGAGGGAAGCTTGGGGAATGGATGTTAAATCGGTTGTTATCTCAACCAATGAAGAAAATGTAAATGACAATTTTATTGAACAAATTAAAAGTTACTTAAAAACCTACTCTGGCAAAAAAGCAGTTCCTGTAATAATTAGTGTTATTACTAAGGAAGGTGTTGCTGTAGAAGTAGCGATTCCCAAAAATTTTTGGGTTGAGCCATCTCTGGCATTCTGTAAGAATTTTCCATTATTCTTTGAGGGGAGTAATTTTAAATTTGTAAAAAGTGAAGGAATTGTTAATGAATAAGAAAAAAGAAACTTTAGAAGAATTAAGAAGTAGAATTGATTCAATAGATGATAAGATTTTAGAACTTTTAAATCAAAGGGCAGCAGTTGTAAAAAAAGTAGGAGAACTAAAAAAGAAAATAGAAACAAGTTTTTATGTACCTAACAGGGAAACTGAGATAATAAAAAGGCTACAAGCTAAATCGAAGGGGCCATTTCCCAAAATTGCTATAAAACCGGTGTTCAGGGAGATTATCTCTGCCTGTTTGTCCCTTGAAAAACCTCTAAGAGTAGGATATCTAGGTCCACCAGCAACATTTACCCATGAAGCAGCATTAAAATATTTTGGTCAAGGAGCTCAGTATACAGCTTTGAGAAGTATTGCTGAAATATTTGATGAAGTTTACAAAGGTAGAGTTGATATGGGCGTTGTACCTGTAGAAAATTCCACAGAGGGTGTTGTATCCCATACTCTTGACATGTTTTTGAACTACGATTTAAGAATTTCTGGTGAAATAATCATTCCAATAACTCATTGTTTACTTTCTAAAGCATTAAAAAAAGAAGATATTAAAAAGGTTTATTCTCATCCTCAAGCTTTAGCTCAATGCAGAAACTGGATTGAAAAAAATTTAATAGCTTGTTCTTTTATAGAAACAAGGAGTACTGCTGAAGCTGCCGAAATGGCATCAAAGGATGAGAAAGCAGGGGCAATAGCAGGAGAAGGCGCATCAAAACTATATGATTTAAATATACTGGAAAAAAATATACAGGATATAAGTGATAATTCAACGAGATTTCTTATAATAGGGAAGGTTGAGCATAAACCTACGGGAAATGATAAAACAAGTATATTATTTTCTATTAAAGATGAACCAGGAGCTCTTTATAATATGCTCGCACCTTTCGCGAAAAGAAACATTAATCTTACAAAAATAGAATCAAGACCTATTAAAACAAAGGCATGGGAATATGTATTTTTTCTGGATTTAGATGGTCATATGGGAGAAAAACATGTTAAAGAAGCTATAGATGAGCTCAGTAAAAACTGTGTCTTTTTAAAGGTAGCAGGTTCATATCCTAAGTTTACCAAGGAGGCAATTAAATGAGAGTAGGAGAAAATATCGAAAAATTGGTACCTTATGTGCCAGGAAAACCAGTAGAAGAACTCGAAAGGGAAATGGGTATTAAAAATGCTGTAAAACTGGCAAGCAATGAAAATCCTTTAGGACCTTCACCAAAAGGTATTAGGATGCTAAAAAAATATATAAAACAACTACATCGATACCCCGAAGGGGGGTGTTACTATTTAGCTGAGAAATTATCAACTAAACTGGATATTGATTCTGAAAATATAATATTTGGTAATGGATCTAATGAAGTACTAGAAATAATTGGCAGAACTTTTTATGAACCAGGTGATGAAATAGTTTTTTCTCAGTATGCATTTATTGTATATAAACTTGTTGCTCAAGCCTTGGGAGCAGTTTACCATGAAGTACCAGCTAATAATTTAGGTCATGATTTAAGCAATATGCTTAATTATATTCATCCCAGGACTAAAATTGTATATTTAGCTAATCCCAATAATCCCACAGGTACTATGTTTACAAAAAAGGAATTTAAGGATTTTATGGATAGAGTTCCAGAAAATACCCTTGTAGTTCTCGATGAAGCTTACTCTGAATATGTGGATGATCCCGATTATCCTGATGGTCTTGAATTTTTAAGAAAATATAAAAATTTAATTATAGTAAGGACTTTTTCTAAGATTTATGGGCTTGCAGGTTTAAGAATAGGATATGCCTGTGGAGATAAAAATTTAATTTCCTATATGAATAGAGTACGGGAACCTTTTAATGTTAATACTTTAGCTCAGTTTGCTGCTTTAGGAGCCTTGGACGATCATGAACATATAAGAAAGACGAAAGAAATAACCAAAGAAGGCTTTGAGTATTTGTATAAAGAACTTGATAAATTGGGTATTGAATATGTAAAGTCTCATGCTAATTTCATTCTTATTAAAACTCCAATGAAGGGAAATGAGTTTTATGATTTGCTTTTAAAAGAAGGTGTTATTGTTAGACCTGTAGGTGGCTATGGATTACCAGATTACGTTAGGGTGACTGTAGGAAAACCAAATGAAAACAAAAAATTTATAACTGCAGCAAAAAGGGCATTGAGAAAAAAAGATAAGGGGGATTAATATGATAATTGTAATGAAACCTGACGCTACAGAGTCAGAGATTCAAAATATAATAAAAATTATTGAAGAAAACGGTTTAAAACCTCATATATCAAGAGGTAAAGAAAGAGTTATAATTGGTGCTATTGGTGATGAGGCAGTTATTAGAAATATACCCTTTGATTCATATCCTGGCGTTGAAAATGCAGTTCCTATCCTGAAGCCTTACAAAATTGTGAGTAGAGAATTCAAGAAGGATAGTACAGCAATTAAAGTTGATGATCATGAAATAGGCAGTGATAGAATTGCTATAATTGCAGGACCATGTGCGATAGAGAATAGAGAAATCACTTTAGAGACAGCGCTCAAAGTAAAAGAAGGGGGTGCAAATTTTTTCAGAGGGGGAGCCTATAAACCAAGGACATCTCCATATAGTTTTCAGGGATTGGGCGAGGAGGGTTTAAAAATACTCTATGAGGCAAAACAGAAAACAGGTTTGCCAATTGTTACTGAACTTATGGATCCAAGAGATGCTGAGCTTGTTTGTGAATATGCAGATATAATACAAATTGGTGCTCGTAATATGCAAAATTTTAGACTTCTATTAGAAGTGGGTAAGATTGATAAACCGGTCATACTAAAAAGGGGATTAAGTTCTACAATAAATGAGCTTTTGATGTCAGCTGAATATATTGCTTCTCAGGGTAATACTAAGATTATACTCTGTGAGAGAGGCATCAGAACTTTTGAGACAGCTACAAGAAATACGCTGGATTTATCGGCTGTGCCCTTATTAAAGAAATTAACCCATCTGCCTGTAATTGTTGATCCAAGCCATGGTACAGGTCACTGGGATTTAGTAATACCAATGTCAGTGGCGGCAATCGCCTGCGGGGCTGATGGTTTAATGATCGAGGTACATCCCCACCCAGAAAAAGCCTTAAGTGATGGTTCTCAGTCACTTAAGCCAGAAAAATTTTCCATATTGATGGAAAAGGTAAAGGCGGTCGCAGAGGTAGTGGGAAGGATAATATGAGAGTTCATTTCAGTAGGGTAGGTGTTATTGGGGTAGGACTTATTGGTTCATCCTTTTCTTTAGCTTTGAAAAAACATGGAATTACTGATGAAATATGGGGGTATTCAAATTCTGGTTTTTCAGCTCAAAAGGCGCTTAATCTGGGTATTATTGATAAAATTTCCATGGGTATAAAAGATATTGCGATTAATTGTGACCTTATTTTCATTGCCATACCTGTTTTATCAATACCCGGTGTTTTAAGGGAAATTTCATGGTATGTGGATGAAAAAACGATTATTACCGATGGGGGAAGTACTAAACATTTTGTTAGGGAGTGCCATAAATATTTTAAATACAATAATTTTGTTGGAGGTCATCCTATTGCAGGAACAGAAAAATCAGGTCCCGAATATGGTTTTGCAGAACTATTCGATAATAATGCATGCATTATTACACCAATAGAAGAAACAGACAGGAATAAACTTGATGTTATAGTGAATATCTGGAAATTGATTGGCATGAAAGTATATTTAATGTCACCTGAGGAGCATGATAAGATTATGGCAAATATAAGTCATATGCCCCATGTGATTGCTTATTCTTTAGTTGATGCTGTAAAAGATAAGTATTTTGATGGTATGGGGATTACAAAGTTAGCAGGAGGAGGTTTTAAAGATTTTACACGTATTGCAAAAAGTGACGAGATAATGTGGGCAGATATCTTTATTGCAAATAGAGATTTTTTATTATTAGCTTTAGAAGATTTTCAAAAAAGTTTAAA
>CALINM010000004.1 GCA_938045315.1 uncultured bacterium | reverse complement strand
TTATCGCTGTTCCGACGCAATCCGCTCCTGTATCACCTCCACCTATAACAACTACATTTTTTCCTGCTGCATCTATTAATTCACTTTCTATTTTTTCTCCGGAAACTCTTTTATTTGACTGTATGAGATAATCAATTGCCTGATATATACCATTTAATTTTCTTCCTGGTATATTTATATCACGCGGTACCCTACATCCTGTTGCAATTACTACTGCGTCAAATTCATAAAGTAATTTTTCAGCCGAATAATCTTTACCGGCTTCTGTATTTGTAATAAATTTTATTCCTTCTTCCATCATAATATTTATTCTTCGGTCAATTATATTTTTTTCCAGTTTAAAATCAGGAATTCCATATCTTAAAAACCCACCGATTTTTCCATCACGCTCAAAAACTGTAACATTATGTCCGAAATAATTTAAATAATAAGCAGCAGAAAGTCCAGCAGGGCCTGATCCTATTACTGCGACTTTTTTATCTGTTCTTTTTATATATTTTTCAGGTTTTATATATCCTTCTTTAAATGCTTTTTCTATTATAGCAAGTTCATTGTCCCTTATTGTCACAGGAGCATCATTAATGCCAAGTACGCAAGAATATTCGCAAAGCGCAGGACAAACCCTGCCTGTTATCTCAGGTAATGGATTTGTTGAATGCAAAAGTTTAAAAGCACCTTCCCACCTGCCACGATGCACATGGTCATTCCATTCAGGAATATAGTTTCCAATTGGACATCCCCAATTACAAAAAGCAGTCCCACAATTCATGCATCTTGATGATTGTTCCTGGGTCTTTTCTTCTGGATGCAAGAGCGTAACGCTTTTATAATCCTTTATTCTTTCACATACAGGTCTGTATGAGAAGGTCTCTCTTTTTGTTTTTAAAAAACCAAAATTATCAACCATCCAAAACCTCCTGTAATTCCGGTTTTTTTTCTACCAATTTCTTTCTTAAAACATTTTTATATTCTGTTGGAAAAACTTTAATAAACTTTTTGATTTCATATTCAAAATTATCAAGTATTTCCTTTGCTCTCCTGCTTTTTGTATACTCATAATGTTTACTGCACATTTTTTTTATTAATTCTATATCTTTTTTATTTGGTTTTTCCAATTCTATCATTTCCATATTACATTTTTCATTAAAATTGCCATCAATATCATAAATAAATGCCAATCCTCCGGACATTCCAGCACCAAAATTTCTGCCGGTTCTGCCAAGAACTACAACTATTCCGCCTGTCATGTATTCACAACCATGGTCTCCTACTCCTTCCACAATTGCATAAATCCCTGAATTTCTTATACAAAAACGTTCACCTGCTATCCCATTTATGTATGCTTCTCCGTTTATTGCCCCGTAAAAAGTTGTATTTCCTATTATTATATTTTCTTCTGCTTTAATATCTGAATTTTTATCAGGATAAATTATAATTTTACCACCACTTAATCCTTTACCAACATAATCATTTGCCATACCTTCTAATTCAAATGTTATACCTTTTGCAAGCCAGGCACCAAATGACTGTCCAGCTACACCTCTAAAATAACATTTAATAGTATCTTCAGGCAGATATTCTTCTCCATATCTTTTGCATACTTCATAACTTAACATAGTTCCTGTTGCTCTATTTGTATTATTTATATATGATTCAATTTTTACCTTTTTCTTATTATTAAGGGCATCTTTTGCCTTTTCAATAAGTATTTTATCTAAAATATCATCTATTTCATGATTCTGCCTGTTAGTGCAATAAACTGCAACTCCCGGACTTGTCTTTGGCTTGTAAAGTATTTTTGAAAAATCAATATTTTTTGCCTTCCATGGGAGTATATCATAATTAACTTCTAATAAATCCGTTCTTCCGATAAGTTCGTTTATAGTTCTTATCCCAAGTAAAGCCATAATTTCCCTTACCTGTCTTGCAAGAAATTTAAAATAATTCTCTAAGTATTCAGATTTACCCTGGAACCTCTCTTGGAGTATCGGATCCTGCGTCGCAACTCCTAACGCACAATTATTAAGATGGCAGTGTCTTAACATAACACAACCTAAAACAACAAGTGCTGTAGTTCCAAATCCGTATTCTTCAGCACCAAGACACGCTGCAACTATTATGTCTTTACCTGTTCTTAATTGTCCATCTGTCTGCAACCTAACTCTATTTCTTAAATTATTCAAAACAAGTGTTTGATGAGTTTCAGCCAGACCTAATTCCCATGGCAAACCAGCATGCATTATTGATGCTCTTGGTGATGCACCAGTACCACCATCACCGCCGGATATTAAAATCATGTCCGCATGTGCTTTTACAACGCCAGCCGCAACAGTTCCAACCCCAGCTTCAGAAACAAGTTTTACACTTATACGGGCATTCGGATTTGCGTTTTTCAAATCAAATATGAGTTGTTTTAAATCCTCTATAGAATAAATATCATGATGTGGTGGTGGAGATATTAAAGTAACACCAGGGGTCGTATACCTTGTTTTTGCTATTATTTCACTTACTTTGTGTCCGGGTAATTGTCCACCTTCACCTGGCTTTGCGCCCTGTGCTATTTTTATCTGTATCTCATCAGCATTTACAAGATAATTTAAAGTCACACCAAATCTGCCTGATGCAACCTGTTTTACTGCACTTCTCTTCCAGTTGCCATTTGGTAATTTTTTAAATCTCTCCGGATCCTCACCACCTTCTCCTGTATTTGACTTTGCCCCTAAACGGTTCATTGCAATTGCTATTGTTTCATGCGTATTTTTACTTATAGAACCAAAACTCATAGCACCCACTACAAATCTTTTTATTATCTCCTGTTCAGATTCAACCTGTTCTAACGGGATTGGTTGTATCTTTTTTAATTTTAATAAACTACGCAAAGTTACCGGCTGATCTGCCTGATTATCTATAAGTTCTGAAAATTTTTTAAATTTTTCATAATCATTGTTTTTTACAGAATCCTGCAAAGTAGCAATAGTTTCTGGGTTCCATAGATGTTTTTCTCCGTCTTTCTTCCACTGGTAAATGCCCCCAGTTTCAAGTATTTCTTCTTTTTTGCCGTATTCTTTAAATGCCTTTTTATGTCTTATGAAAGTTTCTTTTGCTATTTCTTCAAAACCAACCCCACCTATTCTTGATGTTGTACCTGTAAAACATTTATCTATAACCTCCTGATGTATACCAAGTGCTTCAAATATCTGTGCTCCTTTATAACTTTGTAAAGTAGAAATTCCCATTTTTGACATTACTTTAAGTATACCCTTATGCAATGCTTTTCTATAATTTTCAATTGCTTTTTCATAAGTAATGTTAATTTGGTTTCCTTCCACCATATATTTAATTGCATCATAAGCAAGATATGGATATATGGCATCAACACCATAACCAAGCAGGACGCACATATCATGAAGTTCCTTGGGTTCGCCACTTTCTATTATTATAGAGCATTGCGACCTCAACGATTTTCTAACAAGATTGTGATGAACTGCTCCCGCGGCAAGCAAAGCAGGAATCGCAGAATACTCTTCATTTACTCCATTATCACTTAAAATTATAAAAGAATATCCTTCCTTTATTGATTTTTCCGCTTCGTTGCAAATTCTATCTATTGCATTTATGAAATCCTGCTTTTTTCCCGGCATAATAAGTAAAGAAATTGTTCTTGTTTTAAATCCGTTTATATTTAAATTCTGGATTTTAAGAAACT
>CALINM010000003.1 GCA_938045315.1 uncultured bacterium | reverse complement strand
TAAAAACAATAGAAGAACCTAATAGTAAAACGATTTTTATTTTCGTAACTCATTCATTAAATAGATTATTACCCACAATTCAATCAAGGTGTATAAAGATTAATTTCTCACCTCTAAATAATGAAGATTTAAAAAATGTTCTCTTAAAAATGGGATATGAACTTGAAAAAATAGACGAAATTATTGAATTGACAGATGGTTCTGTTTTGCAAGCAATAAATCTTCTTAACGAAGATGTTTTAAATGATATAGCTACAATAAAAGATTTTTTAAACCATATTAAAACTAAAAGTTTCTTTGAAATCACAAATTTTTGTGAAAACATTGCAAAGAATAATAGAGAAGATCTGCTTTTTTCAATCATAGTTAAAAATCTTTTCCTTGCTATTCATCAAAATGCAAAGAATGCTCCTTTTAAAACTCTCAATAAATATCAAAAAACTATTAATTTTAGTAGAAACTTGCGTTATAATATAAACAAAGCTTTTCTATTAGAAATACTGCTTTTAATTTTGCAAAAATAGTGAGGATGTATGGTTTTAACTGGTGTTAGATTTCGTTCTTCTGTAAAAATTTATCTTTTTGATCCTGGAGATATAGATAATTTAGTAGTGGGGACAAAAATTGTTGCTGAGACAGAGCGGGGTATAACAATTGGAAAAGTTGTTATACCACCGAGAGAAATGAACCCACCAGCAACGGAAATAAAAAGAATTATAAGAATAGCAACTCAAGAAGATTTAGATCAGTATAAAAAAAATGAAATTGACGAAAAATCTGCTTTCAGAATTTGTCTTGAGTTTATTGGAAAACATAATCTCCCTATGAAATTGATATCTGCAGAATATACACTTGATAGAAGCAAACTTGTTTTTTATTTTACCGCTGATGGCAGAATTGATTTTAGAGAACTTGTTAAAGATTTAGCAAGAACTTTTAAAACCCGTATCGAAATGAGACAAATTGGTGTTAGAGACGCTGCCAAGCAGTGTAGTGGAATAGCAGCTTGCGGTAGAGAATTATGCTGTTCATCTTTCCTATCAGGCTTTAATCCCATATCTATCAAGATGATAAGATTGCAGGGATTACCTTTAAATCCCTCAAAACTCTCTGGTATGTGTGGTAGACTTCTTTGCTGTCTTTCTTATGAAATGAAAAATTATTTAGAAGGTGGAGATTTGCAACCCACTGCTATCGAATATCTATCATCTCTTGATGAAGCTGTTGACGCAGAAACATTAAGTAAGTTAGATGAGAAGGAGAATGAAAAATGAAAAATACTTTTTACGTAACAACTCCCATTTATTATGTAAATGATGTGCCTCACATAGGGCACGCTTATACGACTATAGCTGCTGACTCAGCAGCAAGATATCATAGATTAAGGGGCGAAAAAGTTTTTTTCCTAACTGGGACAGACGAACATGGTCAAAAAATTGAAAAAACAGCCAAAGCTCAAGGAATCGAGCCCAAGGAATTGGCAAACAAAGTAGTAGAAAACTTTAAAAAATTATGGAAAGTTCTTAACATTTCAAACGATGATTTTATAAGAACTACGGAAGAAAGACACTATAATACTGTTACATTTCTATTTAAAAAAATTATGGAAAATGGCGATATCTACAAAGGAGAATATGAAGATTGGTACTGCATACCCGATGAAACATTTCTTACCGAATCCCAATTAATTGATGGAAAGTGCCCGGAATGTGGAAGACCTGTAGATAAACTAAAAGAAGAAAGTTATTTTTTTAGAATGTCTAAATACACGGAGCCATTGCTAAACTATATTATGGAAAACCCAGACTTTATATACCCTCCTTCGAGAAGGAATGAGATAATAAATTTTGTTAAACAGGGCTTAAGAGATTTAAGCATATCTCGAACATCTATCAGGTGGGGTATACCTGTTCCTGGTGATGATAAGCACGTAATTTATGTATGGTTTGATGCTTTAACAAATTACATTACTGCTGCTGGATACCCCCATGACATGGAAAAATTCAACACTTTTTGGCCAGCAGAACATTTCATCGGTAAAGACATACTAAAATTTCATGCTGTTTACTGGCCATGTTTTCTACTCTCTGCGGGACTTCCCTTACCTAAAAGAGTTGTAGCCCATGGCTGGTGGACTGTTGAAGGTCAGAAGATGAGTAAATCCCTTGGAAATGCAATAGATCCATTTGCCCTTGCAGAAAAATATGGCGTAGACCCTTTTAGATATTTTCTTTTAAGAGAAGTTCCTTTTGGAAGTGATGGGGATTTTTCTCACGATGCAATGATTAAAAGAATTAATAGTGACTTAGCCAATGACCTTGGTAATCTTGTAAAAAGAAGTATTACAATGGTAGAAAAATTTCTTGATAAAAAATATGAATTACCTCTGAACATAGGCATTCATCCGTCTTTAGCATCCCATTGTGAAGAGACAATTAAAGAATATGATAACGCAATGCTTGATTCTTCCTTTAGCAGAGCACTTGAGCAGGTCTGGAATTTTATTAATATTCTGAATAAATTTATTGTCGGTACTGAGCCATGGGCACTGCACAAGAATAAAAGAATAGAAGATTTGAAACTGGTAATGTCTAATCTGATGGAAGGAATAAGAGTTACAGCCATTTTAATTTATCCATTTATGCCAGAAACAGCGAATAAGATATACAGTGCCATTGGAATAAAAGAGGATATAGAAACACATGTAAAAAGTAATTTAGAATCAAGAAGTTTTGGTAAAATAAGTGGAAAATATGAAGTTGAAATTATTCCAGACCTTTTCCCTCGAATAGAAGAAAAAGAAAAAATTTCTCCCCCCATTTCGCCGAAAAAACAAGAAGAAAAATTTATTTCAATAGATGACTTTGCTAAAGTGGAGATAAAAATAGGTTTAGTTTTATCCGCAGTAAGGGTAGCAAACTCAGATAAATTGCTTAAACTTACCGTAGATGATGGTGAAAGGCAAAGAACAATAGTTGCGGGAATAGCTAAATATTACTCACCTGAAGAAATAGTAGGTAAAAAGATAACATTTGTTGCTAACCTCAAACCGGCCAGACTTATGGGAATTCAATCAGAAGGCATGATACTTGCTGCATCAAGTGAAAATGAATTATCCATAATCATACCTGAAAAAGATATAAGAACTGGCAGTAAGGTCAAATAATGCTAAATTTAGTAGACGTTCATACCCATTTAGAGTTACCTGAATTTGATAAGGATAGGGATGAGGTAATAAATAGGGCTTTTAAATCTAATTTAACATTTATATGCACTGCAGGAATTGAGCCAAATTACTGGGATATGGCTCGTAACATTAGTGAAAAATATGATAAAATTTATTTTTCCCTTGGTATTCATCCCCACGAGGCAAAGATCTATAACGATGAAGTTGAAAAAAGATTACTTAATTTTCTTAATCATGAAAAATGCTTAATGTTAGGAGAAATTGGTCTTGATTTTTTCAAAAATTATTCACCTAAAGAAAAACAGATAGAAGTTTTTGAAAGACAGCTATATTTGGCAGAAAAAATTAAAAAAAATGTTGTTATACACATTCGGGATGCCCATAATAAAGCAAAAGAGATACTCAAAAAACGAGATTTGAGAGGTATAATACACTGCTTCTCTGGCAGTTTAGATGACGCAAGAGAATATATAAAAATGGGCTACTACATCTCTATACCCGGTACATTAACATATAAAAATGCTGAAAGTTTAAGGGATGTAGTAAAATTTATACCCCTTGATTACATATTAACAGAGACCGATGCTCCTTTTCTTACTCCACTCCCCCATAGAGGTAAAAGAAATGAACCTGCAAACATAGTATACATTGTTGATCTTATAGCAAAAATTAAGGGTATTACCATTGATGATGCTGCAAGAACAATCTATACAAATACAATTAAAGTTTTCCATTTGCCCTTTGAACATAAAACTAAATATGTCTATAAAATTCGCAATTCTCTATATTTAAATATCACCAATAAGTGCACTAATAAATGCATTTTTTGTGGTAAAAGAAAAGATTTTTTTGTTAAAGGTCACTACTTAAAGCTTGCTCATGAACCCACTTTAAAAGAAATTTTAGACGAACTGCCAGCAGATCTTTCAAATTATGATGAGGTTGTATTTTGCGGATACGGTGAACCAACCTTAAGATTAGACATAATTTATACCCTTTCTCATGAGTTAAGAAAACGGAAAGCAAAGAAAATAAGGTTAAATACAGATGGGCTTGCAAATTTAAGGGAAAAAAGAAATGTTGTTCCCCATTTAAGTAAATTTATTGATTCAATCTCAATAAGCCTTAATGCAGACGATGAAGAACTTTATAACAGAATTTGTCAACCAAGCATTGAAGGGGCTTTTCAATCTCTTGTCGAATTTATTAAAGAAGCAAAAAAATACATTAAAGAAGTTATAGTTTCTGCAGTAGCAATCTCTGGGGTTGATATTGAGAGAATAAGAAACTTTGCTGAAAAAAAGCTAATGGTCAAGTTTAGAGAAAGACCCTATGATGATCTGGGTTGATAATCAAGGATAAAGTGGTATAATATCAATTCCAGTTTCTTCTGGTAGTTCAAACATGATATTCATATTCTGAATTGCTTGTCCAGAAGCACCTTTAACGAGATTATCAATTACAGAAACTATAATTATCGTATTGTTATCCCTATTAATTCTAAAACCTATATCACAGTAGTTGCTGCCCACTACACCCTCAATAGATGGCAAATCATCTTCAAAAAATCTAATAAACCTCTCCTTCTCATAATAATCTTTATAAATATCACTAATTTCTTTTTCCCCAACTTTTTTAACTAAAAAAGCATAGATTGTACTCAAAATTCCCCTTTTAATAGGTAAAAGATGGGGTGTAAAAATCACATCTACACGCCCCTTTGCAATAAAACTGGCCTGTTCAGAGATCTCTGGTTCGTGCCTATGGGTTGTAACATTATAAGCTTTAAATCCACCATAAACTTCACAAAAATGAGTTTTTAAACTTAACCCTCTACCAGCACCACTAACCCCAGATTTACTATCGATAATTATCCTATTAAGTTCTATAATACCTTCCTTTAATAGGGGATAAAGGGGTAACAATGCTGAAGTGGGATAACATCCAGGGTTTGCAACAATTTGAGCATCTTTTATCTGCTTTCTATATATTTCAGGTAATCCATAGATAGCTTTACTCACCAATTCAAAGCAAGGATGCTCACCATACCATTTCTCATAAGTTTCCAATGACTTAAACCTGAAGTCAGCACTTAAATCTATTACCCTCTTCCCTGCACTAGCAAGTTGTTTAACTATGGGAGCAGATTCGTGATGAGGTAGTGCTGAAAAAATCAGATCCCCATCAACTGATTCAGGGCCTTTATACTCACTGCAAACTAAATCACAAATTCCCAAAAAAGATGGGAAAACTTGTGAAAACCTTTTATTAACATATTGTCTTGTAGTCAAAGTGGTTAATTCTATATGAGAATGCCGAACCAGCATCCTCACCAGTTCGGCACCTGTATAACCAGTAGCACCTAAAATAGCAACTTTTATTTTTTTCATCAAAATTAACGTTTCGAATACTGAAATCTCTTTCTTGCTTTTGGCCTACCGTATTTCTTACGCTCCACTTCTCTGGGATCTCTCGTTAAAAATCCTGCCTTCTTTAAAACATCTCTATATTCATTATTAAAATTAACAAGTGCCCTTGCAATACCATGCCTTAGAGCACCCGCCTGCCCCGACATCCCACCACCTGTAAGAGTTGCCTGAACATCAACACTATTCAGAGTATTGGTAACTAGAAGGGGATCTTTAACTATTTTCATAGCCGTAGGCAATTTAAAATACTGCTCGGCAGAAATACCATTTACGATAATTTTACCTGTACCAGGTTTTATCCACACTCTTGATACGGCCCTCTTTCTTCTTCCCGTCGCATATATTTTCTTTTCAACCATAGCAATTATTACTCCTTTTTAATTTATAAACTTATCTGAACTGGCTTTTGAGCTGCATGGGGATGATTATCAGCCACATATATCTTTAGCCTGTTAATCCTATGATCACGAAGCTTGTTTTTAGGTAACATCCCATACACAGCTTGCCATAAAATTTCCTCTGGTTTTTCAGCTTTCAACTTCTCAGCGGTAACACTACGAAAACCACCTGGATATCCAGTGTGCCAGTAATATGTCTTTTGCTTCCATTTCTTTCCTGTAAGGACAACATCTTTTGCATTAATAACAACAACAAAGTCGCCATTATCTACTGAAGGGGTAAAAATAGTCTTGCCTTTACCAATAAGCAACTCTGCTATTTTAGTTGCAAGCCTACCTAAAATTTTGCCCTTAGCATCAACTAAGTACCAATTTCTTTTTATATCCTCTTTTTTAGGCCAATAAGTTTTCATCTAAAAAAACTCCTTGCAAAAATGTTTAGACATCAGATTTTATTTTAAACTTCCCAAATTGTCAATAAATTTTTGTATTTTATCTCAAATAGGTTTGGATTTATTAACCAATAAAACAGTATAGGTTCATGGGACATAAATGCGTAGCAGAGATAATTTAAATATTCATGTACTATCAAAACATTCAAAGACAATAATTGTAGCAAAGTTATTGAAACTTGTTTTATATTTAAGG
>CALINM010000002.1 GCA_938045315.1 uncultured bacterium | reverse complement strand
ATAATATTTTGTATTTTCCCCTTAAAGGGAAGTGGATATCTGAAATTTTTTCTTTAGACTTATAAAGCCTGGAATATAAAACTGTTGATATTTTAGCAAAAGACAAAACAATAAATATTGTAAGAAATCTATTCAACTTCTTATTTATCATTAAATGATGGATACTCAAAAAATGTCTCCAGAAAGGACCATCAAGGTGAACATAATGGGTTTGAACATATGCTAAAAAACCAAAATGAAGCAGCAAGAGGATGATCGCAATTAAAATAAAATAAAGGGGTTTAGATTTATAGTTAGTCATAAGTTTCAATTTTTATTAACATAAACATCAAAGCATCTGATTTCATTTTTCATGTATTTTGGCAATTCAATTTGAATCAAATACATAATTCCAAAAGATATAATCACAGCAATAAGTATTATCATTAAATCTTTTAAATTTAACATATCCTAGGCAGTATCTCCCCCGATGGCATGTCCATAATAATTTTTCCACCATATTGGGTATTCATAATAACGAGAGGTTTTGAGAGCTCGATAATTCGACCAATAATTTTTGAGTCCCTAGTTAGATCATTTTGAGACAAAAGATATAAGGTATTCTCAACATCTTCAGAATCAACAACTATTACAAGCCTACCTTCACAGGCAAGGCTGTAAATGTCGAAACCATATATGTCACAAATTGATAGTACCTTTTCATTTATTGGAATTTCATCCTCATATATTTCAATTTTTGTTTTAGAGAAAAAAGCAAACTCATTCAAAACTGCAGAGAGCCCACCCCTGGTAACATCTCTAATAAATTTTACCCTCACATTTGCATCAATAAGTTTCCTTACTGGATCCCACAAAGGGGCTACATCTGAAATAATCTCTCCATCAAATTCTACTATTCCTCTGCTTTTAAGAACTGCAACTGAATGCTCACCCACAGGCCCTGTTAAAATAACTTTATCTCCCACTTTGTATTCTTTTGCGGGTAAAAAAATATCTCTATATCTGTATCCAATCCCGGTAACATTGATAATAATACCATCCAATTTCCCTTTTTCCACAACCTTTGTATCACCCGCCACTAATTGTATATTATGCTTGTCAGTAATCTTCTTCATACTATCCAATATATTTTTTAGATCTATAAAGGGAAAACCTTCTTCTATAATCAAAGACATGGTCATAAACTTTGGTTCTGCACCCATTGAAGCCAAATCATTAATCATTCCACATACAGAAAGCATACCTATATCGCCACCATCAAAAAAAGGTGGATAAACTGTAAACGAGTCCGTAGTGATAACCATATTATTATCGATATGTGCACCATCAGCAAGAATATTTAGTTTTTCATTTGAAAATCTTGAAATAATTTCGTTATTGATAAAGTATTGTGTTTTTTTACCACCACTACCTACAGTTATTCTAACTTTATCCATTAATGCGACTCCACTTGTAATATGCAAGACAAGTTCCTTCATGAGAGACCATACATGGGCCTATTGGTGTATCGGGAGTGCAAATAATCTCATAAGATGGACAATCTGTTGGCTCAATTTTACCTAACAAAACTTCACCACATGAACATTCATTTTTGTTAATATCAAATCTAAAATCTGTAAAATCATATCTCTTCCTTGCATTAAATTGTTCAAATTCAGTATTTATATCAAATCCACCGTTCTTTATAACTCCTAAACCACGCCAATTACAATCCACATTATCAAAATAGTGTCCTATTGATATTAACATTTTAGTATTACCCTTCTCATTAACTGCTCTTTTATAACAGCACTTAATACCAACTTCGCCTGATTCAATCATATTAATTAGTTCATACAGGCCATAAAGTATATCGAGGGGATCAAACCCAACAACTACAGAAGGTATGCGAAAATTATTTATATCTTCAAAATATTGCCATCCTACAACTGCAGAGACATGCCCGGGTAAAAAAATCCCATCAACTTTAAGTTCACCAATACTACTAAGGGCAGAAATAATTGATCTTGTATTTTTGTGAAAGGAGAGGACTGATAAATTTTTTATTTTTCTTTTTATTATCATCTCTATCAGTGCAGCTGTTGCTGGTATAGTTGTCTCAAAACCAATACCTAAAAAAACCCACTCCTTTTGTGAATTTTTTTCTGCTATGTTTATGGCATCTAGTGCACTATATGCTATTTCTATGCTATATCCATCAGATCTAAAATCAAGTAAACTTTTGCCCTTATAAGGCACCTTTAACATATCACCATAGGTTATTATGCCAACATTTTCTTTCTCAAGAAGATAAAAAACTTCAGCCAATTCATAATCAGAAGTTACACAAACAGGACAACCTGGACCAGCTATAAAACTTAAATTGGGTTTAAATGCATATCTGAAACCGTATTGAAAAATATTATGTGTGTGGGTACCACAAAATTCCATAATTTTTAGATTTGAAAATTTTTTCAATCTCTCTTTAAGATAATTTACAAAAGCTTTTGTAACATCTTTATTTTTGTAAAACTGAGGGCTACTGATCTCCACTACTCATTTCTCCTTCTATAAGAAAAGCAAGCTCCTCTAATATTTCTTGAGCTGAATTATAGTCTAAAACCTTTATCGCCATACCAGCATGAACCAATAAATAGTCCCCTTCTTTGGGTCTTTCATCGAGAAAACCAATATAACAGGTTTTTTTAACCCCCTTTAATTCTACTGTACAAAAATCTTCTACAATATTTATAACCCTCATAGGAACAGCTAAACACATATGTTATATGATACATGAGGTAATGTTTTTTAACAAGAAATTTTAAATAGTTAAACTCATTATATGACATGTGATTGTAAATATTTTTTTCAAATAAATATTTTGCTTACATTAAGATTATGTTCACCAACTCGATCTACCATCTAAACTTGTATTTACATCCTTGCTGCAAATACATATAGCTTTTGTAGAAATATTCTTGTCTAAAAAATAAAGAAAATTGTTTAAACCACTTATCATAAAATCAACTCTTGATACTAAAATATCCATAACTTCCCAAGTTTTTTCCCTGATAGGAATATACTTTTGCGGTTCTTTGAATAAACTAGAAAATTTACTTACAATTTTATCAGCAATACCAAGTGCTATGGCGTAAGGAAAAAAATAATATTTATACCCCATCTAAAATTAAACATAACTACTCAAAATGTTCCTAAAAAATATTGAAAAAGAAATTGTGTAAAAAATTTTTCTGAAAAAAACTTTTACTATCATAAATTTGCGTTTTATTTATATACTCTTCATTTGAGATGGTTTTCATATAAAAGGGTATTTTTCTAATAAAGCCTTAAGGCTTTAAAATCAGTATCAATTTCTTCACTAACCAATATTCTACCATTTTCCTATACCTTAACATCCATATTATAATTGATAACAAATCTTTCTGCATAGATATCATGAGTTATGATTAAAAAAATTAAAATGAAAAATTTCTTCGTGTTTTAAAAGGAGATTTTGACATTTTCTCTTTCTAAATCGTTAATCTCAAAAAACTCTCTTTTTAAACACAAACATTTAAGCAATTATGTTAGTTGGAAAGGCTTCACATAGAATATTGTAATCCCTCACTTTCTCATTGTAATACTTCTTGCAAATTGTATATTTTTTTCAATTTATATGAAAATACAAAATAAAAACAAAAAATTGTTAAAATAACATTAAAAAAGCATCGATTTTACCTCCTGCTCATTTTTCTTATTTTATTCCATATCTCACTAATTGCAAAAATTTAGGTGGGATTTAAAATGAATGGGCCATCAAGGATTCGAACCTTGGACCAACTGATTAAGAGTCAGCTGCTCTACCGAACTGAGCTAATGGCCCATTTTTTTGTAAGGGTGAGCGATGGGACTCGAACCCACGACCACAAGGGCCACAACCTTGTGCTCTAACCTACTGAGCTACGCTCACCATTAGAGTTTAATATTTTATTTACTTTTTTTAAAATCGTCAAGAATTATGTTCTTAAACTTTCAACAGGATCAATTTAACAAAACATGATGCATATATGTTAATTTTTTGCCAATATTATTAAATATCATATCTTGCAACATTTAGCTAAAAAAGATACAATATTGTTTCTAATATGTGCAGGAGAGATTTAGCAGTAGTTCTTGTTTCTGGTGGTATGGATAGTTGCGTAACTGCAGGCATAGCAGGACTGGATAACAGTTTAGCCTTTTTACATGTTAACTACGGTCAAAAAACTGAAATTAGAGAAGAGAAAGCTTTTAATGATTTATGCGATTATTTTAAACCAGTAAAAAAACTTATCGTAAACATTTCATATTTAAAGCAGATTGGAGGTTCAGCATTAACTGATGATAATATTGATATTCCAAGAGGAGATTTAACTAAAAATAAAATACCTGTGACTTATGTCCCTTTTAGAAACGCACACTTACTCTCTATAGCTACGACCTGGGCAGAGGTAATAAATGCAAAAAAAATTTACATAGGTGCAGTAGAAGAGGATAGTTCTGGCTACCCGGACTGTAGAGAAGAGTTTTTTAATGCTTTTCAAATAGCTGTAAATAAAGGCACAAAACCTGATACAAATATAGAAATAGTGACCCCTATCATTCATAAGAAAAAGAGTGAGATTGTTAAAATTGGCATGCACTTGGGCGTACCCTTTCACCTAACCTGGTCATGTTATAAAGATGAAGATATGGCTTGTGGTGTTTGTGACAGTTGCCTGCTTAGATTAAAAGGTTTCAAAGAGGCTGGTTTTGAAGACCCAATAAAATATAAAAATGGGAGTTAAAAAATATGGATTACAAGAACACGCTTTTTTTGCCAACCACTAATTTCCCCATGAAAGCTAACTTAACTCAAAACGAACCAGAGAGATTAAAAAAATGGGAAAAATTAAATATTTATAAAAAAATGAGAGAAAAAGCAAAGGGGAAAAAAATATTTCATCTACATGATGGACCACCTTATGCAAATGGTCATATACATATAGGACATGCTGTCAATAAAATACTTAAAGACATTATAATAAAGTACTATTACAAAGAAGGTTATGACACACCTTATATACCAGGATGGGACTGCCATGGGTTACCAATAGAACTTCAGGCTGAAAAAAGTCTAAGCAAAAATAAGAGTGAATTACATAAATTAGAAATAAGGAAATTTTGCAGAAGTTATGCAGAGAAGTACATAAAAATTCAGGCAGAAGAATTTAAAAGATTGGGTGTTTTCGGACAATGGGATAATCCATATATAACCATGTCATATGATTATCAGGCCAACATAGTTCGTGAGTTTGCTAATATAGTGAAAAATAATCATGTATATAGAGGGAAAAAACCAGTATATTGGTGTATCTCTTGTGAAACTGCTTTAGCTGAGGCAGAGGTAGAATATGATGACCATATTTCTCCATCTATTTATGTTGAATTTCCTATAAAAAGCTTTAATGGCAATAATATTTCAGAATTAAAGGATAAAAAAGTTTCAATAGTTATATGGACAACAACTCCCTGGACTCTTCCAGCTAACAAAGCAATAGCTGTTCATCCAGAATACGATTATGTAGTGGCAGAATTTGAAAATAAAACTTTCATTATTGCAAAGGATTTGTTGAAGAATTTTGAATCAATAATAAGAAAAGAAGCAAATATCATATCTGTTTTCAAAGGAGAAAAACTATCAGGCGCTATATGTGAACATCCCTTCGAAGATTGGGATTCAGTAGTCCTATTAGCTGATTTTGTAACCCTTGATACTGGTACAGGCTGTGTACATATAGCCCCTGGCCATGGTCAAGAAGATTATGAATTGGGGACAAAAAATAATGTTGAAGTCTATGCCCCGGTTGATAGACGCGGTAATTTTACCAAGAATGTAAAATATTTTGCAGGTAGAAATGTGTCGCAAGTAAACGAAGAGATAATTGCTAAATTAAAAGAAGTTGGTAAACTTGTTGCTTCTGGTGAAATATCACACTCCTATCCCCACTGCTGGAGATGTAAGAAACCAATAATTTTTCGAGCTGAAGAACAATGGTTTGTATCAATGGAAAAAGCAGGATTACGAAAAAAGGCTTTAGAAGAAATTGATAAAGTTAACTGGATACCCAGATGGGGTAGAGACAGAATATTCAACATGATGCTTACAAGGCCAGATTGGTGTATATCAAGGCAAAGATCATGGGGAGTACCAATTATCGCTTTTTTTTGTAAAAACTGCGATCATATTGTACTTGAATATGAAATAATTAACAAGGTTGCAGATTTATTTGAGGAATATGGTGCTGATATCTGGTTTGAGAAAGATGCAATTTACTTTCTTGGAGATGATTATTCATGTAAAAAATGTGGTTCTAAAGAATTCCAGAAAGAAGATGATATTTTAGATGTCTGGTTTGATTCTGGTGTAAGTTACTCATATGTATGTAAAAAAGAAGGATATGAAATACCTGTAGATCTTTATTTAGAAGGTTCAGACCAGCATAGGGGATGGTTTCATAGCTCACTACTAACAGCTTGTGCCAACTATAATAAAAGTCCCTACAAAAGCGTTCTCACCCATGGTTTTGTTGTAGACGCAGAGGGAAGAAAAATGTCTAAATCTCTTGGAAATGTTATTTCCCCACAGGAAGTTATAAATAAATATGGTGCAGAGATATTAAGAATATGGGTTGCATCGGAAGATTATAAAGAAGACATTAGAATTTCAAATGAGATACTTAGTAGACTAATTGATGCATATAGAAGAATAAGAAATACTCTAAGATATATGTTAGGGGTTCTGGCAGATTACGATTATGAAAAAAACTATATGGATTACAAAAATCTTTCAAATTTAGATAAAGCATTGCTTCATAGACTTTATCATCTTAATAGCAAAGTTAGAAAAGCTTATTCATCTTTTGATTTGCATACAATTTTCCACCTGATACATAATTTTTGCATAACCGATCTAAGTTCCATATACCTTGATATTCTTAAAGATAGAATCTATGTGAATAGTAAAAATGACTTAAAAAGACGTGCTTCTCAAACTGTTGTCTTCGAAACCTTCAGAGTTCTCGTAAATCTTTTATCTCCAATTATGGCATTTACAACTGATGAAGCATGGGAACATATAAATCTACCTAATAAAAAAGAATCCATTCATCTAGAAGAATTTATCAATCCTCCACAACAATGGGATAATCCATTTATAAATGAACATTTTAAGACAATTT
>CALINM010000001.1 GCA_938045315.1 uncultured bacterium | reverse complement strand
TAACAGCTTTTTTACAACATACTTTATAACATACCGGGTTATCCTCCGTCCTTGAACCAGCACACTGAATAAATACAACTTTATTGCTTTTTAAAATTTCATCACCCCTTTTCTCAAAATCAAAATTTGTAAAAACCCTCTTCCCATCTTCATAACTTAAAATATTTTTTCTTGGTTTACCACCTGTTGTTATCACGATAGCATCAACTTTTATTTTTCTTGTTTCCTCTTTAGATTCAAGTTGCAACACAAAATCACCAAATCTTCCTGATACACTTTTAACCTCCGTATTCAGAAATATCTCGATACCTGGATTATTTTCAGCATCATTTATATAGCGTTTAATTAGATCAGTCCTTGATGGAATTTCACGCAATCTACCTCCAAGTATTTGATCTTTTTCAACAATAACCACATTAAAGCCTATCTTCGCCAGAAAGTTAGATACTACAAGTCCTGCAAGTCCACCACCAATAACACAAACTTTACCATTTAAGTTTTTTGGCATATAACTACTTCTTTTCACCTGTTTTAATCTTAAAATAGATGCCTCTATTTCTTTTTGAAGAGCATTATTATAAGCGGGAATAAAAATTAAAGAATCTAAATGCAGTCCACAGTAGTTTTTATTTTCCACTTTAGCCTCTGTTAATCTAATATCATTCGAAATAACAACTGCACCTTCTATATTATTTTGAGAAATTGCAAAACTTAGTTCCTCTTCATCTTTAACTTTTATTGTTTCTGGGAAAATAGCCCTTACAATTTCATCAACACTATCATCACACTGGAATAAAAATACACCTATTTTGCTGATCTTTTGTTTTTTTACTTTTAATACATTGTGTAGCTTTGGAGTAATAATATTTTTAGATATTATTCTTGCTGCCACAGAAATTCCATCAATTACAGCATCAGGTATATCCATGGGATCAAAAATAGAACCTGTTATATAAATATTTTTTCGAATTTCTCTATCTTTAAAAGGAACTGACTCATAAAAATCTATCTGAATATCCAATTTTTTCAACAGTTCAACTATATCTCTTCCTATGGTAGCACCTTGTGAGAGTACCACTGCATCAAAACTTTCTTCCCTTGCATCTCCATCTTTTGTGTACAAAATTTCAAGCTTACCTGTAGAGGGTCTTTTTTTAACAGATGCCACAGCACTTCTAACAAAATTTATACCCTTTCTTTTAGCATCCATATAATATCTTTCATATTCTTTACCAAAAGCTCTTATATCCATATAAAAAATCGTTATTTCAACTTCAGGGTTAAATTCTTTTATAAACATTGCCTGTTTTAAAGCATACATACAACAGAAAGATGAACAGTAGGGTTGCTTTATTTTTAAATCTCTTGACCCCACACATTGTATATAAGCAATTTTCTTATAAGGTAAAGATTTATTTTCTGTTATGTTATCGTATAAATAATCTTCAAAAATTAGAGCCGGAAAAACATTCGAATATAAACCACCTCCTAATTCAGGTTTGTTAGATATATCAAAAGGTTCATAGCCAGTTGCAATTATTACAGCCTGAGCCTCAATATTATGTGCTTTACCATGGGAAGTATATTCAACCACTACACTTTCATCTTTATTTATAATATTTTCGATGCTAACATTTGTAAAAATATTTATATTTTCATGTCTTTCCGCTTCTATGTAAGGGCAATAAGCAGGATAGTGGGGATGCATAAAACACACACCACAGGTATTTGTGGGAAACTGCCTTTTTAAACGAGGGAAGTATCCACCAATTTTATCTTTCTTTTCTAAGATTATAACGGGCAAACCAGCCTCAGCAATATGAAATGCACTTGAAAGACCAGAAAAACCAGAACCAACTACTACTACTGGTTTAATCATTACCTTCCCCCTTTCAATTTAGAAACAACATTACCAGGATCAACCAGGTGCTTTTTCCACCATTTATTTTCATCAATGCCAAGAGCTATTCCAATTATTTCAGTAAAATAAAATACGGGCATCTTGGTTTTCTGCCGCATCTCTAAATTTGCTTGACATAAAGGACAGGCAGTTACAATGGCACTTGCCCCTGCCTCAATAGCATAAATCAATATCTTTTCTACAAGCACAGAGACAATATCACTACTTGCAAGACTTAAATCACCACCACAACAAAAACTTTTAAGTGGCCATTCTACTGTATGTACACCTAAGGTATTTAAGATTGTATCAATTGATTTTGGTAATTCGGGATTTTCATTTTGCAGTATTTCTTCAGGCCTTAAAAATGCACATCCATAATAACATGCAATTTTCACATCTGTGTTTAATTTGTTTTCAGACAGTTTTTTCAAAACCTTATCATCAATGAAAAGATTCATTAAAGGATAAACTTCAGGTATTCTGTGAAACTTACCTAATTTTTTTTCTATCTCTTCCCTACCTTCTTCATTCTCCATAGCCTTCTTAGCCTTCATAAGGTTGTTATAACAACCAGCACAGGGAACATAAACATCACCAGCAAGATCTGCAGCATTTCTTAAGTTTCTTGCTGGTAGGAGTATGGATAGTCTATGGTTTAAACTTTTAGCTGATGCAGCACCACAGCAGTTCCAATCAGGTATTTCTTCAAACTCTATACCTAAATGTTTTAACACCGCCTCTGTTGAATTACCATATTCATAGGCAGTAGAATGGAGTGTACATCCTGGATAATAAATAATTCTTTTCATTTTTCTTCAAACATCCTTTTAATTTCTCTAATCCCCTTTATGGTATGAGGCTTTAAGGGGATTTTACCTTTCAAAAACATTTTAATTCCCAATTTTAAGTCACTGAAAAAATCTTTTGTTCTTATTTTAAATTCTGCAAGCATACTTGCTTCATGAACAATTCCAAATCGTTCAATACTATTTAAAAATGCCCTATGAATTTCTAATGCAGGCTTAATTGCTGGCTCAATATTATTTTCGAAGGCAAGCTGTCTTAAATACTCATTAATTTTACCTACGCTAATAAGATTGGGGCATCTACTGCCGCAAGTTTCACAACCCGTACAAAGCCAAATTGTTTTACATCTCATCAACTCATTTATCTTCCCATTTATAGCCATTCTAACTACCACATCGGGTTTTATATCCATATAATTAGAAACGGGACATGTGGCAGTACATTTTTGACATTGATAGCAAAGCAGTATATTTTGATTAGTAAGATCATTAATTTCTAACACTCTCATTAAAACACCCTATAAATATTTATCTACCATTGCTATATATGTTTTTGGCGAAGCATTTTTTAACTGACATGCCTTATTGGGGCATGCAGAGACACAGGCACCACATCCCTGACACAATGCTTCGTTCACAATACTAATTCTTTCTTCTTGATCTAACATCCTGGCATCAAATGGACATGCGACTACACAAACACCACAACCACTGCAAAGATCATAGTCCACACAAGCAATAAGTGGCTCCTGTATCATTTTCTCCTGCCCAAAAAGTGATAATACTTTTGCCGCTGCTGCGCCTGCCTGTGCTACTGTATCTGGTATATCTTTTGGGGATTGTGCACAACCAGCTAAGTAAATACCCCCTGTCATGCTTTCTACAGGTTTTAATTTAATATGAGCTTCGCTAAAAAATCCGTATTCATCAGTTGCGGCTCTTAAAATCTTTCCTAGCTCAGCCGCACCCTTTGAGGGCAAAACAGCTGTACCTAAAACTACCATATCCGCTTTAATTTCAACCTTCCTCCCTGATAACGTATCCACACCCCAAACAACTAACTTGTCACCCTCTTGCATTATTCTCGCTACTCTACCACGTATGTATAATAAATTTGCCTCTTCCATAGACTGTTGTATAAACTCTTCATAACCCTTTCCAAAGGAACGAATATCCATATAGAAAAGATATGCCTGTCCATCAGGTACTTTATGTTTATATAACCTTGCATGTTTACCTAAATACATACAGCATATTCTTGAACAGTAGGGTATACCTTTCTCGGGATCTCTTGAACCAACACATTTAATGAAAACAACCTCCTTAGGTATCTTTCCATCTGACGGTCTTCTTATTTCACCTGCTGTAGGGCCTGATGCAGAATTCAACCTTTCGAATTGAAGACCATCTATGACATCTTTATATATACCATATCCATATTCTGGAATTTTATCTGTCTCAAGAATCTCATATCCCGTAGCAACCACTATTGCACCTACCTTTTCTTCTACAATTTCATCTTTCATTTCATAATTGATTGCTTGTACGGGACATACCTTTTCGCATACCCTGCATTTGCCCTCTCTAAAAAATCTGCAGCTGTTTTTATCAATTATTGGTTTATTAGGTACTGCTTGCGGTGATAACGTATATATTGCCTTCCTTTCACCAAGACCATGATCAAATTCAGATTCAGTTTTTGTTGGACACTTCTCCTGACATAACCCACATCCAGTACATTTATTCCAGTCCACAAATGACGCCTTCCTTCTTATTTTTATATCAAAATTACCTATATAACCCTTGACTTCTTCCACTTCGGAATAAACCATTAGCTTAATTTTGGGATGTCTTCCTGCTTCAACAGTTTTTGGTGTCAACGTACATTGCGCACAATCAAGTGTAGGAAATGTTTCAGAAAGCTCGAGCATTTTCCCACCTATTGAGTGCCTTCTCTCAACAAGTATCACTTCGTAGCCAGCATTTGCAATATCAACGGCAGCTGTTATACCCGCAATCCCGCCACCGATTACCAATGCCCTTTTTGTTATTTCAAATTCTATTGGCTTGAGGGGTTCATCCCTTTTTACCTTTTCAATCATAGTTTTAATTATATCTATAGCTTTCTCAGTTGCCTTACCCTTTTCTTTTTGATGGACCCAGCTACATTGTTCACGAATATTTGCAATTTCAACTTTATATGGGTTAAGCCCTGCCGATTGCGCTGCATTTCTAAACGTAATCTCATGCATCCTTGGTGAGCAACAAGCAACAACAACACCATCTAACTGTCTATCTACTATTGCATCTCTTAGCTTTTTTTGCCCTGGTTCAGAACACATATATTTGTAATCATCTGAGATCTCTATATCATCATAACCACTAAAAAACTTTTTTACCTCTGGAATATCAATTGTTCCTGCAATGTTACTCCCACAATGACATATAAATAAGCCAATCTTTTTCATTTCTCAACTCCCCTATAAAAGCCCTCTCTCTTTTAGCAAGGGCAAAGGTGAAACATAATTTTTTTCAAATCCCAATAAGTTTTCTGGTAACTCTAAAGCTATTCCTAAAAGCTGTGTTAAATAAAATACAGGCATGGGTTTGAAATCTATTCTTTTTTCCACCATCTCCTTTTGTCTGGCATCTAAATTATAATGACAGAGGGGACAAGATGTTAGAAGAGCTTCAGCCCCAACTCGCCTTGCACTATCTAAGATTCTCATTGAACATTCCAATGAAACTTCTGGATTACTCACAGAAATATGAGCTCCACAGCATTCACTTCTATATGAAAAATCAATAGCTTCTCCACCAAGGGCTGTTACAAAGTTTGAATAAATCCTTGGATTTTCAGGATCTTCAAATTCCATCTCCTTTGGTGGCCTGAATGTCAAACAATCATAAAAAGGAGCAATTTTAAGCCCCTTTAAAGATTTTTTTATTTTTTGTGTCAGGTTTTCAAACCCTATCTCATCCTTTAAAATCTCGATTAGATGAATAACCCTTAAATTTTCTGGATAGTTTTCCACTGCCTCTTCTTCCATGTAATTTTGAACCCTCTGTCTTTTTTCTAAATTTTCTTTCAAAACTTTTTGGCTTCTTCTTAAAACATTGAAGCAAGCAGAACAAAGAGTAACTAATTTATCAGAAATTTTTGAAGCCTTAAATATTGTTCTTGCAGGCGATACTAACCTTATATGTTCATCTTCAGCAAGAGGGAAAACAGCACCACAACATGTCCAATCATCTATCTCTTTTAAATCATATCCTAGAGATTTCATAGCTTCCCTCGCACATATATCAAGTGCTTTTGCCTTAGTGCTAAGCGCACACCCAGGAAAATACGGATAACTAACCATTTATATCCCCTTTTAAAATAAAGTTATCTTTTTTTACACAGCCCCGTCTTATTCAAGAGACTCAAACTTTCTAAATCCAGCAATTATCCCCTGTTGTGGTATCTCATCAAGAACATCTTCAGAAAGCTTCTCAATATCTGTATAATTTTTACCTTCCCTTAGTGCTATACTTCTTAATGCTTCAAAAACTCTATGAACCTCAATTCCCTTTGGACAACGAGTTCCACATTGAAAGCATGAAGTACAGAGCCAGATAGCTTTTGAAGAAAGAAGTTTTTCAATTTCACCAAGCATAACTAACCGCATCATTTCATTTGGGACAACATCCATAAAATCTGCAACGGGGCAACCAGCAGTACATTTTCCACACTGATAACAACTCATAATTTTTTGTAATGAAATATCTTTAATAGTCTGAACGTAGAAAGAATTTAATTTCTCTCTATTTAAAACAATTTTCATATTACCCCCCAAAAAGCTTCAAGAATCAAGTAACCTTTTTATACTATAAAAAAGTGTGTCCCTATTTAATTTAGCTATGGAATACGTGAGCGGAACTTGCTTAGGACATGCTTTAACGCAATTTTGAGCATTACCACACTCTGATATACCACCTTCATCAATGAGTGATTCCAGTCTATCTTCTTTTATCATAGCTCCAGTAGGATGCATATTAAAAAGCAAAACCTGTGCTATAACTGCGGGACCAATAAAATTTGACCTATCATTGACCTGAGGACATGCCTCCATGCAGACCCCACAACTCATGCATCTAGAAATTTTATAACCAATTCTCTGTATTTTCTCAGACACTTTTGGCCCAGGACCCAATCCATGTGTACCATCAATGGGTATCCAGGCTTTAACCCTTCTTAGCCCCTCAAAAATCTTTTTTCTGTCCACAATAAGATCTCTTAAAACAGGAAATTTTCTCAAAGGTGATAAATATATTTTATTACCTAAATTTTTAACAAGGGCACTACACGCCTGTCTTGCTACGCCATTAATATTCATTGTACAGGCACCACATACTTCTTCTAAACAACTACACTCAAAAGAAACTGGCGATACTCTTTCGCCTGTAACAGTTACTGGATTTTTTCTGATCTCCATAAGTACTGAAATTACATTTGCAGATTCTTCAACATTTACTTCAAACTCATTGATATAAGGACTTGATAAAGGAGTTTTTCTTCTCTCAACAATCACTCTTATTTTCATCAGTCATACTTCCTTGCCACTGGTTTGATTAATGATATATCCACTGGTTCATAAGTTATTTGTGGTTCATCACTTTTCTCATCATAAATAGCGATTGTAGTTTTCAGAAAATTCTCATCATCCCTTTGTGGAAACTCAGGTTTATAGTGACTCCCCCGGCTCTCATTTCTCAAAAGCGCTCCCTTTGTTATTACAAGGGCTAAATCTAACATATTTTCGAGTTGATTTGCAAAGAAAAGAGTCTGATTGCCAAAATCTGAATTATCAAGGATATCAATATTTTTAAATCTTTCCTTCATTTCCTTAATCTTAACAATGGTTCTTTCTAATTTATCGTTGTATCTTATGACTGTAACATTTTCGGTCATTAATTCTCCAAGCTCTTTATGAAGTTGATAGGGATTTTCATTACCTTTCATGGATTTTAATTTTTCAAATTTAGCTAAAACAAGGTTTTTTTCCCTTTCAAACACTCTTCCCTCAATATCATCACAGGATTTTTCAAGTCCTTTTATAAAATCTGCTATTTTTCTACCAGCAACCATACCACCATGAATACAGGAAAGAAGTGAGTTAGCACCTAATCTATTTGCACCATGATACTGATATTCACACTCTCCAGCTGCAAATAAACCTTTTATATTTGTCATTTGATCATAATCAACCCAAAGTCCTCCCATGGTATAATGTACAGCTGGAAATACTTTCATAGGTCTTGTATAGGGATCCTCGCCCATAAATTTCTCATATATCTCTAAAACCCCACCAAGTTTATACTCAAGGGTCTCCCTATCTATATGAGTAACATCAAGATATACTTGATTTTTCCCATCTATACCCAATCCCATATTCACACAAACATTGAAAATTTCTCTGCTTGCGATGTCTCTTGGAACAAGATTGCCATACTTGGGATATTTCTCTTCAAGAAAATACCAGGGCTTACCATCTCTATATGTCCAGATTCGGCCACCTTCGCCACGAACAGATTCAGATATAAGCCTTAATTTATCTCCACCAGCAATAGCTGTGGGATGAACCTGTATAAATTCGCCATTGGCATATTTTACACCTTGCTTGTATAGAATTGATTGGGCCGAGCCTGTGCAGATAACTGAATTAGTACTTTTTCCAAATATCATGCCCAGCCCACCAGTAGCAATAACGACGGCATCTGCTTTAAAATATTCGATTTCCTGTGTATTAATATTACCTGCCACTATCCCACGACAAATATTATTATCATCGATTATAGCTCTTAAAAATTCCCAACCTGTAAATTTTTTAACAAGACCACTTGCTTCGAAACGTCTAACCTGTTCATCAAGGGCATATAAGATTTGTTGACCCGTTGTTGCTCCTGCAAAGGCTGTTCTGTGATATCTCGTCCCTCCAAACCTCCTAAAATCAAGAAATCCTTCGGGGGTTCTATTGAACATAACACCCATTCTATCGAGTAAATAAACAATATTCGGTGCATTTTCACACATGGCCTTTACCGGCGGTTGATTGGCAAGAAAATCACCACCATATATGGTCTCATAAAAATGAATATCAGGGCTATCCCCTTCACCTTTTGTATTAACAGAAGCATTTATACCACCCTGGGCACAAACGGAATGAGAACGTTTTGCAGGCAGAAGGGTAAAGAGCTTAACCCTCAAATTGTTTTCGCAGGCAACTATGGTTGCCATCAATCCTGCCAAACCACCACCCACTACTATTACTTCACAACCCGCTGACAACTTAATCTCCTACTGTATAAAGTTATAAAATTTATGAATACCAAAAATTGCAAAAATTATAAAAAATATCATGCTAATACCTACCGCTACTTTTTGAGCCTTTTCTCCTACAACAATACCCACATCCACGAGAAAACCAAAGATTCCATTAGCAACATGAAAAATTGCAATGATCACACCAGCGAAAAGAACAAAATTATTCAGTCCACCGGCAGAAAAACTACTGAACTTCATTATATAAACATGCCAGATAAGAAAAATAAAGATAACAATTCCCGTCCATCTCTGAAAAAAATACATGTAATTGCGCCAATAACTATAACAACCAATATTTATACTACCTTCATAAGTTATGTACATGCCGTAAAGACCGTGGAACAAAAGAGGTAACCATAAAAAAAGAAAACCTAAAATAATATTTTGAGATGATAGGGAACTCATATTTTGTAAGTGATAGTATAAAAAATATCCCAGTGGAAAAATCCCTGTTACACCATGCAATCTTCTTAGGTAAAACTGGAGCTTTTTACTCATTTTTTTTTATATTTTTTCACTCCCTCTTCATAAAGATCATTTCCATAAATATCATTTACAACTATTGCTGGAAAATCTTCCACATAAAGTCTTCTGATTGCCTCAGGCCCCAAATCCTCATAAGCTACTACTTCAGCACTTTTTATATGCTTGGCAAGAAGAGCCGCGGCACCTCCCGTTGAAGCAAAATATATGCCTTTATATTTAATAATAGCATCCCTTACTTCTTTTGATCGCTTTCCCTTCCCAATCATACCTTTCAATCCCTTTTCCAAAAGAAATGGTGCGTAAGGATCCATTCTATAGCTTGTTGTTGGTCCTGCTGATCCTATAACTTTACCAGGTTTAGCAGGAGTAGGTCCCACATAATAAATGATTGCACCCCTTAAATCAAATGGCAAATTCTTACCCTCCTTTATCAAATCCACCAATCTTTTATGAGCGGCATCCCTTGCCGTGTATATTACGCCAGTAATTTCTACAAGATCGCCACATTTTAAATCCTCAATAACATCTTCTGTCAAAGGGGTTTTTATTTTTTTTGCCATTATAAAATTACCTCTTTATGCCTTGCACTATGACATTGAATATTAACAGCAACTGGTAAACTGGCTATATGACATGGATAATATTCTATATTAACTGCTAAAGCAGTTACCCTGCCACCAAAACCCATAGGACCAATTCCGAGTTTATTGATTTCAGTAAGAAGTTCTTCCTCTAATTTTGCATACCTGAGATCTTTATTATGTTTCCCAACTTCTCTTAAGAGAGCTTTTTTAGAAAGATATGCAGCTTTTTCAAATGTCCCACCTATCCCCACACCAACTATTATTGGTGGACAGGGATTGCCACCAGCTTTTTCAACAGTTTCTAAAACAAATTTTTTTACCCCCTCTATTCCATCAGCTGGTCTAAGCATTTTTATAGCACTCATATTTTCACTACCACCACCTTTGGGAGCAGCAATAATTTTTACATTTTCACCTGAAACAAACTCAAAATGGAGTAAACAAGGAGTATTGTCGCCTGTATTTTTCCTATCAAATAGAGGATCATTAACAATAGATTTTCTATAATAACCTTCACTATAAGCTTTTCTTACTCCTTCATTTACTGCCTTAAAAAGATCCTCTCCTTCAAAAATTACTTTATTCCCCCATTCAATAAATACAACAGCAAATCCCGTATCTTGACAAAGGGCCATACCTTCACTTTCAGCTATTTTTTTATTTTCCATCAACTGCTCTAAAACAGCCTTGCCAAGGGGTGATTCTTCAACCCTCAAGCTTTCCTGAAAGGCGCAATAAACGTCCTCAGGAAGCAGCTTCACAGCATCAAGAAAGAGTTCTTTCACTGTCTCTACAATCTTTTCTTCACTTACCTTTTTCATAATGTTTAAAGGTTAGTTTTTGATATTAATTCTTGAACAGACTTTACAGATTTTTCAAACATCTCTTTTTCTTCATCAGTGAATTCAAGCTCATAAATATACTCTATACCATTTCCACCTAACTTTACTGGGACACCACAAACAACATTTCTATGACCATATTCTCCTTCAAGATATGCTGCTACTGGCATAATTCTTTTTTTATCCTTCAAAATGGCTTCAGCCATCTCGACAGCTGATATAGACGGTGCATAGTAAGCACTACCAGTTTTCAAATAATTAACGATTTCTATACCACCATCCCTCGTTCTTTTTACAATCTCGTCTAATCTCTCCTTAGAAATCAATTTAGTGACAGGTATTCCACCTACAGAGCAATATCTAACAAGGGGTACCATTGTATCCCCATGCCCACCCAGAACAAAAGCAACAATATCTTCCACAGAAACATTTAGTTCCTGAGCAAGGAAGGTTCTAAACCTTGCTGTATCAAGGACGCCAGCCATTCCCATCACTCTATTTCTTGGAAAACCACTTATCTTATATGCCACATAAGTCATCGCATCAAGAGGATTAGAAACTACAATTATAAAAGCATTTGGTGAATATTTGCAAACCTGTTCAGTTACAGCTTTTACAATATTAGTATTTGTGGTTATTAGGTCATCTCTACTCATACCTGGTTTTCTTGGAATACCGGCAGTTATAATAACTACATCAGAATCTCTTGTTTCTTCATAACCGTTAGTCCCAATAATATTTACATCTGAACCAGCAACCGGCATTGCCTCCAGCAAATCGAGCCCTTTACCTTGAGGAACTCCTTCAACAATATCAACTAAAACTATATCACCTAATTCTTTAGAAGCAGCCCAATGAGCAGCAGTCGCTCCTACATTTCCTGCTCCCACTATCGTTATCTTTTTTCTTTTTATCATGGATGAATCTCCTTTTTTGTTTTTTTTGATAATAACAATTACAGCTTAAAAAAGTCAACGAAATTTTATTTTTATAAAAATTTTTTTA